>NZ_JAPHNL010000315.1 GCF_026274175.1 Streptomyces beihaiensis
GCAGCCCTGGACGCCGCAGCGGCCCGCACCGCGGCGGATCAGGCCGAGGCGGCGGCGAAGGCGGCCCGCCAGGCGGCCGACCAGGCCGACGCCGACGCCACGGCAGCGGAGAAGGCGGCCAAGGACGCCCAGAAGTACGCGAAGCAGGCCCAGGAGGCGGCGGAACAGGCGGAGAACGCCCAGAAGAACAAGCAGATCAAGGACGGCGCGGGCGGCATCGGCGGCCTCTTCTACACCAGCCGCAACGTCCCCGTCGGCGACCCGACGAACGTCAAGAAGCACAACTGCAACCCGATCTTCCACACCGGCAACTGCACGGTGACCGCCACGATCCACTTCCGGGTCGACCTGGACATCTACCTGTGCACCGCCCAGGACGTTCCGGCCACCCAGGCCGGATGCCCGATGTCGGACACGTACTTCCTCGGCACGACGCCGGGCAAGGAGATCCAGAGCAAGACGGTCACCCGCACGCTCACGATGGTCGAGTTCAACAAGGGCATCGACCCGGTGAAGATCCTCCTCGGAGACTTCATCGAATGCGGCAAGAAGATCGCCTCCCTGGTCTCGGACACCTCCGGAGGAACCTGGGGCGACTGCGCCTGGGCCGCCTTCGACATCGGCTCCATCGTGTTCGGAGGCAAAGTCGCCAAGGCCGTCGCCGACGCTCTCAAGGCCGTCGACGCCTCCCTGCGCACCGGTATCGGCGTCAAGGACGCCCTCCAGGCCCTCAAGGCGATCGACGGAGTCAACCCCGCCACCGTCGCCGAGGCCGAGAAAACGGTGGACGCGTACGAGGAGGCCACGACGGCATGCAGCACCAACAGCTTCCCCGGAAGCACCCGAGTGCTCCTCGCCAACGGCACCCGCAGAGCCATCCGTGACGTGCACATCGGCGACCTGCTCATGGCGGGCGACCCCACGACCGGGCGCCTACGGGGTGAGCAGGTCACTCGCGACTTCCGGCACCAAACCGTCGTACTCGAGGACATCACGCTTGCGCGAGGCGGCCGCCTGACGAGCACACCGGGACACCGCGTCTTCGTCATGGGCCGTGGCTGGACCCTCGCCTCGGCGCTCCACAAGGGCGACCGTCTGCGCACGCCCACGGGATCCTTCCGCACGGTGGCCGCAGTGCGTCAGCACCGCGAACAGGCGCCCCGGACCGTGTACGACCTGACCGTCTCGGGCCTGCACACCTTCTACGCTTTCGCGGGCGTGAGCCCGGTACTGGTCCACAACTGCGACAACCTCGAACTCGACGAAAAGCAGTTCCCCGACGCGCACACCCTGGAGGAGCATGTGCGCCCCGACGAGCAGAAGGCGAAGGCCCTGTCGGCGAGGAAGACACGCGAGCAGGGAAGGCCGACACCGAACAGCGTGTGGACCGACCAGGAGACGGCGCAGAAGGTTCTCGACGCCGTACTAAAGGACAAGGCATCCCAGATATCCACGTGGATGACCAGGAAACCGAACGAGACTGTGCTCGAATTGAAGGGCTACTACGGGCCGAAGGGGACGTCCCTCGGCAAGGTGTACTGGGCAGACAAGCCCACTGAGGCCGCGGGCAACGGATTCCTACTCAAGCTTGTGAAGGCCCCCAGAAAGCCAGGCATGCCGAAGCATCCGAAAGGCTTCTATGTGCAGACCTTCTTCCCGAGGTAAGGACGACAAGACAGTGGGACGCTTTAGTGAATTCGACTTCGGAATCACTTGGTTTATGTGGGGTTTTCACCAGGACTGGGCGTGCGAGGCGGACACGGCCGCCGAGCTGATGCGCCAGAGGCTCGTCGGCGCGTCCGATGAGAACGTTCTGGCAGCCCGGCGTGACCTCCAGAGTCTCTGCGAGCTTCCCACGAAGACGCTGGAGGTGCTGTGGGAGGCGGGAACGGAGTACCTGCCCACCTTCAACTTCCTCGGGGGAGGGGCGCAATGGACGCGGACGGTCCTCGATCTGTGCGACGCCAGCCTGTCGGAGAGGACAGACGTGCGTCCGCTCGCCGGGGCGGACATCGAGGAGGGTTCGGATCGACTGGACGCGATCCTCGCTGAGATCCAGGAAGCACGCCGCCTGGACACCGACGTACAGGCGGCTCTCGCCGAGTGCGCCCGCCGCTGCACCCCGGAGCTGGCCTTCCGGCTGCTGCTGCGGGCCATGGTGGCAGGCGACTTGGAACTGACCCCTGAGCAGTACGCAAGACTGGAGGCGATCGGAGAAGCCCTGGAGTACGGCGAGTTCGTGGTGGACAACGCGCGCTACCTGTCCGAACAGTAGTAGCGCCTGCCACGGAGTCGACGCAGGGCGTCACCGGACGCGCTCTCGGGCCGCCCGCACCCCCACCCTGGGGACGCGGGCCGCCCTTTGCCCTGCCGGGGCGGACGGGGATTAGCGCCTCACGGCGATTCCTTCGGTTCAAGACGGAAGGGACGCGATCAGCCGAAGCCGTGATCGATGGGGAAGGAGGAACTGTGGACGAGTACCGGGAGGATCCGGCATTTGCCCTGGAGATCGGGTTGACGTGGGTGATGAAGCAGTGGGACCTGCCCCTCGTGCTGTCGCCCGAGGGCCACGACAAGTGGATCCCGCAGGGCGGCCTGGTGGTCGAGTGGCTGGCTCATCCCGTGTCTGCGGTGAGGGCATTCGACCGTTCCAAAGCCGCCTGACGCGCGCCACCAGCCGTGAGGGCCATCCACCGGCCGTGCCGGGCCTGGCCCCCGCACTGGAGCGGGTGGTCTCCGAAGCGTGCGCGGACCTGGGGTTCCGCTTGCTGTTGCGGACGATCAAGGCGTACGGCGTGCAGGTCAGCGAAGCACGTTGCGAGGCGTTCATGGCACTCGGTGAGCGGTTCGGGTACTCCGAGTACTGGTCGACCAATGCCTCAGCGTGATCTACGACGACTGAGACGTGGGGTAGGGCGGCCCGCACTCCGACGGGGTGCGGGCCGCCCGTCTGACGTTCGACGACGACCGCGAAGGACGACGATGAGCAAGGAGATTTCCGTCTCCGACGAGTATGTGTGGACGACCAGTACCGGCATGTACCTGTGGATCATCGAGTACCTCAGGAGCCGGGTTCCGGACAGGGAACTGTGGGATTTCGTCGAGGAGGAGGGTGATCTCGTCGTCGGCAACTTCTTCGTCAGCGATCTCCCCGAGCCGTATCGGCACCGTGTGCTGCGGATCCTGGCCGACGACGTGCCGCAGGCCTACGCCGACGAGCTGCGCCGGAGGCCGGAGCAGTCGTCCTGGCACGGACACGTGGTGCGCACTCTGGAGATCCTCGCCATGATGTCTGCGGAGTTCCTGCGGGAGTTGGGCGAGTCGGGCCGGCCGGGCGGGGGTGAGTCCCTGTGAAGCCCTACAGCGTCGGGGTCTCGGACGAGTACGGCTGGATCATGTACTACGGCAAGGCGCCGACGTTCGACTGGCTGGTTGATTTCCTGTCCGAGCGCCTGTCCGAGTGTTCGCCCGCCGGCCTGCCCGCTCTGCGTGACCAGGCTGTGCGCGAGTCGGCGGACGGCGCCCACCTGTATCTGCCCGGCCTTCCGCCGGACCGGTACCGCAAGGCCCTGGATATCCTGGCCGATCAGGCGGTACCGGCCGCGCGCCAGGCCATGCGGACCACCCTGGCCGGGGTCTACCCGGAAAACGACGGTGCCGATTCGGCGGTTCCGGCTCTGGGCGATGTGAAGACCGTGGCGCTGATCGCCCGGAACGTGCTGCGCCGAGAGGCGCGGGCCGAGGAGGGGTAGCGCGGTCCGTGGCGGTGGCAGCGCTGACGCGAGGCCACCGCCACGGGCATGCGGAGCCTCCGCCCCCTGAGGTGTCCGTTTCGCGGGACGGCGGATCGGTGTAGGCTCGCCGGGCCGAGCCACTTCTTCATGACTACATCGCTGAGGAGAGTCGGCCGGTTCCGCGTCCGGGCACACCATGACCGTACGCCACCGGGCCTGACCGACTCGTTCGCACGCTGGGTACATGCAGCTTGATCGTTCAGTGCCGTTCGCCCCGCAGGTCGCCGATGATCTCCGGCGCAGGTTGGACGCTGGGGAATGGCACAGCGGGGACAAGTTCCCGGGCACCGTGGCGCTGAGCGGTGAGTACGACATCAGCCAGTCGACGGCCGTGCGCGCCGTAGCCGTATTGGTGTCGGAGGGGCGGTTGCGTAAGGAGATCCCGCGCGGGTTCTACGTGGTGTAACGCCTGACTGGCATCCGGCTCGCTCTGCCCAGATGACTCTGTGACCGCTCATGGTCACTCCATCGAACGCTTCGGGGTTGCAGGCTGGGAGGAGCCGGGCAGGGGGCCAGGGAGGGGTCAGGCGACGCAAGCGCCGCCACCCCTTCACGGGACGCGCCCGAACGCTGAGCGGTGTCAACCGTCTTCGAGGTCTGTCCCTGGGACGAACCGGCGAGCGTATGACCGGCAGGTTCACCGGCAAGCGGGCAGGAGGGGCGGGGCGGGTCAGCGCTGTTGACGGTAGGGGTCCGTGTACGGCTCCATGGACTGGCGGACCTCTTCCCGGACCGGGTCCATAAGGGGGCCGGGGGCGTAATAGCGCGCTCGGGCCTTGCCGTGGGGAACGAGCCAGCCGCGAGCCACGAGCTCACGGATGTCGCGGATGGCTTGCTGGTCGCTGAGGTCGGCGTCCTGCTGGTACACGGTGCGGCGGACCTTCGCGTCCGAGAAGGCAGGGAGCAGCGCGTAGACGACCCGCTCGTCCAGGCCGACCGCCTCGACGCCTTCGATCAGGCGGGTCCAGGCCCGCGACATCACATCGAAGCGCCGCTGGGCCTGCTGGGCCTGGCGATGGTGGGCGGTCAGGCAGAACCGGATCCAGGGCCGGGTGTCCCGCTCCGGGCTCCAGTGCGGGCCACCCACGTCCTCCAGAACCTGGTAGTACGCGTACGTGTTCTGCCCCCGGCCGAGCCACTCCTCGATGGACGAGAACTCGGGTGGCATCAGGGCCTCGCGGGAGAACACGAGGGTGGACAGGGCGCGGGACATGCGCCCGTTGCCGTCCTTCCACGGGTGGATCTTGACGAGGTTGAGGTGGGCCATGGAAGCGCGGACATGGACGGGCACGTCGAGGTCGCCCTCGTTGAGCCAGTCGATGAACTCCGCCATCAGAGCGGGGACGTCCGCCTGGTCGGGCGCGGTGTAGGCGGGGACCAGGGGGTCGTCGGGGCTGGTGACGTAGGCGGGGCCGTCGCGCCAGCGGCCGGGGCGCTTGTCGAGGTGGTGGCCCTGCAGCATGAAGTGCAGGCCGTTGAGCAGGCCGGCGTCGTACCGGAAGTCGTCACCGGCGTCGGCGAGGGCCTGGATGTAGGTCATGCCGCGCTGGTAGCCCTCCAGCTCGGCACGCGTCTTTTCTCCGGTCTCCAGGGGTTCCTCGCCGGACATGAGGGCTTCCACGTCATCGACCGTCGCGGCGTAGCCCTCGATGGTGTTCGATCCGGCGATCGCACGGGCGGTGAGGTTGCGGCGCAGCTGGCGGGTCCAGTGAGGGGTGGCCCGGAGCATATGGCGCAGGTCGCGGCGCATGCTCTCGATCTCGTCGAGGGCCCGCCGGTCGTCAGCGTCCAGGGAGGGAGTCACGTACAGCATGCTCCCATGACACGATGATTGCGTCATGGAGTCAAGCGTGACGGTGTCAATCAGACTGCATTCTGACCGGTCTGAGTTCTGCGTTCGGCCGGACAGCTCGCCCACTCACAGCTTTTTCTCCGACGCCTGCACATACACCGCCCCGCTCCCGCTCAGCTCCAGCTGGAAGCCCTCGCCGCTGCCGCGCCCCACCATCTCCCGCCAACCGAGCGCCGCGGACAGCTTGTTGCGTACGTCGCCGTGGTGCGCCACGTACGCCTGCGGGTCGACGTGGACCGGGCGGCCCGGTGTGATCGGCACCTCGATGACGCCGCCGTGCGCCATCACGGCCGCCGAGCCGTGCCCCTGCAACGACGTCGTGAACAGGCCCTGACCGGTGAACTGGCCGCGCACCAGGCCCATCACGCCGCCCTGTTCGCCGAGGAAGACCGTGCCCTGGCGAAGGGTTCCGTCGAAGGCGAGGAGGCGGTCCGCCTCCACGTACAGGGTGTCGCCGGAGAGCGCGATCACGTGCACGTGGTGGCCGCCGTGCCCGAACATCACCGTGCCGCTGCCCTCGACCGTCATCAGCGGCGTCGCCTCGTTCGCCACCCGCCGGCCGAGCATGGAGGCAAGGCCGCCCTGCCCGCCCTGGATGTTGGGCGTGAACGTGACGTCACCGCGGTAGGCGAGCATCGCGCCGCGCTGGCTGTAGACGACGCGGCCCGGCACGACCGTCGCCTCGACCATCTTCGAGTTGATCTCACGGAAGGCCGTCGTCGGCATCGGCGCCATCACACATCCCCCGCGATCGTGTCGCGTTCGCTGGGCTGTACGTACACGAGCCCGTCGCCCTCGAACAGGATCTGCACGGCTTCCCCGCCGCCTTCCCCCATCAACGTACGGAACCCGGCCCCGGACTGGAACGTCTGCCGCAGGGACCCCTGGTGGGCGACGTACGCGCCCGGATCGACGGTCAGCGGGTGGTCGCGGCTGACGCGGAGCACCACCGCCGGGCCGTCGCTCATGATCGCCGCCTGGCCGTGACCCTCCACGGTGGTGGTGAACAGGCCGTTGCCCTGAGCGGCGCCGCGCAGGCCGGTGAACGTCGTTCCGGTGCGCAGACCCGACTGCGTGCACAGCAGGTTGCTCGCCTCCACGTAGAGCTTCTCGCCGCGCAGCTCCACCAGGTTGATCTGGCTCGCGCGGTCCGCGAACCAGCAGGTGCCCTCGCCCTTGACCTCCATCACGGTCATCCGCTCGCCCGCGATGCGGCGGGTCATCATGCCTCGTATCCCCTCGCCACCTCCGGTGAGCCTCTTGAACGCCATCCGGCCGTCGTACGCGACCATCGAGCCGTTCTTCGCCTTGACGCTGTCGCCCGCCATCTCGACGGCGAGCATCCTGCTGCCCTGGAGCCGGAACACTGCCACGAGGTCGAAGGTAGCCGTCGGGGACGGGGCGCCGACAGGCCCCCACGGGCTCGATGCGACAATGGGCATTCGCTTGTGCTCGTATTCACAAGATCGCGCGAGCGAACGAGCCCGACCCGTACCCCGTTCATCGCCTCAGACGCCGAAGGTGCCCCGTGGACATCAAGACCGCATCCGCCATCCGACGCCTCCGCCTGGTCTCCGCGCCGGAGGCCGTCTCGTTCCTCCTGCTCCTGGTCTGCTCGGTGCTGAAGCGGACGACGGACTTCAACGCCGTTCCCGTGATGGGCATGATCCACGGCGTACTGTTCATCCTGTACGTGATCTTCTGGCTGGACGCCTGGAACCGTGCGAAGTGGAGCAAGGGCACGGCCGCGCTCTACTTCGTCCTCTCCGTCCTGCCCACCGGCGGCTTCTTCGCCGAGCGCAAGCTGCGCCGCGAGGCCGAGAACGCCGTCAACGCCGCGATCGCGGCCCGCGCCCGCACCGAAGGAGTCGTGAACGCATGATCGTGGCCTTCTCCGTGACCCCGCTCGGGGTCGGCGAGGACGTGGGGGAGTACGTCGCCGACGCCGTCCGTGTCGTGCGCGAGTCCGGGCTGCCGAACCGCACCGACGCGATGTTCACGTCCGTCGAGGGCGAGTGGGACGAGGTCATGGCCGTGGTCAAGCGCGCCGTCGCCGTGGTGGAGGAGCGCGCGCCCCGGGTGTCGGTCGTCATCAAGGCCGACATCAGGCCCGGTGTGAGCGACGGGCTGACGTCGAAGGTGGAGACGGTCGAGCGGCATCTGGCGCCCTGACGTCCTTACCTCACTCGTACGCCCCTTCCGGTTCGACACGCCCGTAAATGTCCCCTTTTGTGGGGATATCGGTTCGTTGATCACCTGAACCTGGAGGGCGCTGTGCGGCCTGAGGGCTACGACTACGACACCTACAGCAGACTCGCGGGACCGCTCACCGAGCCGCCCGCCGGCACCGCCTACCGGGTGCAGTACATATCTCTCCTCTCCCGCGCGCCCCACCGAATACGAGCGGTCGCCCTGATGCTGCTCGCCCCGGTGCTGGCGGGATCACTCATGGCCTACCTGGTGTGGCCCACCCACTGGGTGGAGCGGGAGGGCGGCGAGCGGTGGATGGTCTCGCTCGACATCGCGATGCTCGTCTCCATCGGGCTCATCGGGCTGTTCATGCTCGTCAACGTCATATCCATCGCGCACGCGACCCTCGTCGCCCGCGACCCCGTCCCCGTCGTCCCCGAACCGGGCACCCGCGTCGCCTTCCTGACGACATACGTCCCCGGCAAGGAACCCCTCGCGATGGTCCGGGCCACGCTGGAGGGCGCCGTCCGCGTCACCCACGGCGGCCCGCTCGACGTATGGCTGCTCGACGAGGGCGACGACGCCGAGATCAAGGCCCTGTGTGCCCGGCTCGGTGTCCGGCACTTCACCCGCCACGGCGTGCCCGCCTGGAACCGCGACAAGGGCCCCCACAAGGCCCGCACCAAGCACGGCAACTACAACGCGTGGCTCGCGGCCCACGGCGACGAGTACGACTTCTTCGCCTCGGTCGACACCGACCACGTCCCGCACCCCGAGTTCCTCCAGCGGATGATGGGCTACTTCCGCGACCCGGACGTCGCCTTCGTCGTCGGCCCGCAGGTCTACGGCAACTACGTCGCCCCGGTCACCAAGGCCGCCGAGTCCCAGCAGTTCCTCTTCCACGCGCTGATCCAGCGGGCGGGCAACCGCTACCGCTCACCTATGTTCGTCGGCACGAACAACGTCGTACGGATCTCCGCGCTCAAGCAGATCGGCGGGCTGGCCGACTCCATCACTGAGGACATGGCCACCGGCTTCGAGATCCACCGCCACCGCAACCCGGTCACCGGCCGCCACTGGCGCTCCGTCTACACGCCCGACGTGCTCGCGGTCGGCGAGGGCCCCGCCTCCTGGACGGACTTCTTCACGCAGCAGATGCGCTGGTCCCGCGGTACGTACGAGACGCTCTTCAAGCAGTACTGGAAGGCGCCCCTGACGATGCCGCCCGGCCGTCTCTTCTCGTACACGATGATGCTCGTCTACTACCCGATGACGGCCGTCAACTGGCTGCTCGGCGTGATCAGCTGCGTGCTCTTCCTCTGGTTCGGCGCCTCCGGCACCCAGGTCTCCGCCTCCGTGTGGCTCATGCTCTACAGCGACGCCGCCGCCCTGCAGATCGGCGTCTACCTGTGGAACCGGCGGTACAACGTCTCGCCGCACGAACCCGAGGGCTCCGGCGGCCTCGCGGGGATGGCGATGTCGGCGCTCTCCGCGCCCGTCTACCTCAGATCGCTCGGCGGGGCGCTGCTGCGCAGGCCGTGCCGGTTCGTCGTGACGCCGAAGGGCGGCGACGTCAGCCCCGACCGGGTGCTGACCTTCCGTATCCATCTGTTCTGGGCCGCGGTGCTCAGCGCGTCGCTCGCCGCGTCCGTCGTGCTCTCCCATACCCACGTGGCCATGCGCACCTGGGCGGTGCTCGCCCTGTGCATCGCGCTCGCGCCGCTCGTGGTCTGGGCGCTCACCGAACGCCGCCGCGCGGCGACCGCCGCGACCGCCGTGACCACGCTCTCCGGCCCGCAACCGGAACCCGCCCTGGCCGTCGCTTCGGGGGGCTCCGGTGTCTCGGGTATCTCTGGCGTCTCCGGTGTCTCGGGTACGAGTGGGGGCGGGGGCGGCGCGGGGGGCCGCTGAGCTCCGCTGTCGGCGTGGCCGCCGTTTCGCGGTCCGGAGGGGCCGAGGTCAGGCGTGGGCCTTGCGGGCGAGCCCGAGGGCGTAGTCCGCCCACCACGTCCCCGCCGCAGGGCCGCCCCGGCAGGTCCCGTCCGACTCCCCGGGGCGCTTGACCCACAGATACGCGTCGAGCAGCGGATCACCGGTCCGGGTGGTCGGCGGGGTGCCGAGAGCGCGGTCCGGCGGGTTGCACCACGAGTCCTCCCCGCCGTCGGCGTACGGGCCCGCGCCGTTGCGGCTGGAGTCCACCACGAAGTGGGCGCCGCCCAGCATCTGCGAGAGCTCGCGCCCGTAGGTCCTGTTGGCCGCGTCGGACTGGAAGTTGGAGACGTTGAGCGAGAAGCCGTCCGCCCTGGCGATCCCGGCGCGCTTGAGCGGGTCGACCATCTTCCACGCGTCCGGGATCCAGGCCGGATTGCCCGCGTCCAGGTACACCTTCGTGTGCGGCTGCTTCTTCAGCCGGTCGATCGCCGCCGAGATGAGCTGGTAGCGCTCGTCCTGGATCTCGGCCGGGGCGCAGCCGTCGACGATGTGCCCGATCGCGTCCGGCTCCAGGACGACCAGCGCCTTGGCGTCCCCGATGCCCGCCGCGAACGCGTCGATCCACTGGTAGTAGAACTGCGCCGAGTGGGCCCCGCCCGCCGAGTGCTGACCGCAGTCCCGGTGCGGAATGTTGTACGCGACCAGGACCAGCGTCTTGTCCGCCTTCTTCGCCTGTTCCGCCGCCCGCGCGATGGCGGGCCGCGGGTAGTCGCCCGGGGCCCACATGGCCTGCGGGCGGCGCGAGATCCGCTCGATCAGGCGCGCGTCGGCGGTACGGCCCTGCTTCTCCCACCGCTCGGCCTGGGCGGCCGCGTCCGTGTCCGGGTCGACCCAGAAAGGGGAGCCGGTGCCGGAGCCGGCGGGTGTGGCCCGGTCGGCGACATCGGTGGTGAGGCGGCCACCGCCGCCTGAGCAGCCGGAGAGCAGGGCGGGCAGCAGCAGCGCCGTCGCGGTGAGAGCGATGGCGCGGGCCGGAGTGCGAAAGGTACGGAAGGTACGGAAGGTACGGAAGGTGCGAAAGGTGCGGAAGGTCGGGACGGGCATCCAGCCCCCAGGTTCCGAGCGCGGGCAATTCGCGGCAATCGTTACATAAGGTGCGCTCGCCTCTCGGTACGGCCCGCCGAACGGGATGACCGAGGAACGAGACGGGGCTGACCATCATGTGACCGGCCGGTAGGGTCTAGATGTGCCGAAGCCGCTCAGCCTTGCCTTCGATCCGATCGCCCGCGCAGACGAACTCTGGAAGCAGCGGTGGGGGTCCGTGCCGTCGATGGCCGCGATCACCTCGATCATGCGCGCGCACCAGATTCTCCTCGCCGAGGTCGACGCCGTGGTCAAGCCCTACGGTCTGACCTTCGCGCGCTACGAGGCGCTCGTCCTGCTCACCTTCTCCAAGGCCGGCGAGCTGCCCATGTCGAAGATCGGCGAGCGCCTCATGGTCCACCCCACGTCGGTGACGAACACCGTGGACCGGCTCGTGAAGTCCGGCCTGGTCGACAAGCGGCCCAACCCGAACGACGGCCGCGGCACCCTCGCCACCATCAC
This sequence comes from Streptomyces beihaiensis, assembly GCF_026274175.1. GTDB lineage: Bacteria > Actinomycetota > Actinomycetes > Streptomycetales > Streptomycetaceae > Streptomyces > Streptomyces beihaiensis. The sequence goes on from NZ_JAPHNL010000315.1 coordinate 11,374, forward strand.
GGACAAGGGGCGCGAGGTCGTCGACGCGGCCACCCGCGACCTCATGGCCATGGACTTCGGCCTGGGCGTCTACGACGCGGACCAGTGCGACGAGATCTTCGCGATGCTGCGGCCGCTGCGGGTGGCGGCGCGCGACTTCGACGACGAGTGAGCGCCGCGACCGGAGCGGTGGGCACGGTCGGCGGCGCCGGGGTCGGCTGAAGATCGCGCGATTCGGGCGGTTACGCTCGGAGCCATGAAGAAATCCGTGCTGACCCGCTACCGCGTCATGGCCTACGTGACCGGCGTCCTGCTGGTGCTCCTCACCCTCGGCTGCATCGCCAAGTACGGGCTGCAGATGGACGGCGCCGACAGCTTCGTGACGGGCGTCGGCATCGCGCACGGCTGGCTCTACGTCATCTACCTGGTCTTCGCCTTCGACCTGGGCTCCAAGGCGAAGTGGCCGGTCGGCAAGCAGATCTGGGTACTGCTCGCGGGCACCATCCCGACGGCCGCGTTCTTCGTGGAGCGCAAGGTCACCGCCGAGCTGGACGCCAAGGCCGCCGACGAAGCCGCCAAGCTCGCGCAGGCGTAGGGGCGTAGAGGACAGGGGCAGGGGGCCGCGCCCCCGGCCTCCGGCGTCTTTTCTGCTCGCACGGCCCCAGCCCGGGGCACGTGTGGGCGGTCAGCCATCGACATTTACTTGGACGTCCTAGTAAATTCGTGGGTATGGGAAGCATGGACGCTGACGCCATTGCCGAGGGCCGCCGCCGCTGGCAGGCCCGCTACGACTCCGCCCGCACCAGGGACGCCGACTTCACGACGCTCTCGGGCGATCCGGTCGAGCCGGTCTACGGGCCACGCCCCGGGGACACGTACGAGGGCTTCGAACGGATCGGGTGGCCGGGCGAGTACCCGTTCACCCGCGGCCTGTACCCGACCGGTTACCGGGGCCGCACGTGGACCATCCGCCAGTTCGCCGGCTTCGGCAACGCCGAGCAGACCAACGAGCGCTACAAGATGATCCTCCGCAACGGCGGAGGGGGCCTGTCCGTCGCCTTCGACATGCCCACACTGATGGGTCGCGACTCCGACGACCCGCGCTCGCTCGGCGAGGTCGGCCACTGCGGCGTCGCCATCGACTCCGCCGCCGACATGGAGGTCCTGTTCAAGGACATCCCACTGGGCGACGTGACCACCTCCATGACGATCAGCGGCCCCGCCGTCCCGGTCTTCTGCATGTACCTGGTCGCCGCCGAACGCCAGGGCGTCGACCCCGCCGTCCTGAACGGCACCCTCCAGACGGACATCTTCAAGGAGTACATCGCGCAGAAGGAGTGGCTCTTCCAGCCCGAGCCGCACCTGCGCCTCATCGGCGACCTGATGGAGCACTGCGCCGCCTCGGTCCCCGCCTACAAGCCGCTCTCGGTCTCCGGCTACCACATCCGCGAGGCGGGCTCGACGGCCGCGCAGGAGCTGGCGTACACCCTCGCCGACGGCTTCGGCTACGTGGAGCTCGGCCTCAGCCGCGGCCTGGACGTCGACGTCTTCGCACCCGGCCTGTCCTTCTTCTTCGACGCCCACGTCGATTTCTTCGAGGAGATCGCCAAGTTCCGCGCAGCGCGCCGCATCTGGGCGCGCTGGATGCGCGAGGTGTACGGGGCGAGGACCGACAAGGCGCAGTGGCTGCGCTTCCACACCCAGACGGCGGGCGTCTCGCTCACGGCCCAGCAGCCGTACAACAACGTCGTCCGCACGGCCGTCGAGGCCCTGGCCGCCGTCCTCGGCGGCACCAACTCCCTGCACACCAACGCCCTGGACGAGACCCTCGCCCTGCCGAGCGAGCAGGCCGCGGAGATCGCGCTGCGCACGCAGCAGGTCCTGATGGAGGAGACCGGCGTCGCCAACGTCGCGGACCCGCTGGGCGGCTCCTGGTACATCGAGCAGCTCACCGACCGCATCGAGGCCGACGCCGAGAAGATCTTCGAGCAGATCAAGGAGCGCGGCCTGCGCGCCCACCCCGACGGGCAGCACCCCATCGGCCCCGTCACCTCCGGCATCCTGCGCGGAATCGAGGACGGCTGGTTCACGGGCGAGATCGCCGAGTCGGCGTTCCGTTACCAGCAGGCCCTGGAGAAGGGCGACAAGAGGGTCGTCGGCGTCAACGTCCACGAGGGCTCCGTCACCGGCGACCTGGAGATCCTTCGCGTCAGCCACGAGGTCGAACGCGAGCAGGTCCGCGTCCTGGCCGACCGCAAGTCCGGGCGGGACGAGGCGGTCGTGCGCTCCGCGCTGGACCGGATGCTGGCCGCGGCCCGCGACGGCTCCAACATGATCGAGCCGATGCTCAGCGCTGTCCGCGCGGAGGCGACGCTGGGCGAGATCTGCGGGGTCCTGCGGGACGAGTGGGGCGTGTACACGGAACCGGCCGGGTTCTGACGGAGTCCCGTCTGCCGGGTTGTCGTCGCGTCGGCGAGTGCGGGTTGGCTGTGGTTGCTCGCGCGGTTCCCCGCGCCCCTCAGGGGCGCGGGGCTGCGTCGATATGCGGCTCCGCCGCGTGGGCGCGACCAGCCGCAACGCACCCGCAGTCGACGACGGCCACGAGCCTCCCGAGCCCTCAGTCGGCCGCGGCCGCCAGCCCGCCCACCAGCAGTGCCGTGAAGCGGCGCACCCACTCCTGATCCACCGGCTCCCCGCTCACCAGCACCCTGTGCACCACGGCCCCCGCGGCCACGTCGAAGATCAGGTCCGCCGCGGCGGCGGCGACGCACGGGTCGGCGGGGGCCGGAAGCTCCCCCCGCCGCTCGGCCCGCGCCCGGCCCACCAGGACCAGCCGCTTCTGCCGTTCCACGATCGACGTACGGATCCGCTCCCGCAGCGGCTCGTCCCGTGTCGCCTCGGCCACCACCGCCATCAGCGCCGTCTTCGTCTCCGGGCGGTCGAGCAGCGACGCGAACTGCAGCACCACGCCCTCGATGTCCGCGGCGAGGCTGCCCCGGTCCGGCAGCTCCAACTCGTCGAAGAGAACCGCCACCGCGTCCACCACGAGTTCGTTCTTGCCCGCCCACCGGCGGTACAGCGTCGTCTTGGCCACGCCCGCGCGGGTGGCCACCTCGCCCATCGTCAGCTTGGACCAGCCCACGTCCACCAGGGCCGCACGGGTCGCCTCCAGGATCGCCTCGTCCGCGGCGGCGGACCGCGGGCGGCCGGTGGTACGGGAAGGGGAACTGTGCTGCATGGGCATCGACTTTACCGGCGAGTAAGAAAAACGGCCCGGGTGAGGCAGATCACCCGCCCAAGATCCGGGGCGCCCTCCCGAGCCGCGCCCGCGCCAGTTACGCTACGACCCGTAGCGAAAGCTCGTACGACGGCGAAAGCGTGTACGGCGAGCGGCAACCATCGGCGTCGGGTGGGTACCCGGCCCACAACGGACCGTGGAGGGGGGAGACTGTACGCATGCAGCCACGGAACATGTCCATGAGCGGAGTCGTCGATCTCGCCGCGGTGAAGGCCGCCCAGGAGGCCAAGGCGAAGGCGGAGCAGGCGCGCGCCGAGTCGGCCCGGCAGGGCGGCGGCGGGGCCGTGCCCCCGTCGAGCCTCGTCATCGATGTGGACGAGGCCGGTTTTGAGCGCGACGTTCTCCAGCGCTCGACCGAGGTGCCCGTCGTCATCGACTTCTGGGCCGAGTGGTGCGAGCCCTGCAAGCAGCTGAGTCCGCTGCTGGAGCGGCTGACCGCCGAGTACAGCGGTCGGTTCGTGCTCGCCAAGATCGACGTCGACGCCAACCAGATGCTGATGCAGCAGTTCGGGGTGCAGGGCATCCCGGCCGTCTTCGCCGTTGTGGCCGGGCAGGCGCTGCCCCTCTTCCAGGGTGCCGCCCCCGAGGCCCAGATCCGCCAGACGCTCGACCAGTTGGTCCAGGTCGCGGAGGAGCGCTTCGGACTCACCGGTGTCGCCGTCGACCCGGACGCGGAGGGTGCCGCACCGGTCGCTCAGGCCCCGGCCGGTCCGCACGACGCGGCGCTGGAGGCGGCCGTCCGGGCGCTGGACGCCGGTGACCTGGGCGGGGCCGTCCAGGCGTACAAGAACGTGCTCTCCGACGACCCGGGCAACACCGAGGCCAAGCTCGGCCTCGCCCAGGCCGAACTGCTCCAGCGGGTCCAGGGGATGGATCCCCAGGCCGTCCGCAAGGACGCCGCCGAGAAGCCCGACGACGTACAGGCGCAGATCGCCGCCGCCGACCTGGACCTGGTCGGCGGGCATGTCGAAGACGCCTTCGGGCGGCTCGTCGACACCGTCGCGCGCACAGCGGGTGACGACCGGGACGCCGCCCGCGTGCGACTGCTGGAACTCTTCGAGGTCGTCGGCGGTGACGACCCGCGCGTCGTCACCGCGCGTACGGCTCTGGCCCGGGTTCTCTTCTGAGCCGCCAGTGACCAGTTGTTAAACGCCACGGCTTGTGATGCCGAGGTGAAAATTCTGTCCCCGGGTGATCACCGCGGCCGCGCTTTACCAAAACTTGGTAATCGCGGCCGCTGTTACTTGGAGTAAGTCAGAGGCGCTTCGCCGTCCGGTTCTGTCCGCGTATGTGTGCGTATGGAAACTCGCTTGACCGTACCCAGCGTTGCCGTCCGCGTTCGACCGGTCGTGCTCCGGTTATCCGTCCGTTACCCGCGAGTAACGAACCCCCTTGTGCGAGCGCCGCGAATGGACGACGATCGGGCACGCTCGGTCCACTCCCCACATCCCGACACCCACTCGGGCAGCGGGGTCGATGGGTCCCCACCGAGTGGGTCGGCGGCGTCCTGGGGGAAGAACACCGAGGAACTCCGCCGGTCGAGGACAGGGGGGTCTCAGCCGAACGGCTGGGCCTGTCCGGCAGGTTGCGCGTGAAGGCTCAGGTGCGACCAGTGGTTGTCGCTCGGGGGTGATCGCCGGTGATCAGGGTGCGGACGACATGCGCCCCCGATGCGGGCGCTCTCCTTCCCGAGGACGTAGCACTTCTCCCATCCCTGCCCGGCTGAGCCGCCCAAGGCGCAGTCAGGGCCGGAGATGTACGTCCGAGAAGGAGGAACAGTCATGAAGTCCGTGACTCGTGGCGGGACCAGATGGAAGCGGTTCGCCGTAGTCATGGTGCCGAGCGTCGCGGCGACCGCCGCGATAGGCGTGGCCCTGTCCCAGGGCGCGCTTGCGGCATCGTTCAGCGTTTCAGGTCAGTCGTTCAAGGTGACGGCCAAGTCCCTCGACGGCAAGAACTTCGTCCAGTACGGCGCCGTCGATGCCGGTAAGACCGGTACTCACCCCGTCGCCGTCGTCGGTATGAAGTCGGCTGAGATCCACAGCCTGTGCCAGTCGGTGGTCGTGCCCGTCCCGGTCTTCGGCGACGTGTCGATGAAGCTCAGCGCCGGCACCGACCCGAAGCACCCCGTAGAGGCCAAGACCCTCTACATCGACGCCGACGACCTGCACGCCGATGCGACGTTCAACAACATCGACATCGGTGTGGCAGCGGGCGACGCCAACAAGGGCCCTGGTATCCACCAGGGCGACAAGGCGGACCCCAACTCGTTCGCGCAGCAGGCGGACTCGGTGCACTTCGAGAACGTCCAGCAGCGTGCGTGGGCCACCACGGCCGGCACCTTCCAGCTCTCCGGCCTCCACATGAGTGTCCAGAAGGGCAAGCACGAGTGCTACTGAGGCACTCGGTGCGCTGAACGGCCGGGCGCGGGGACACACGGGAACGCTCCGCACCACTCCCCGCGCCCGTCTCCGGGCAGCCACCATCACCACAGAACAACGCCATTCCCGAGGAGCTGTACGACATGAGCGCTGAAGCGCACGCAGGCCTTGGCCCCAAGCTTGGCCAGATGCGCGAATCGTTCCGAGGGTGGCGCGGTCAGCGCCCATTCTGGGGTGGCCTGCTTGCGCTGCTGGGCGGCATCCCGATCATGTACTTCCCGTACGCGAATCTGACGCTCGGCACGATGACGATCCGGATGGCCACCACGGCCGGTGCCGGATCGCTGATCATCGGTGTGCTGCTCGTCGTGCTCGGACTGACGATGTGGTTCCAGCCGCACTCCCGGGTGTTCGCGGGGGTGGCGGCGATCCTTCTCGCCCTGGTCTCCCTGGTGGTCTCCAACTTCGGCGGCTTCGTCATCGGCTTCCTGCTCGCCCTCGTCGGCGGCGCCCTCGGCGTCTCCTGGGCACCGGGCGGGCCGGCCGACGCGGCGGCGTTGGCCGAGGGTGACGGGGACCCCGCGAAGGAGAGCCCGGCCAAGGGCGGTCCCGCGCGGAACGACGCGTACGCGCCGCCGGTCACGGGAGCCACGTACAGCGTGTCGGGCGGAAACGACGACGTGTCAGGGACGAGCCCGGACAACGGGACGAACGGGAGGCACCGTGCCGGCTGACGAGGTCCACCACGAGGACTCCGCGCAGGAGTCCCGTGCGAGAACCGGGCCGCGGCATGCAGCGCCGAGAACCAAGCTGTTCACCCGGCTGCACATGCCCGCCGGCAAGGCGATAGCCATCGCGGCCATGCCCACGGCCGTGCTGATGGGCCTTGGCATGACGCCCACGCTGGCCATGGCCAAGGACAACCCGAGCAATTTCAGCGCGGACGACTACAAGGCGTGCGCCGACGCGGTCAAGACGCAGGACAGCACGACCAAGGACAAGAGCTCGGCCGAGGCGTCCCCGTCGCGGTCCGCGTCCGCCTCGGCGGAGACGTCGGGCGCCGACAAGGGCACGTCGAGCAAGAGCGGCACGGACGGCAAGAAGTCGGCGACGCCGACGCCCTCGCCCTCCGCGACGTCTGGCTCCTCCGGGGGCTCGGGGACCTCCTCCGGGACCTCGTCGGGCTCCGGCGACAGCGGCACGGCCACGGCGTCCCCGTCGCCCTCGCCGTCGAAGTCCAGCAACCCGCTCGACCCGCTGGGTCTCGGCTCCGCCCTGAACAGCCTCCTCGGCGGCGGTGACACCTCGTCGCCGAGTCCGAGCCCGTCCCCTTCGGCCTCCACCACGTCCCAGGACAGCGGCGGCACGCTCAAGGACACGACGGACAAGCTCACGGACACCGTCAAGGGCACCACCGACAAGGCCACGAGCACCCTCAAGGACACCACCGGCAAGGCCACGGACGCCGCGAAGAAGGCCACGGACACGGCCAAGGACGCGGCGACCAAGGCCACCGGCGCGGCCACGCCGTCGCCGAGCTCCAGCGGCGTCCCGGACAACTGCCCGGTCGCCACCGACAAGGCCGGCGGCTACGAGGACACGCCCGCGCCGCTGCCGGACAAGAGCTGGAAGCTGCGGGCCAGTTCGCTCCTGCTCAAGGGCGCGGACTACCAGGGCCTGGTGGACGTCCGCATGGCCGACGGGACCACCAAGCGCGTCATGAAGTACGTCATCTCCGACGGCACCGACATCGGCGACCTGCACCAGATCGTCGCGGGGCCCGACGGCAAGTACTTCCACATCCGCGCCGCCAAGGGCTCCACGTCCACCATCCGCGGCGGCAAGACGGTGATGTACACGGAGGAGCTCTCGGGCAATCTGTTCGGGCTCATCCCGATGACCTTCAACGCCAAGAACCCGCCGCCGCTGAACCTGCCGATCCTGTACTTCACCAACGTGCGGGTCACGCAGGCTTCGCAGTTCGGCGGAAACCTGCACGTTCCCGGTCTGCACACCACGGTGGAGGACACCGAGTAGGTCCCCCGCCGGCCTCAGGACCCGTCCGGGAGCCGCACAACGCCGAGGGCGCCCCCTGTGCGATCACACAGGGGGCGCCCTCGGCGCGTGTACGGGCCCGTACGACAGCGGAGCCGTCAGTCGCGGTTGCCGCCGCCCAGGTGGTGCACCCGGACCATGTTGGTGGTGCCGGGGACGCCGGGGGGCGAACCGGCCGTGATGATCAGGGTGTCGCCGTCGTCGAACCGCTTCAGGCGGACCAGCTCGGCGTCGACCAGCTCGACCATCGCGTCGGTGTTGTCGACGTGGGGCACCACGTGCGGCTCCACGCCCCAGCTCAGCGCCAGCTGGTTGCGGGTGCCCTCGTCCGTCGTGAACGCCATGATCGGCTGGACGGCGCGGTAGCGGGACAGGCGGCGGGCCGTGTCACCGGACTTGGTGAAGGCGACCAGCGCCTTGCCGTTCAGGAAATCCGCGATCTCGCACGCGGCGCGTGCCACCGAACCGCCCTGCGTGCGTGGCTTCTTGCCCTGGACCAGCGGCTGGAGACCCTTGGAGAGCAGCTCCTCCTCGGCCGCCTGGACGATCTTCGACATCGTCTTGACGGTCTCGATCGGGTACGCGCCCACGCTCGACTCGGCCGACAGCATGACCGCGTCGGCGCCGTCCAGGATCGCGTTGGCCACGTCGGACGCCTCGGCGCGGGTCGGGCGCGAGTTGGTGATCATCGACTCCATCATCTGGGTCGCCACGATCACCGGCTTGGCGTTGCGCCTGCACATCTCCACCAGGCGCTTCTGCACCATCGGGACCTTCTCGAGCGGGTACTCGACGGCGAGGTCGCCGCGGGCCACCATCACACCGTCGAACGCCGCGACGACGCCCTCCATGTTGGCGACCGCCTGCGGCTTCTCCACCTTGGCGATGACGGGCACCCGGCGGCCCACCTCGTCCATGATCTTGTGGACGTCGTTGACGTCGTTCGCGTCGCGCACGAAGGAGAGCGCCACCAGGTCGCAGCCCATCCGCAGGGCGAACCGCAGGTCCTCGACGTCCTTCTCGGACAGCGCCGGCACGTTGACGGCCGCGCCGGGCAGGTTGATGCCCTTGTGGTCGGAGATGACACCGCCCTCGATGACGATGGTCCTGACCCGGGTGGCGTCGACGTCGGTCACCTTGAGTTCGACGTTGCCGTCGTTGATCAGGACCTGGTCGCCCTTGGAGACGTCCCCCGGCAGGCCCTTGTACGTCGTCCCGCAGATCGTGCGGTCGCCCGGCACGTCCTCGGTGGTGATGGTGAACTCGTCACCGCGCACCAGCTCGACGGGCCCCTCGGCGAAGGTCTCCAGACGGATCTTCGGGCCCTGCAGGTCGGCGAGGACGCCCACCGGCCTGCCCGTCCGCTTCGCGGCGGCGCGGACACGGTCGTAGCGACCCTGGTGCTCCTCGTGGGAGCCGTGGCTGAAGTTGAAGCGGGCCACGTTCATGCCGGCCTCGATCAGCGAGACGAGCTGCTCTTCGGAGTCGACGGCGGGGCCCAGCGTGCAGACGATTTTGGAACGGCGCATGGGGGCGATCCTATCGGTTTGTTTCGCTACGGAATATTCCGTCTGGCGGAATCTACAAATGGGCGGTGGTGTGCTCAGTCGTTGCGGCAGGCGCCTCGACGCCTCCGTGCCTGCTTCGTCAGGCGCCCCCGACGAGCGCGTAGGTCTGCTGCGCGATCTCCAGCTCCTCGTCGGTCGGCACCACGGCGACGGCGACCCGGGCGTACTCGGGCGAGACGATCCGGGCTTCGTCGGAACGTACGGAATTGAGCTCGCCGTCGACCGCCAGACCCAGCTCCTCCAGGCCCGCGACGGCAGCCTCGCGCACCGGCGCCGCGTTCTCGCCGACCCCCGCCGTGAACGCGACCGCGTCCACCCTGCCGAGCACCGCGTAGTAGGCGCCGATGTACTTCTTCAGACGGTGGATGTAGATGTCGAACGCGAGGGCCGCCTCCTGGTCGCCCTCGTCGATCCGGCGGCGGATCTCCCGCATGTCGTTGTCGCCGCACAGGCCGATCAGACCGCTCTTCTTGTTCAGCAGCACGTCGACGTCGTCCGCCGACATGTTGCCGACCCGCATCAGATGGAAGATGACGGCCGGGTCGATATCGCCTGAACGCGTCCCCATCACCAGACCCTCCAACGGGGTCAGGCCCATCGACGTGTCCACGCACACCCCGCCCCTGACCGCCGACGCCGAGGCGCCGTTGCCCAGATGCAGCACGATCACGTTGACCTCGGACGGATCCTTGCCCAGCAGCTCCGCCGTCTTGCGGGACACGTACGCGTGCGAGGTCCCGTGGAAGCCGTAGCGGCGCACCCGGTGCTCGTCCGCGGTCTTCACGTCGATCGCGTAGCGCGCCGCCGACTCCGGCATCGTCGTGTGGAACGCCGTGTCGAAGACGGCCACCTGCGGCAGGTCGGGGCGCAGGGCCATCGCCGTACGGATACCCGTCAGGTTCGCCGGGTTGTGCAGCGGCGCGACGGGGATGAGCCGCTCGATCTCCGCGAGGACCGCGTCGTCGATCACGGTCGGCTCGGTGAACCGCTTGCCGCCGTGCACCACCCGGTGGCCGATCGCGGCCAGCTCGGGGGAGTCGAGGCCGAGCCCGTCCTGCGCCAGTTCGGCCGCGACCGCCTTCAGCGCCTCCTCGTGGTCGGCTATCGGCCGGTTCTGCTCGCGCGCGGCCGCGTCGCCCGGGTGCAGCGGCGTGTGCTTGAGGCGCGAGGTCTCCTCACCGATGCGCTCGACCAGGCCCACGGCGAGCCGCGCGTTGTCACGCATGTCGAGCAGCTGGTACTTCACCGACGACGAGCCGGAGTTGAGAACGAGGATGCGGGTGCCGGTCACAGGTGGGTGCCTTCTGGTCGGGTACGAGGTCGGGGGAGAGGCGGGGAGGGGCGGGACGGGACGGGACGGACAGGGCGGTGTCGGCTCAGCCGGCCGGGGTCTGGGCCTGGATCGCCGTGATGGCGACGGTGTTGACGATGTCCTGGACGAGCGCGCCGCGGGACAGGTCGTTCACCGGCTTGCGCAGGCCCTGCAGGACCGGGCCGACGGCGATCGCGCCGGCCGACCGCTGCACGGCCTTGTACGTGTTGTTGCCGGTGTTGAGGTCGGGGAAGATCAGCACGCTGGCCTGGCCCGCCACCTCGGAGCCGGGGAGTTTGGTCGCCGCTACGGACGGCTCGACCGCCGCGTCGTACTGGATCGGCCCCTCGATCTTGAGGTCGGGCCGCAGCGAGCGCACCAGCTCGGTCGCCTCGCGGACCTTGTCCACGTCGGCCCCGGAGCCGGAGGTGCCGGTCGAGTAGGAGAGCATCGCCACGCGCGGGTCCACGCCGAACTGGGCGGCGGTCACCGCGGACTGGGAGGCGATGTCGGCGAGCTGCTGGGCGTTCGGGTCCGGGTTGACGGCGCAGTCGCCGTACACCAGGACCTTGTCGGCCAGGCACATGAAGAAGACGGACGACACGATCGCCGCCTCCGGCTTGGTCTTGATGATCTCGAAGGCGGGACGGATGGTCGCCGCGGTCGAGTGCACGGATCCGGAGACCATGCCGTCCGCGAGCCCCTCCTGCACCATCAGGGTGCCGAAGTAGTTCACGTCCGCCACCACGTCGAAGGCCAGCTCCACGGTGACGCCCTTGTGGGCGCGCAGCGCCGCGTACTCCTGGGCGAACCGTTCCCGCAGCTCCGAGGCGGCCGGGTCGATGAGCTGGCTGTCGGCCAGGTCGACGCCGAGGTCGGCGGCCTTCTTGCGGATCTGCTCGACCGGGCCGAGCAGCGTCAGATCGCACACCCCACGGCGCAGCAGCACGTCCGCCGCGCGCAGCACCCGCTCCTCCGTGCCCTCCGGCAGGACGACACGGCGCTTGTCGGAGCGGGCCTGTTCGAGCAGCTGGTGCTCGAACATCATCGGGGTGACCCGGTCGGTGGACGGCGCCTGGATCGTCTTGAGCAGCGCGCTCGTGTCGACGTAGCGCTCGAACACGCCGAGGGCGGTCTCCGCCTTGCGGGGGGTGGCCGCGTTCAACTTCCCTTCCATGGCGAACAGTTCGGCCGCCGTGGGGAAGGACCCGCCGGAGACGGCGACGACCGGGGTGCCGGGCGCCAGACGTTCGGCGAGGCGCAGGATCTCCTTGCCGGGCCGCTCGTTCAGGGTGAGCAGGACGCCCGCGATCGGCGGGGTCCCGGCGCTGTGCGCCGCCAGCGCCCCGACGACCAGGTCGGCGCGGTCCCCGGGCGTGACCACCATGCAGCCGGGCGTGAGGGCGGCCAGGAAGTTCGGCAGCATGGCGCCGCCGAAGACGAAGTCGAGCGCGTCGCGGGCGAGCCCGGAGTCGTCGCCGAGCAGCACCGTGCCGCCGAGCGCGTGGGTGATCTGGGCGACGGTCGGCGCGGCGAGCGCGGGCTCGTCGGGCAGCACGTAGACGGCGACGGGGAGGCGGTTGGTCAGCCGCTCCTGTATCTCGTCGCGGTCCTCCGGCACGACCCGGTTCACGATCATCGCGAGGACGTCGCAGCCGAGGCCGTCGTAGGCGCGGTAGGCGTTGCGGACCTCGGCGCGCACCGACTCGGACGTCTGCCTGCGGCCGCCGACGACCGGCAGGACGGAGGCGCCGAACTCGTTGGCCAGCCGGGCGTTGAGCGCCAGCTCGTCCGGCAGCTGCGTGTCGGCGAAGTCGGTACCGAGGACGAGAACGACGTCGTAGTCGCGGGCCACCGCGTGGAACCGGTCGACCAGAAGCGAGACCAGTTCGTCGGTGCCCTGCTCGGCCTGGATGGCGGAGGCGTCGTGGTAGTCGAGTCCGTAGACGCTCGACGGGTCCTGCGACAGGCGGTAGCGCGCCCGCAGCAGGTCGAAGAGGCGGTCGGGTCCGTCGTGGACGAGCGGCCGGAAGACCCCCACCCGGTCGACCTGCCGGGTCAGGAGCTCCATGACTCCCAGCTCGACGACCTGGCGGCCGTCACCCCGGTCGATCCCGGTCACGTACACGCTGCGCGTCACGCGTGCTCTCCCTTTCCTGCGGTCCTGGCTGCGGTTCTTCCCACGGGCCGCCCTGCTCCAGGGCGAAAAAATAGCCGTAATGGAAGCTGTGCCCCCTTGACAATACCTCCGGCGGTGGCTAGGTCGCCCGCCGGACAAAGGGCCTGGACATGAGGGCCGTAAGTCCACATGGCACACGGGACCTGATGCCCTGCCCCGCTCGGCCGAACCTCCCGAACCGCTCGCGCCTCGCTGTTGCGCGCACGCGCGGCCCCTGAGGTCGTGGAAGAATCGGCAGCGCTCAGACGTACCAGCAGCGAGCAGGAGACACAGCACGATGCGTATCGGAGTTCTCACCGCAGGCGGCGACTGCCCCGGCCTGAACGCAGTGATCCGGTCGGTCGTGCACCGAGCCGTCACGCACTACGGCGACGAGGTGCTCGGCTTTGAAGACGGTTACGCGGGACTGCTCGACGGGCGCTACCGGCCGCTCGACCTCAACGCGGTGAGTGGCATCCTCTCCCGCGGCGGCACCATCCTCGGCTCCTCCCGCCTTGAGCGCGACAAGTTCCGCGCGGCCTGCGAGAACGCCAAGCAACTCGCCGAGGAGATCGGCTTCGACGTGCTCATCCCGATCGGCGGCGAGGGCACCCTGACCGCCGCCCGGATGCTCTCCGACGCCGGTCTTCCGGTCGTCGGCGTCCCGAAGACGATCGACAACGACATCTCCTCCACCGACCGCACCTTCGGCTTCGACACCGCCGTCGGCGTCGCCACCGAGGCCATCGACCGCCTCAAGACGACCGCCGAGTCCCACCAGCGGGTGATGGTCGTCGAGGTCATGGGACGGCACGCCGGTTGGATCGCCCTGGAGTCCGGCATGGCCGGCGGCGCCCACGGCATCTGCCTGCCCGAGCGCCCCTTCGACCCGGCCGACCTGGTCACGATGGTCGAGGAACGCTTCGCCCGCGGCAAGAAGTTCGCCGTCGTCTGCGTCGCCGAGGGCGCCCACCCGGCCGAGGGCACGATGGACTACGGCAAGGGCGAGATCGACCAGTTCGGCCACGAGCGCTTCCTGGGCATCGGCACCGCACTCGCCCACGAGCTGGAGCACCGCCTCGGCAAGGAGGCCCGGCCGGTCATCCTGGGCCACGTCCAGCGCGGCGGCACCCCGACCGCGTACGACCGCGTCCTCGCCACCCGTTTCGGCTGGCACGCCGTGGAGGCCGCGCACCGGGCCGAGTACGGCAAGATGACCTCGCTGCGCGGCACCGACATCACGATGGTGCCGCTCAAGGACGCGATCACCGAGCTGAAGACGGTCCCCAAGGACCGGATGGACGAGGCGGAGTCGGTCTTCTGAAACCCGCACGTACGAGGCGGAGCCGGTCTTCTGGGCCCCGCACGGACGAGGTGAGGCGCGGTCACGGCTCGCGGATCCTGGACCAGAACTCGTCCAGGATCCGTTCGAGGAACTCCCGGCCCGCGCCGTCCGCCTGCCGCGACGACGCCCCGCCCCAGCCGAGCGTGGCCGCCATCGCCCCCTGATAGTCGTCGTGCATCGCCTCCAGGGCGTCCTCGAGCTCGTGCCGCGGCACCGGTACGACCCGGGCCACCGGGCGCACGTACGCCTGGGGGCGCACCCCGGTCACCGCGTCACGCAGCAGTCCCGCCAGCTGACCGTCCCGGCCGGTCACCGTCGCGAACGCCCGCGGGCCGAGCCCGAGCACATCGGCGAGCGCGGTCGACTGCCGCTCATTGCCCCGCCAGTCACCCGTCGCCTCCATGCGCTGGTACGCGCGCACGTCGAGGCCCACCGAGAGCGCCACGTCCTGCGGGGCGAGCCCGAGCGCGAGCCGGTGCTCGCGCAGCGTCTGCGGGTCGCCCAGCAGGTCGCCCGCGGAACACCACAACGCCCCGGCCAGCGCGGCCAGTTCGGTCGCGTTGGGTGCGACCTGGCCGCGCTCCCAGTAGGTGATGGTGTCCGGCGTGACGTACCCGAGACCGTACGAGGCGCGCATCGTGTACGCGACATGGCCCGGCGCCATCCCGAGCCCCTCGCGGAGGCTGCGAGCGGCGCGGGCGTCGAAAGGTGGTGTCGGCTCGTTCGCCGCGGACTGGTAGTGCACGGGGACAAAGTAGGGGCGAACGGGAGGGGTGGCTACGGTGTGTTCGCCTCACGTGACAACTCGTAGGAACATACAGGAGCTAAGCGGGCGTTCACTCCCACGTGTAGACAAGCTCCGGTCGCCCCACCTGTCCGTACTGCGGCCTGCGCGCCGCGCGCCCCGCGTCGACCAGATGCTCCATATACCGGCGGGCCGTGATCCGCGAGATGCCGACCGACTCCGCGGCGCCGGCGGCCGTCAGCCCCGCCGCGCCCGCCTGCCGCAAAGCCTGAGTCACCCGCTCAAGGGTCGGCGCGCTCAACCCCTTCGGCAGCGCGGCCGGAGCCGGTGAGCGCAGGCTCGCAAGAGCCCGGTCCACCTCGTCCTGCCCGGTCGCCTCGCCGGACGACGTACGGAACTCGGCGTACCGCACGAGACGCTCCCGCAGCGTCGCGAACGTGAACGGCTTGAGCACGTACTGGACCACACCGAGCGAGACGCCCTCCCTGACCACCGTGAGATCCCGGGCCGAGGTGACCGCCACGACATCGGCGTGATGCCCCGCGGCCCGCAGCCCACGGGCGAGCGCGAGCCCGTGCCCGTCCGGCAGATGAAGATCGAGCAGCACGAGGTCCACGGCCGTACGGTCGAGCGCGCGCCGCGCCTCCGCCGCCGTGTGAGCCTTCGCGACCGTGACGAACCCGGGGACCCGGTCCACGTACATGGCATGCGCGTCGGCGGCGACCGGGTCGTCCTCGACGACCAGCACCCGGATCCGCCCCGTGGCGTCCGTCGCCATGAGCCCTCACTCCCTCGGAAAAGTGCCGCGGTCCCACGTCCAACTGCGACACCTACTCGGGGCGGGGCCCCGGTGCTCCCGCCGCACCCTGCCAACCGGCCGAAGTGTCACCCGCCGCCGCGCCCGCGTCCAGCCCGACCGCGCTGTCCACGGCGTCCGAACCGACGCCGGTGCCGGGCTGCCGCGGCACCGCGTCCAGCGGCGGCCCGTCCGCACGACCCCCCGGACGGCCCACCGGCCGCCCCGACAGCGGCAGCCGCACCGTGAACTCGGCACCGCCCTGCGCCGCCCGCCCCAGTTCCAGTGTCCCGCCGGCCCGCGCAACCGCCTGCCGGACCAGCGCCAGGCCCAGCCCGCGTCCGCAGGAACCCGCCGCCTTCGTCGACCAGCCACGCTCGAACACCGCCTCCGCGTCGGCCTCGGCCACCCCCGGCCCCGTGTCCGACACCCTCAGCAGCAGCGACCCGCCCTCCGCACGCGCCGTCACGGTGACCCGGGCGCCGGGCGCGCCCAGCGCCGCGTCGACCGCGTTGTCGATGAGGTTGCCCAGCACCGTGACCAGATCACGGGAGGGCAGCGCCCGCGGCAACAGCCCGTCGTCGATCCGGGTGTCCGGGGAGACGACGAGCTCCACACCGTGCTCGTTGGCCTGCGCCGCCTTGCCGAGCAGCAGCGCCGCGAGCACCGGCTCGCTCACCGCGCCCACGACCTGGTCCGTCAGCACCTGCGCCAGCTCCAGCTCGGCCGTCGCGAACTCCACCGCCTCCTCGGCCCGGCCCAGCTCGATCAGCGAGACGACCGTGTGCAGCCGGTTGGCCGCCTCGTGCGCCTGCGACCTGAGCGCCTGCGTGAAACCGCGCTCCGAGTCCAGCTCGCCCATCACCGCCTGCAACTCGGTGTGGTCGCGCAGCGTCACCACCGTGCCGCGCCGGCTCCCGCTCGTGACCGGCGAGGTGTTCACCACCACGACCCGGTCGGCCGTCAGATGCACCTCGTCCACCCGCGGCTCGGCGGCCAGCAGAGCCCCGGTGAGCGCCTTGGGAAGACCGAGCTCGGCCACCGACCGCCCCACGGACCCCTCCCCGACACCGAGCAGCTCCCGCGCCCCGTCATTGATCAACGCCACCCGCCGCTGCCCGTCCAGCATCACCAGACCCTCGCGCACCGCGTGCAGCGCGGCCTGGTGGTAGGCGTGCATCCGGCTCAGTTCGGTCGCGTTCATGCCGTGCGTATGCCGTCGCAGCCGAGCGTTGACCACGTACGTCCCGATCCCGCCGAGCACCAGCGCGGCCAGCGCCACCCCGCCCACGGCGAGCAGCTGCCCGCGCGCTCGTCGGCTGATCCGCTCGATGGTGATCCCCGCGCTGACGAGCCCGATGACCTGGTGCCCGCTCCCGTACACCGGCGTGACCACCCGCACGGAAGGCCCCAGCGTGCCGGTGTACGTCTCCGAGAACGTACGCCCCTTCAGCGCGGGCCCGATGTGCCCCAGGAAACGATGGCCGATCCGCCGCGGGTCCGGGTGCGTCCAGCGGATGCCGCGCGTGTCCATGATCGTCACGAAGTCGACCCCGGTGTGCCGCATGACATCCGTGGCGTACGGCTGCAACGTCACGGTCGGATCCTGCCGCGCCCGCCCCTCGATCGCCGCCCGCACCGACCTGGCGTCGGCCACCGACGTGGCCACCGCCTTCGCCTGCCGGTGCGCCGCCGACTCGGCCTGGCCCTTGTCACTCACGTACATGAACAGCGCACACCCCGCGACGACGACCGCGACAAGCACGACCTGCATCGCGAACAGCTGACCCGCGAGGCTGCGCGGGCGGGGGATGCGCATGACGCCAGTGTGCACGCACTCCCTCGGTTCGTATAAGCGCGAACTAAATGAACACAAGGGTGACGGCCGTCACGGCCCGGGAGATAGTCACCGCAATCCGCAGCACGCAGCAAGCGGCTCGGAGCACCGCAGGACGTGAGCCGCACGACCTGTGCGTACGAGACACCTGCCCAGTACGCCGACGTCGTCGTCAGGAGGAACCGTGGCCGCAACCAAGCCCGAGACCACGCCACCCGCCGCTACCAAGCGGGACCGCACCCACCATCTCTACATAGCCGTGATCGTCGCGGTGTTCCTCGGCATCGCCGTCGGCTTCGCCGCCCCGGGCGTCGCCGAGCAGCTCAAGCCGCTCGGCACGGGCTTCGTCAGCCTGATCAAGATGATGATCTCGCCGATCATCTTCTGCACGATCGTCCTCGGCATCGGATCCGTCAGGAAGGCCGCCAAGGTCGGCAAGGTGGGCGGGCTCGCGATCGGCTACTTCCTGGCGATGTCCTTCGTCGCCCTCACCATCGGCCTGATCGTCGGCAACATCGTCAAGCCCGGCGCGGGCATGCACCTGACCGAGGCGGTCAAGGGCGTCGGCCAGACCCAGGCCAAGGCGGGTAGCGCCGAGGGCCCGGTCGACTTCGTCCTCGGGATCATCCCCAAGACGATGGTCTCCGCCCTCACCGAGGGCCAGGTCCTCCAGACCCTCCTGGTCGCCCTTCTGGTCGGCTTCGCGCTCCAGGCCATGGGCAGGACGGGCGAGCCGCTGCTGCGCGGCATCGAGCACATCCAGCGCCTGGTCTTCCGCGTCCTGTCCATGATCATGTGGGCTGCCCCGATCGGTGCCTTCGGCGCCATCGCCGCGGTGGTGGGCGCCACCGGAATGGACGCCCTCAAGGCGCTGGGCACGATCATGATCGCGTTCTACATCAGCTGCGTGCTCTTCATCTTCGTGGTGCTCGGCCTGCTGGTGCGGATGGTGACCGGCATCAACATCTTCCACCTCTTCAAGTACCTCGGCCGCGAGTTCCTGCTGATCCTTTCGACGTCGTCGTCGGAGTCCGCGCTGCCGCGGCTCATCGCGAAGATGGAACACCTGGGCGTCAGCCGTCCGGTCGTCGGCATCACCGTCCCGACCGGCTACTCGTTCAACCTCGACGGCACCATGATCTACCTGACCATGGCCTCGCTGTTCGTCGCCGATGCCATGGACCAGCCGATGTCCATCGGCGCTCAGATCAGCCTGCTCCTCTTCATGATGGTCGCCTCCAAGGGCGCAGCGGGCGTATCCGGCGCGGGCCTGGCCACGCTGGCCGGTGCCCTCCAGTCGCACAAGCCCGCGCTGGTCGACGGTGTCGGACTGATCGTCGGCATCGACCGCTTCATGAGTGAGGCCCGCGCACTGACGAACTTCGCGGGCAACGCGGTGGCGACGCTGCTCATCGGCACGTGGACCGGAGAGCTGGACCGCGACAAGGCCGCGCGTGTCCTCGCGGGCGACCTGCCGTTCGACGAGCGCACCCTGCTGGACTCGGCGGACGAGCCGGCCGCGACGCTGCCCGCGGCGCGGGACGGCGAGACGGACACGCAGACCGGCACCGGTACCGGCACCGAGACGGAAGCCGGGGCGAAGCAGCCGGCCTGAGCCCAGTCCGGGAGCGGGGTCCGGGAGCGGGGTTCGGCGCGTCGAGGGACGCGGCGGACCCCGCTTTTGTACTACAGGGCCACGTGGCGTAGAGTCCTGCGAGTTGTCCGGGCCACAGCGGCCCACGGCAGCACTCTGCCGCTCACGCGGCACCCACCTCAGTACGACTTCCCGACGGGATCGATTTCGGCATGCCCGAATTCGAATACGTCGAGAGCGTCGGGGCCGAATTGGAAACGCGCAAGCGGTTCCGCTAAGGTTAGAGGCGTCGGAACGGCCCAACAGCCGCAACGACAAACCCGATTCACTGAAAATCAGGCCCGAAAGGATCTGATAGAGTCGGAGACGCAAGACCGAAGGGAAGCGCCCGGAGGAAAGCCGGAGACTGAAGGGTCTCGGTGAGTACAAAGGAAGCGTCCGTTCCTTGAG
>NZ_JAPHNL010000316.1 GCF_026274175.1 Streptomyces beihaiensis
GGGCCGGGGCGCTGCGCCCCGGCCCCCTCCTCTCCTTCAGCTGACTCAGTCCTGCGCGAGCACCTCGTCCGCGTCGATGATCCGGTACGCGTACCCCTGCTCCGCCAGGAACCGCTGGCGGTGCGCCGCGAAGTCCTGGTCCACGGTGTCGCGGGCGACGACCGAGTAGAAGCGGGCCTCGTGGCCGTCCGCCTTCGGGCGAAGGACACGGCCAAGGCGCTGCGCCTCCTCCTGCCGCGACCCGAACGTCCCCGACACCTGGATCGCGACCGTCGCCTCCGGCAGGTCGATGGAGAAGTTCGCCACCTTCGACACGACGAGCACCGACAGCTCGCCCTCCCGGAACTGGTCGAACAGCTTCTCGCGGACCGCGTTGGTCGTCTCGCCCTTGATGACGGGCGCGTCGAGATGGGCGCCCAACTCGTCGAGCTGGTCGATGTACTGGCCGATGACGAGGGTCTGCTGGCCCTCGTGCCGCCGCACCAGCGCCTCGGTGACCTTCCGCTTCGTCGCCGTCGTCGCGCAGAAGCGGTACTTCTCCTCGGTCTCGGCGGTCGCGTACGCCAGCCGCTCGGAGTCGGTCAGGTTGACACGGACCTCCACGCAGTCCGCCGGAGCGATGTACCCCTGCGCCTCGATCTCCTTCCACGGCGCGTCGAACCGCTTCGGCCCGATCAGCGAGAACACGTCCGACTCGCGCCCGTCCTCGCGTACGAGCGTGGCGGTCAGCCCCAGACGGCGGCGCGCCTGCAGGTCGGCGGTGAACTTGAAGACCGGCGCGGGCAGCAGGTGCACCTCGTCGTAGACGATGAGGCCCCAGTCGCGCGAGTCGAAGAGCTCCAGGTGCGGGTAGATCCCTTTCCGTTTCGTGGTCAGGACCTGGTACGTGGCGATCGTGACCGGGCGGATCTCCTTCTTCGTCCCGCTGTACTCGCCGATCTCGTCCTCGGTCAGGCTCGTGCGCCGCACCAGCTCGTGCTTCCACTGCCGGGCCGAGACGGTGTTGGTCACCAGGATCAGCGTCGTCGCCTTCGCCTGCGCCATCGCACCGGCGCCGACGAGCGTCTTGCCCGCGCCGCACGGCAGGACGACCACGCCGGAGCCGCCGTGCCAGAAGTTCTCGACGGCCTGCTTCTGGTACGGGCGCAGCGCCCACCCGTCCTCGGCCAGTTCGATCGGGTGCGCCTCCCCGTCCACGTAACCGGCCAGGTCCTCGGCGGGCCAGCCCAGCTTCAGCAGCGTCTGCTTGATCTGGCCGCGCTCGGAGGGGTGTACGACGACGGTGTCCGGGTCGATCCGAGCCCCCACCAGCGGGATGATCCGCTTCGAGCGCAGGATCTCCTCCAGGACCGGCCGGTCCGTGGTCGTGAGCACCAGCCCGTGCGCCGGGTGCTTGCTGAGCGTCAGCCGGCCGTACCGGTCCATCGTCTCGGCGATGTCGACCAGCAGGGCGTGCGGCACCGGGTACCGGCTGTACTGCACGAGCGCGTCCACGACCTGCTCCGCGTCGTGCCCCGCCGCCCGAGCGTTCCACAGGCCGAGCGGTGTCACCCGGTACGTGTGGATGTGCTCGGGCGCCCGCTCCAGCTCCGCGAACGGGGCGATGGCCCGGCGGCAGTCGCCGGCCTGCTCGTGGTCGACCTCCAGGAGCAGCGTCTTGTCCGACTGGACGATCAGTGGTCCACCGTTCACGCGCACACCCTTTCCTACGGCCTTTTCATTGGCCCAAACCTCCAGTGTGCCGCATGCGCCGGGAAGCTCTCGAGATGAGCGTGGAGCGGAGCCCTGGGATAGTGAGGCACCGAAGGAGTGATCACCGGCGAGTGGCCGGCTGGCGAGTGATCGCCGGCGAGCGGTCACCGGCGAGCGGTCACTGGCGAGCGGCCGGCGGCGCGTGGGCAGCGTGGAGGATGCCAGGTTTCCCCAGTTTCCGAAGTTCCTCAGTCCCCTCAGCCCCTCCCAGTCCCCCAGTCCCCCAACTTGTCGAAGTTCTCGAAGTTCTCGAAGTTCCCGACGGACCTGTGGCCCGTGGCCCCCGAGGAGAGCCGGACATGCCGACGAACCCCGACATCCGCATCGAGAAGGGCCGTGCCGAGGCCGAGGAGGTCGCCGCGATCACAGCGGTGCTGCTGACCCGCTGTGGCGCGGCCGCCTCCCGCTCCCGGTCCTGTTCGGGGCACGACCGGGCCCGCTGGCGCGAGTCCGGGTACCGTGCGCCGAACAGCTGGCACTGACGGGTGGGAGAGCCGAGTGGACATCGTGGTGGATGATCTTTCCGGGCCGGAGGTGGCCGAGTTCCTCGGCGAGCACGTCCGGCAGCTGCGGGCCATCTCGCCCCCGGAGAGCAAGCACGCCCTCGACCTCGACGCCCTCCGCGCACCCGGCATCACGTTCTGGACCGTGCGGGACGGCGGCGCGGTGGTCGGGTGCGGCGCCCTCAAACGGCTCGACGCCGGACACGCCGAGCTGAAGTCCATGCGGACCGCCACCGCGCGCAAGCGCAGCGGTGTCGCGTCCCGGCTGCTCGCGCACATCATCGACGAAGCCGGGCGACGCGGCTTCACCCGGTTGAGCCTGGAGACCGGTTCCGCCCCGTTCTTCCTGCCCGCGCGCAGGCTGTACGAGCGCTTCGGGTTCGTGCGGTGCGAGCCGTTCGCCGACTACAGGGCCGATCCGAACAGCACGTTCATGACGCGGGAGGTGTGAGGCCCGGCTTCAGTCGTCCGACAGTTCCGCCACGCCCGTCACACGGTGCAGTGGATAGGTGCGGACCTCGTCGGAGGTGTGGTCGTACGCCGTGACGAAGCCGCCTTCCACGCGGATGGGCGCGATGACGCGTTGGCTCGCGGCGCCGTCCGCGTTGACGTAGCCGATCCACAGCGGTTCGCCCGTCAGGACCGCCGCCTGCATCGTGGCCAGGGTCTCCGCCGCCGTGGTGCGGGGGAGGGCGCCGTCGGCCGGGGCGGCGGGAGGCATGGTCGGGCTGTCGGGCGTGGGCTTGCGGGTCGCCGTCGCCGCCATGTCGCCCGCCCTGATCGCCCTCAGAGCCGCTTCCAGGAGCGCTGCCGCCGGCAGCGGCGGGCCGTCCGGGACCGGGTCAGGGCCGGTGCGCGGGGGCGTGCGGTGGGCGTGGGCCCTGGCGATCAGCACGTCGCCCTCCGGGGTCTCGGCCGCCGGGGCGAAGCCCATGCCGCGCAGGCCCTCCAGGAGCGTGCCCGGGTCCGCCTGCGCCGCCAGGACCGTCGGGGCCAGACGGCGCAGGCGCAGCGGTGCGGAGCGCTTGTCCGCCAGGATCTCGTCGAGCAGCGCGTCGTCGTCGCAGCGCACGTACGCCGAGGCCGCGCCGATGCGCAGGTGGCCGTGTCTGCGCGCCACGTCGTCGATCAGGTAGGCGAGGGGCTGGGGGAGCGGGGTGCGGGAGTGGTGGGTCAGGAACGTCTTGAGGTCCGACGCCGTACGGCCCGCGTCCAGGGCCCTGCGGACCGAGCCCGGCGTGAAGCGGTACACCGTCGCGCCGCCCTTCGACTCCACGTCCGCCAGGACCGCGAGCGTCTCCGCCAGCGGGCGTTCCAGCGGGCCCGGGGCCACCGCCGTCAGGTCCGCCTGGAGGAGGACGTGGTCCAGTGGTTCGGGGAGCAGCGGGGCAAGGAGCTTCTCCGCCTTGAGTGCGGCCGTCGCCGCCTCCGCCGGGGTGGGGGAGTGCTGGGCCGAGGACAGCAGGGCTCTGCCGTGCGCCGCCAGCGCGCCCCTTCCCGTCACCCCCAGGGACTCCGCCTCCGCCAGCGTCCACCGGGCCAGCCTGTCGCGCAGTTCGAGCGATGCCGGTGACGGGCGTTCCCACGCCAGGCGGGCCATGACGGACTCGGTGTCCGGTGCCGTTCCGGCCGGCAGTTCCGCCAGGAGCGTCAGCACCCGGTGGCGTACCTCCGGCGCCGCCGAACGGTCCAGGTGCGGGCCCAGCGCCGACAGCGTTCGGTCCTTGCCGTCCCTGCCGCCCACCAAGCCCGCCGTGCGTGTCGCCGTCAGCCACGCCGCCGCGAGCCGCGCCCAACGGGCCGCGGGCGGGCATTCCAGCCACTCGTCGTACGCGGGCGTCGCGGCGTACCGCTCGTCGGCCTCGCCGTCCGACGCCAACAGGCCCGCGGTGTAGGCCAGTTCGACCCAGAACGCCGCTTGGTGCTCCGTTGTGTCCAGCGCCGTCGCCGTACGCTTCAGGTCCCGTACGCTCAGTCCGCCCGCCCGCAGCACCGCCGGGCCGCCCTCGTCCCAGTCCTTGAGGAGTTCCTCGACCGTCGCCACGGCCGTGTGCGCCTGCGCCGCCGCTGCCGCGTCCACCCCCTGCGGGGTGTGCTGCCGCCTTTCCCGTACGGGCGGCTCCGACGGCTCCAGTTCCTTGTGGGCCCTGCCGCCGCGCAGGTGCAGCGCCGCCTCCCTCGGCAGCACCACCGTGCCGGGCGCCGTCGGCAGCAGCAGGCCCCGGTCGAGCAGCCACCGCAGGTGGGGCGCCGGGTCCGCCGTGACCTGACCGTACGGTGGGCCCCACACCAGACGGTTCAGTACGTCCAGCGACGCGGTCGGGGCCTGGGAGAGGAGCTGGTCCATGCGGGCGGGCGTCGTGTAGAGGGCCGTCAGAGCCTCCACCGCCGACACCGGGTCGTGCGTCGAGGGCAGGCCCGCCGCCAGCACGATCTCCTGCAGCCGGGTGGGCGACATGCCTGACGTGGCCTCCGCGACGGTCGGGCCCAGGCCGGTGGGTGACGGGTGCTGCGGCGACGGCGTCAGCAGTTCGCGGGCCGTGCGGACCAGGCGCAGCTGGTCGTCCCCGCCCCACGCGAGCGCCTGCTCGCGCAGCGTCGCCACGGCGTCCGGGAGCGCCCGCGCCGCTTCTTCGCCCGGCAACAGCGCCTTGAGCTCCTCGTACGTCGTCGGGTCCGGCGCCACGGCGAGTGCCTGCGCCACCTGTTGCGTGAAACGGTCGAGGCGGTCCAGCGCGCGGACCACCGATGCCCGGGTGCCGGCGCGGGTGGCCAGCTGCGTGACGTCGTTCGGGACCGGGGTGAGCAGGTCGGGGCGGGCGCGCAGGAGCCCCGCGAGGGAGGCGTCGTCCCGGGCGCGGAGGGCTTCCGCCAGGGAACGGGGTGCCGCGGCCCGCGGCTGCTCATCGGTGCTCATCTGACCCACGGTAGCCAATCGAGCCCCTCGGGGGATCGAGGAGCGAGGGCTGGGGCGGGCTCCCGTGACCTTCGCACCGTCGCGGCGTGACAATCGCGATACCGTCGGGGCGTCAACCGCACCACCCCGGAGGGGACTTCGTGGGGATCGAGAGCGACCAGATCGTCTACGACTATCTGAGCCGGGTCGGCGACCTGGCCCAGCAGCGGCAGCTGCCGTCGGCCACCCGGATGCGGCTGGTGTCGGAGCTGCGCGACGAGATCGACCGGCGCCGGGCCCGGGTCACCGTCGACAGCCCCGCCGCCGTGCGCCGGATTCTCGACCGGCTCGGGACGCCGGAGCGGCTTGTGCGCGGGGCTCGGGAGGGCTTGGACGGTGGGCGCGGGTCGGCGGACGGGGGTGCGGGCGGGGCCGGGGCCGGGCGTGTCTCCGCGGTGCCGAGCGTGCCCGAGCAGCCCACCGGGGGCGCCGGCCGGATCGGGGGCGGGTTGCGCAAGCTCGTGCCCCGGCCGCGAGGGGAGCGTCCGGGCGGTGGGGGCTCGGTCGACGAGCGGCGTGATGTGCCGTCGCCGCCTCATCTCGCCGGGGCCGACGAACTCGGGCCTTCCGGAGGCGAGCCGTTCTGGTGGCGGTCCGGCCCGGGGGATCTCACCGAGAGCGATGATCTGCCGCCGGGGTTCGTGGGCGGAGTCGAGATTCCCGACATACTTCGTCCGCCGTCGGCCCGGAGCGAGAAGCCGGTGGCCGAAGACGAAGCCGTCGAGGACGTGCCCGAGAGCGACGAGGGCGAGGACGAAGGCGAGGGCGAGGACGACACCGGCAGTCGTCGGGGCGCACGGCGGTTCGTTCCTCGGGCGGCCCGCGGCGGGTGGTCCAACCCGTTGCTGCTTCTCGCCGCCGCTGCTCTTGTCGCCGGGGCTGTTCTCGGCAATCTGGTCGCGCTGCTCGTCGGGTGGGCCATTCCTTATCTCTCCCGGCGGCTGACCGCCCGTCAGAAGAAGTGGACCGTTTTCGGGCTGCCCGGACTCGCTGTCGCGGGCGGGCTCGTATGGGTGTGGGGGCGCGGCACCGGGCGGTGGGGCGCGCCGATACCCGACGGGCAGATGAGCGGGGCGCTCGGCGCCACGTGGCCGTGGGTGCTGCGGTGTGCCGCTGTTGCTTCCGCCCTGTATGTGGTGTGGCGGTCGCAGCGGATCCGGTGATCCTGCCTCACTCCGTGAGGTCCGACCGGATGTCGCTGAGGATCTGGTTCGCCGACGTGTAGCCGATTCCCTGGCACCAGACGTCGTCGTCCACCTGGAACACCTTGTTCTCGGCGACCGCCTTCAGGCCGCGCCACGTGGCGCTGGTTGTCGTCTGAGTGACCTTGGCCTTTTGCGGGTTTCCGTGAGTGGATGTGAAGATCGCGTCGGCGTCCGCCTTCTTTATGCGGTTGGGGGTCACGTCGAGGGATGTGGCGACCGGGAGTGTCAGGCCCACGTCCGCGAAGATCGTGCCTATGTAGGTTCTTCTGCCGTATATGTGAATCTTTGAATCCTCGGCGAAGCGGACCATGTTGGCGGTCGTTCCGTCCCGCAGTGCGGCGGCGATCGTCGTCGCGCGGTGTGCGTAGGTGGCTTCGACCGCTCGTGCTTCCCGGGTCTTGTTCAGTGCTGCGGCGTGCACCAGGAAGTTCTGCTTCCAGCGGTGGCCCGGTTCCGCCGTGAGGACCGTCGGGGCGATCGCCTTGAGTGCGGCGTAGCGGTCCGCGTCGTGCTTGTCGCCGAGGATCAGGTCCGGCTTGAGCGATGCGATCTTCTTCAGGTCGGGGGCCTTGTCCCGGCCTACGTTCTCGATGGGTCTTGTTCTGTCCTCGGGGAGGTAGGCCAAGGGTGTCGCGTCCGCGTCCGGGCTTGTCGCGCCCACCGGTGTCACGCCCAGGGTCACCGCCGAGTCCAGCTCCGCCGTGCCCAGGACCACGACGCGGTGCGGGGTGTTCCTGAGGGTCACCGGGCCCATCGCCGTCCTGATGGTGCGGGAGGCCGGCGAGGTGGGGCTGGTGGTTCCTGCCGCGTGCGACGTGCAGGCCGCCAGGGTCAGCATCAGGGCCGCGGTGGTGATCGGGCGGCGGGTGCGGTGCATGTGCTTGTCGCCTTTCGCGTGCGCGGTGAAGGGAGGGCGGCCGTCGGGGCGCCGTCGGCGGCTCTCCGTTCGTTCCTGCCGGTGCCGGTGCCGGTGCCGGTGCCGGTGCCGGTGCCGGGCCGGCTGCGGAGCCGCCCGGGGCATGTCCGTGCTCGCCGTCTCACGCGTACCGTCAGCCGGATCGCACGCGGCCGGGCGGGGTCCGGCTGCTGCGCGCGGACATGCCCCGTACGACTCCTTCCGTCTCGTGGCCGGGTTTGCGGCGGTGGGCATTCTTCTCGCCCCACCAGGGACCCCCGGGTAGTCCGGGGCGCCGAGCATCCCCCGTGCCGGGGCAGAGCCGAGCATCCCCCGTGCCGGGGCAGAATGGAAGCCATGGCTGCTCTCACCGGTCCCTCGCGCCCCGGGCCCACCGTCGGTTTCGACCTGGACATGACCTTGATCGACTCTCGGCCGGGTATCCGCGCCACCTGGGTGGCCTTGTCGGAGCGGACCGGTGTCTTCGTCGACGCCGACCTCGCCGTGAGCCGGTTGGGGCCGCCGCTGGTGGACGAACTGGCCAACTGGTTCCCGGCCGAGCGGATCGCCGAGATGGTCGGCCTGTACCGCGAGCTGTATCCCACGTACGCGATCGAGGCCGCCCTGCCCATGCCCGGTGTGCGCGAGACCATGGCCGCTGTGCGTGCGGCGGGGGGCCGTACGGTGGTGGTGACCGCCAAGAACCAGCCGCACGCCGCGTTGCACCTGGATCACCTCGGCATCGAAGCGGACGCGGTGGTGGGCGATCTGTGGGCCGAGCGCAAGGCGGAGGCGTTGGGCGCGCACGGGGCGGGCGTCTACGTCGGCGATCATGTCGGCGACGTACGGGGCGCACGCACGGCGCGGGCCCTGTCCGTAGGCGTGGCGACCGGTCCGTGCGATGCCGTTGAGCTGAAGGAAGCCGGGGCCGACGTCGTTCTGACGGACCTGACCGAGTTTCCCGTCTGGTTCGCGGGCTACCTGGCGGGCTGACGTGCCTGGCGGCGCTGGACCGCGATCGAGCGCAGTACACCCGCGGCCGCCAGCAGGAAGCCGACGCCCATCAGCATGCACACCGCGTAGGCGACGGGCGGGAACGGGTGGGTGTGGAGGAAGAGGGGGGCCACCGTGGCGACAGTGGCGATCGCGCCGATGATGAAGACGATGCCGCCCGCCTTCACCAGACCGTCTCCGGGGCCCGGCTCGCTGTCGCGGTAATTGGCTTGGGTTTTGTCACGCACCCGGCCAGGGTAGTTCCCTGCGCAGCGGCATCTTGTCACCGGGCCCGGGACCCATAGTCTTGGTGACGGCGGGTCGGACCTCGACCCGCTCTACTGCTGTCCAGAGCTTGAGACCAGCGTTTTTCTTCTAGTACGAGGACGAGGACTTCACGTGCCTACCGGCAAGGTCAAGTGGTTCAACCAGGAGAAGGGCTTCGGCTTCCTCTCCCGCGACGACGGCGGCGACGTCTTCGTGCACTCCTCCGTACTTCCCGCCGGAGTCGACACACTCAAGCCCGGCCAGCGGGTCGAGTTCGGCGTGGTCGCGGGCCAGCGCGGCGACCAGGCCCTCTCCGTCGCCCTGCTCGACCCCACGCCTTCGGTGGCAGCGGCCCAGCGCCGCAAGCCGGACGAGCTGGCCTCGATCGTCCAGGACCTGACGACTGTCCTTGAGAACATCACCCCGATGCTTGAGCGCGGCCGGTACCCCGACAAGACCGCCGGGAAGAAGATCGCGGGGTTGCTGCGGGCCGTGGCGGACCAGCTGGATGTGTGAGGTTCACGCGCACGTGTGCGCGTGAGGCGCGGGCACCGGGCGCGGGACGCCGAGTGGCTCACCGTCTTCGCGCCCTGCCCGGTAGCGTGCCGGTGCGGGCGGGGCCGTCAGGGGAACGCCAGCGCCTCCGGTGGCAGGGCCGGGACCAGGCCCTCCGCCGCCGCACGGGTGAGGAGGCCGCGGACCGCCGCGTAGCCGTCCTCGCCCAGGCCGGCCGTGAACTCGTTGACGTACAGGCCGATGTGCTGGTCCGCCACGGACGGGTCCATCTCCTGCGCGTGCGCCATGACGTAGGGACGGGATGCCTCCGGGTCGTCCCAGGCCCTGCGGACCGACTCGCGGATCGTCTCCGCGTACGAGCGCAGACGGGCCTCGCCCAGGTCGCGGCGGGCGATGATCGCGCCCAGGGGGATGGGGAGGCCCGTGGTGTGCTCCCAGTGCTCGCCCATGTCCGCGAGCTTGTGCAGGCCGTACTCGTGGTACGTGAAGCGGGCCTCGTGGATGACCAGGCCCGCGTCGATCCGGCCGTCCCGCACCGCCGGCATGATCTCGTGGAACGGCATGACGACGATCTCGCCCACCCGTCCGGTCGCCAGCGTGTCCGCCGCCCACAGGCGGAAGAGCAGGTAGGCGGTCGACGTCTCGCTGGGGACGGCGACCTTCTTGTCCGACAGGTCGATGCCCGGTTCGCGGGTCAGGACCAGGGGGCCGCAGCCCCTGCCCAGGGCGCCTCCGCAGGGGAGGAGCGCGTAGTCCTTCAGGACGTACGGGAGGACCGCGTAGCTCACCTTCAGGATGTCGTACGCGTCCTCGTGGCGTTCCGCGATGCCGTTGGTGATGTCGATGTCCGCGAACGTCACGTCCAGCGGCGGGGCGCCCGGCACGCGGCCCTGCGCCCACGCGTCGAAGACGAACGTGTCGTTCGGGCAGGGGGAGAAGGCGATGCGGACCGGGCGGCGGTCGCCGGCGTGGGCGGCGCCGGCCCCCGGGGCGCCCACCGTCGGCGTGCTTTCCGTCGGGGTGTCCGCCGTCGGCGTGTTCTCCGTCGGGGTGTCTGCCGTCGGGGTGTCTGCCGTCGGCGTGCCTTCCACCGGCGTTCGTTCCGTCATGTGCTGCTCCAACGTGTGAGGACCGGGGCCGCCTTCCCGAACACCTCGGTCAGTGCCGCCAGTGCGTCGCCGATGCGCCATGCCGCACGGTCGCGCGGCCCCACCGCGTTGGAGACCGTCCGCAGCTCCGCCGCCGGGACGCCGTGCGACGCCGCCGCCTCCGCCACGCCGAAGCCCTCCATCGCCTCGCCCACGACACCGGGGTGCCGCTGGGCCAGCAGGGCGGCGCGGGACGCCGTGCCGGTCACCGTGGAGACCGTCAGGAGCGTGCCGACCGTCGCGGAGGTGGCCGCGGCCAAGTCGCGGACCAGGGCCTCCGGCGGGTGATGGGTGACCGCGCCGAAGCCCAGGTCCGTGACCGGGACGAAGCCGTCCGGGGTCTCGGCGCCCAGGTCCGCCGCGGTGATCGTGTCCGCCACGATCGGTGTCCCGGGCGGCGCGGCGAAACCGCCTGCTATGCCGGCCGAGACGACCAGCGTGTACGGGTGTCCGGCGAGCTCGGCCCGGGTGAGCGCGGTCGCCGTGCCCGCGGCCGCCGCGGCCGGGCCCACGCCGACCGCCACCACGTCGATGCCCGGTGGGCCCGCCGACACGCCGCGCGCCACCGCGTCCCGTTCGGCCGGGACGGCGGTGGCGATCAGGACGCGGTGCGCGCCTGCGGTGCCCGTCAGGAGTCGGAGTCCTTCTTGAGCTTGAACGACCACAGGCCGTACGCCTTCGCGCCCGAGCCCTCCAGGATCGTGACGGTGGTCGACGAACCGGTCGCCCCGTACTGCTGGTTGAAGAAGACGCTGCCGGGCACGGTGCGGTACGTCTTCTTGCTGGCGTCGGTCAGCGGCTGACCGTTCATCAGGATCGTCCAGCTCTTGTCGGCGATGGCCGGTTCGACGCCGAACCGGACCGTCGCGTCCGGGTCCACCTTGATGGACTTGATGTGCTTGTCGGTCAGGCATGCCTTGAGGGAGGTCGGCTTGAGCGCCTTGCCGTCCTTGTAGCAGTTGGCCTCGGAGTTGACCGAGCTGCGGCCCACCGTGACGGTGGCCAGCGGCGTCGGCTTGTCGCAGGCGGAGAGCACGAGCAGTCCGGCGCCGACAGCGCCGACGGCGGCCACGGTGCGCCGATGGCGCACTACGAAACGCTGGGAGGTCATGGGCGAAGGCTATCGGGCTCCGTCCGCGCCGCTGCCCTCCGGGGGTGCGGGTGTCGCGTTCGCGCCATATCGGATACACAACCGCCGATCCCGCCTCCCGCGGTTCTGCCGCCCGCCGGTCCTGCCTCCCTCCGGTCGCCCCCGCCGCCTGCGGTCAGGTCTCAGGCCACCCGCGCCCTCGGCTGTCCGCCCTTGTGCCGTGCCGAGGCCAGTAGGCCCTTCACTGTCGTCAGCCAGCCCGTCGCAACGATCGCCGACGCCGTGGACAGACCCACCACGCCGTTCAGCGGCAGCGCGATGCCGATCGCCCCGCCTACCACCCACGCCATCTGGAGCAGCGTCTCCGAGCGGGCGAACGCCGACGTCCGCACGCCCTCCGGCACGTCCCGCTGGATCGTCGCGTCGAGCGACAGTTTCGCCAGGGCCTGCGCGAAGCCGGCCACCGCGGCAAGGAACGCCGTCATGATCGCCCCGAAGAAGAGCGTCGAGATCACCGCCACGGCGAGCACCGCCGCCACCACCGTCACGATGATCAGCTCCGGCGCGCGCGACCGCAACCAGGAGCCGACCGCCGTCCCGAGCGCGTTCCCCGCCCCGGCCGACACGCCCACCAGAGCGAGCGAGACCGCCGCGCTCTGTCCCGTCATGGGGTGGACGCGCAGGAGGAACGCCAGGAAGAAGATCAGGAAGCCGGACAGGCAGCGCAGCGACGCGTTCGCGACCAGCGCGTGCGTGACCGCCGGGCCGACCGTCCGCAGGCCCGGTCTACGGTCGGGCCGGGCCCGCGCCGGGCCGTGCACATGCGCCTCGTCCGCGGCGAGCAGCGCCCGCTTCTCACCCTTCGCCGAGTCGACCTTGTGGGGCAGGGTGAGGGAGAAGATCATCCCGGTGACGTAGAGCGCGAAGGCCCCGTACAGCGGCCAGGGCGGGCCCACCGCGTGCAGGCCCGCGCCGACCGGCGCCGCCGCACCCGTGGCGAGCAGCCCGCCGAGCGTGACCCGCGAGTTGGCCTTCACCAGAGAGAAACCGGGCGGCAGCAGACGCGGCACGACCGCCGAGCGCACCACCCCGTACGCCTTCGACGCCACCAGGACGCCCAACGCCGCCGGGTACAGCTGCAGGCCGCCCGTCGCCACCGCGCCCGACAGGACCAGGGCGAGCAGCGCCCGCGCCACCATCGAACCGGCCATCGCGGCGCGCCGGCCGTGCGGCAGATGGTCGAGCAGCGGGCCGATCACCGGCGCGAGCAGCGTGAACGGCAGCATCGTGATCCCCAGGTACAGGGCGACCCGGCCGCGCGCCTGGTCCGTCGGCACCGAGAAGAACACCGTGGAGGCGAGCGCGACGGTCACCATCACGTCGCCCGCGCCGTTCACCGCGTGCAGTTCGATGAGCTTGCCCAGGCCCGACTCGCCCGCGCCGTGCGCGTGCGTGGCCTTGCGGATACCGCGCCCGGCGGACCGGAACGGCAGCCTCAGGGCACGCCCGAGCGCGCGGACGGTTCCGCGCACCGGGCCCGAACCGCTGCGCCCGTACGCGGTCGCGCCCGACGGGCCGGGCGGGCCGGACGGACGCGATGAGCCGGACGACGCTTTGGCGGCAGCCACTCAGTCATAGTGCCCTGTACCGGGAGCCTCTAGTGCAGATCAGGTCATGCGAGTGTGAGGCGTGTCCCGGGAGGCGGGTGCCGTGTGCGCGTACGTCGGTGTGGGCGCACGGCGCCGGAAGAGGTAGCGTGCGTAGCGCGCCCCGGCGGTTGTTCTCGGCCGCGCGCCTCTCGGCCATCCCGCAGAATGGGTGACGAAGGTGTGCCCGGAACGTCGGGCGCGGACGTCGACGCGGCCCTCAGGTCCGCTCCGTCCGCGCTCCCGTCACCGGGCGACGCACCCGTGAGACGGCGTAGGAGAGAAGCGATACCTGTGAGCGCAGCGACAACGCGAAGCCGCACCCCTGACCGTCTGTGCGCGGAGGCGGTCGACATCGCCCGGGCGGCCGCGGAGGAAGCCGCGGCACCCGGAGTGGTCGGCGAGCACGTCGAGACCGTCGTCGAGGGCGACCGCGTCGTCACCCATCTCTTCGAGTGCAAGGAGTTCGGCTACCGCGGCTGGCGCTGGGCGGTGACCGTGGCCCGCGCCTCGCGCGCCCGCTACGTCACGCTCGACGAGGTGGTGCTGCTGCCGGGCCCCGACGCGCTGCTGGCCCCCGAGTGGGTGCCGTGGAGCGAGCGGCTGCGGCCCGGCGACCTCGGGCCCGGCGACCTGCTGCCCACGGACGCGGAGGATCTGCGTCTTGAGCCCGGCTGGTCCGGCGAGGACGAGCCCGCGCCGAACTCCGCCGTCTCCGAACAGATGGCGGAGCTGGTGGAGGCGGAGGACGCCGACGTCACGCAGGGGCCCCCGGGGGAGCTGCCCGTCGCGCCGGTTCGCGGCTCCATCGCGGCGGTCGCCGAGGAACTCGGCATGCGCCGCGCGCGCGTCCTCTCCCGTTACGGGCTGCACGTCGCGGCCGACCGCTGGGAGGAGGGGTTCGGCGCGAAGACCGCGATGGCCCAGGCGGCCCCGGCGACCTGCGTCTCGTGCGGCTTCCTCACGCCCATCGGCGGCTCCCTCGGCCAGGCCTTCGGAGTCTGCGCGAACGAGTTCTCCCCGGCGGACGGGCACGTCGTCTCGCTGTCGTACGGGTGCGGCGGGCATTCCGAGGCGGCCGTCATGCCGAAGGCCCCGCGGCCGGCGCCGCCGGTCATCGACGAGACCGTGGTGGACGTCTTCCCGCTGCGCGCGGAGGCGGATGGCGGGTCTGTCGGCTCGGCCGCCCCCGAGGACGCGGAGGACCTGGGCCACTCCTAGGGCGCGCTTCGAAAGTCCCGTCTGCCCGGCGACGTCTGGCACGCACGCTCGCGGCGTTGTCGGGCTCGCCCCGATACGCCCTGTATCGGGGCGACCCTCCGCCTTGCGATCGCACGCACCGGACGCCGCCGGGCCCGCCCTGCGGGCGGACGACGCCACTTTCGAAACACGCCCTGGGCGCGTCGCCGACCGACCGTCGTCCTGGGCTGCTCGCGCAGCTCCCCGCGCCCCTGAGAGGCGCACTGCGCGCGCCCTCACGGGGCTGCGGCGAAGCCGCATGCCTCAGGGGCGCGGGGCCGTAGCGATGTGCGGCTCCGCCGCGTGGGCGCGACCAGCCATAATCAAGCCGCACCCGGCAACGCGCCTCACGAGGCACCCCACCAGCCGCGATAACGTTCGGCGGATCGGACCATGCGGCCAAGAACGGAGTCACGGTGAGCGTAAGCAACCCCGCCCCCGAGGGCGTGGACCCCTTCGGTACCGCCAGGCTGCGGCACGCCGTGCTGAACGCGTGGGCGGGCAGCGGCGCCCGGTTCCGTGAGGACGCCAACGCCGAGGAGGACCTCGCGCTCGGCGGCTACCGCGACCGGCTCGTCGTCGAGCTCGCCCAGAACGCCGCCGACGCGGCCGCCCGCGCCGGGGCCGAGGGCCGCCTGGCCCTCACGCTCAAGGGCGGGGTGCTCGCCGCCGCCAACACCGGCGCCCCGCTGGACGCGGCCGGTGTCGAGTCGCTTTCCACCCTGCGGGCCTCCGCCAAGCGGGCGACAGAGGAGCACGGCCACGCCGCCACCGTCGGACGGTTCGGCGTCGGGTTCGCCGCCGTGCTCGCCGTCACCGACGAGCCCGCCGTCATCGGCCGGGCCGGAGGGGTCCGCTGGTCGCTGTCCGAGGCGCGTGACGCCGCCCAGGACGTCGCCCGGCACAGTCCGGGACTCGGCGACGAGCTGCGCCGCCGCGACGGCCATGTGCCGCTGCTGAGGCTGCCGTTCGCGGCGCAGGGCACGCCCCCGGACTCGTACGACACCGTCGTCGTCCTGCCGCTGCGCGACGGTGCCGCCGAGGCGCTCGCCGCGCGGCTGCTCGACGCCGTCGACGACACGCTGCTGCTCGCCCTGCCCGGCCTCACCGAGGTCACCGTGACCACCGACGCCGGGACCCGCACGCTGCGGCGGCGCACCGACGGCCCGTACGTCGTCGTCTCCGACGACGCCCGCCCCCAGCAACAGCCCGCCGACCTGCGCTGGCGCACCGTCTCCCACGACGGCGCCCTGGACGCCGCGCTGCTCGCCGACCGGCCCGTGGAAGAACGCCTGCGGCCGCGCTGGTCCGTGACCTGGGCCGTGCCCGTCGACGCGGACGGCGCGCCCGTCGCACCGCGCACCGCGCCCGTCCTGCACGCGCCCACCCCCAGCGACGAGGCCCTGGGGGTGCCCGCGCTGCTCATCGCGTCGTTCCCGCTCGACACGGCGCGCCGGCGTGTCGCGCCGGGGCCGCTCACCGAGTTCCTCACCGAACGCGCCGCCGACGCCTACGCCGAACTCCTCGCCGCGTGGCGGCCCGTGGGCCCCGGCATCATCGATCTCGTGCCCGGACCGCTCGGCCGGAGCGAGCTGGACGGGGCGCTGCGCGCGGCCGTCCTGGAACGGCTGCCCCGCACCGCCTTCCTGCCGCCCGCCCTCGCCCCCGGCGGCGACGGCCACGACGACGACCGGCCCGAGGCCCTGCGCCCCCGTGACGCCGAGGTCGTCGAGGGCGCGGGCGCCGACACCGTACGCGTGCTCGCCGACGTCCTGCCGAGCCTGCTGCCCGCCGGGCTCGAACGCCGCGTGGAGCTGCGCACGCTCGGCGTGGCCCGGCTGCCGCTGACCGAGGCCGTCGACCGGCTCGCGGGGCTCGAACGCGAGCCGTCCTGGTGGCGGTCGCTGTACGACTCGCTCGCCGGGGTCGACCCGGACCGGCTCAGCGGGCTTCCGGTGCCGCTGGCCGGGGGACGGACCGCCATCGGGCCCCGGCAGGTGCTGCTGCCCACGGCCGAGGCGGCGGGGCTTCCGGGCGACGCGCTGGCCCGGCTCGGCCTGAAGGTCGCGCACGCGGACGCCGCCCACCCGGTCCTGGAGAAGCTGGGCGCCCTGCCCGCGACGCCCCGCGCGGTCCTGACGACCCCGCAGGTACGGGCCGCCGTCGCCGCCTCGCTCGACGACGAGTCGCCCGCCTGGGACGACGAGAACACCCTGGACGCCGACGAGCTGGCCGACGTCGTGCTCACTCTCGTGCGCGACGCCCGCCTCGACGCGGGCGACGAGCCGTGGCTCGGC
Organism: Streptomyces beihaiensis; assembly: GCF_026274175.1. GTDB lineage: Bacteria > Actinomycetota > Actinomycetes > Streptomycetales > Streptomycetaceae > Streptomyces > Streptomyces beihaiensis. The sequence goes on from NZ_JAPHNL010000316.1 coordinate 16,508, forward strand.
GCCCTCGCCCTGCCCGACGAGGAGGGCGAACTCGCCCCCGCCGCCGAGCTGATCCTCCCGGACAGCCCCATCGCCGGGGTCGTACGGGACGGTGAACTGCCGTACGTCGACGCCGAACTCGCCGAGCGGTGGGGGGAGCGGCCGCTCGTCGCCTGTGGCGTGCTCGCCACCTTCGCGCTGGTGCGGGCCGGCGACGTCGTGCTCGACCCGGACGAGCTGGAGCCGCGCGACAGCGACTTCCCGGAACCGGATGACGCCGGGCTGCTCGACGCCGTCGACGTGTGGTGCGAGGACGTGCTCGACCAGCTGCCCGACACGTCCGTGCCGCCGGTCGCCACCGAACTCGTCGCCGTACGCGATCTCGACCTCGTCGACGACGACCGGTGGCCGCAGGCGCTCGCCCTGCTGTCCCGTCCACCGCTGCGCGACGCCCTCACCCAGCCGGTGCGTGTGCTCCTGCCCGACGGCACGCACGAGCTGGTCCGGCCGTACACGGCCTGGTGGCTGCGGGGCCACCCCGTGCTCGACGGACGCCGCCCCGCCGGGCTGCGCGCCGAGGGCGGCGACCCGCTCCTGGACGGCCTCTACGAGAGCGCGGACGCTTCCGGGTTCGACGACGAGCAGGTGTTGCGGGCGCTCGGCGTGCGGACGTCCGTCGCCGCACTGCTCGACGAGCCGGGTGGCGCCGCCGAACTGCTCGACCGGCTCGCCGATCCGGAACTGACCGTCGGCGTCGCTCAACTGCACGCGCTCTATGGGCAGTTGGCCGAGCTCGACCCGGAGCGGGTGACGCTCCCCGACGAGCTGAGGGCCGTCGTCGACGGTGCTGTGCGGGTCGTCGACGCCGGGCAGGCCCTCGTCGCCGACTGCCCCGACCTGATTCCGTCGGCCGGCGGGCGGGCGCTGCTGCCCGTCACCCCGTCGCGGGCCGCCGCGCTCGCCGAGCTGTTCCAGGTGCGGCGGCTGAGTGAGGCCGTCGACGGGGAGGTGAGCGGGGCCGGGGGCGTCGAGCACGCCGTGCCGGAGGCGGTGCGGGTGCTGCTCGGGGCCCGGACCCCGGACGCGTACGTGGAGTACGAGGAGTTGTACGTCGGGGGAGTGGAGGCCGACTGGCGGCGCACCCCGGACGGGGTCGTGCACGCGGCGACCCTGGAGGGTGTCGCGGCGGGGCTCGCCTGGGCGGCGGGGCAGTGGCCGCGCCGGTTCGAGGTCGCGGCGCTCCTCGAGGATCCGTCGCGTACGCGCGAGCTGGCGCGGGACCGCTGGTTCGACTGAGCCGCCGCCCGCGCCTTCGTCACGCGGGGAAGCGGCGGTCCACCCACTTCCACGCCAGCTCCAGGACCGCCGCCCCGATCACCGCCATGCCCGCCGCCGCCCACGGCATGGTCGTGCCCACCAGCTTCAGGGCGAAGAAGTGCTGGAGCGACGGGACGGTCAGGACCAGCAGGAAGGCGACGCCCATCGCCGCCACCAGGCAGACGCGCCACCACGTGTAGGGGCGGGCGATGATGGCCAGGACCCACATCGAGATCAGGAAGAGCGTGAGCGTCGCCGAACTCGTCTCCGCGTCCAGCGAGCCGGGCCCGGTGTAGTAGTGGCGGGCGAACATGTACGTCACGAACGTGGCGACGCCCGCGACGAGCCCGCCCGGCACCGCGTACCGCATGACCCGCCGTACGAAGTGCGGTTTCGCCCGCTCCTTGTTGGGCGCCAGGGCCAGGAAGAACGCGGGGACGCCGATCGTCAGCGTCGACAGCAGCGTCAGGTGGCGGGGCAGGAAGGGGTACTCCACCTGGAAGCACACCACGAGCAGCGCGAGCAGCACCGAGTACACGGTCTTGACGAGGAACAGGGTCGCCACGCGTGCGATGTTGCCGATGACGCGGCGGCCCTCGGCGACGACCGACGGCAGCGTCGAGAAGCTGTTGTTCAACAGGACGATCTGCGCGACCGCCTTGGTCGCCTCCGAGCCCGACCCCATCGAGACGCCGATGTCGGCGTCCTTGAGCGCCAGGACGTCGTTGACGCCGTCGCCGGTCATGGCGACCGTGTGGCCCTTGGACTGGAGCGCGCCGACCATGTCGCGCTTCTGCTGCGGGGTGACGCGGCCGAAGACCGTGCCCTCGTCGAGCGCCTGCGCCATCCGCGCCCGCTCCTTGGGCAGCGTTCTGGCGTCCACGGTGTTCTCGGCGCCGGCCAGGCCCAGCTTTCCGGCGACCGCGCCGACGGAGACCGCGTTGTCGCCCGAGATGACCTTGGCCCTGACGTTCTGGTCGGCGAAGTAGCGCAGAGTCTCGGCGGCGTCGGGGCGCAGCCGCTGTTCGAGCACGACGAGCGCGGTGGGCTCGGCGCCGTCCTTGACCGACGGGTCCTCCAGATCCCGGGTCACCCTCGCGAGCAGCAGGACACGCAATCCCTGTTCGTTGAGCTCCTCGATCTCGGCCAGGGCCGGGTCGCCGTCGGGCAGCAGGACGTCCGGCGCGCCGAGCAGCCAGGCGCTGGTGGTGCCGTCGGGCTGGCTGAAGGCGGCGCCGCTGTACTTGCGGGCCGAGGAGAACGGCAGGGACTCGGTGCAGCGCCAGTCCTCGCTGTCCGGGTAGGCGTCGATGATGGCCTGGAGGGAGGCGTTGGGGCGCGGGTCCGACTCGCCGAGCGCGCCGAGCACGGTCCGTACGTACGTCTCGTCGCTCGCGCTGGTCGCGCCACTCGCGCCGGTCGCACGGGTCGCGCCGGTCGCACGGGTCGTGCCGGTCGCACCGGACCTTCCGAGCACGCGCAGCTCGGACACGTCCATGCCGCCCTCGGTGAGCGTGCCGGTCTTGTCGAGGCAGACGGTGTCGACGCGGGCCAGCCCCTCGATGGCGGGCAGCTCCTGCACCAGGCACTGTTTGCGGCCCAGGCGGATCACGCCGATCGCGAAGGCGACCGAGGTCAGCAGGACCAGGCCCTCGGGGACCATCGGGATGATGCCGCCGACGGTGCGGGCCACGGAGTTCTTGAAGCCGTGCTGTTTGACGACGAGCTGGCTGATGATCAGGCCGATCGCGGTCGGGATCATCATCCATTGGACGTACCTGAGGATCGTGGAGATGCCGGTGCGCAGTTCGGAGTGGACGAGCGTGAACCGGCTGGCCTCCTCGGCGAGCTGCGCCGCGTACGCCTCGCGGCCCACCTTCGTCGCGGTGAACGCGCCGCCGCCCGCGACGACGAACGAGCCGGACATGACCTCGTCGCCGGGCTTCTTGACGACCGGGTCGGCCTCGCCGGTGAGCAGCGACTCGTCGATCTCCAGGCCGTCCGCCTCCGCGCAGGCGCCGTCCACCACGATCTTGTCGCCGGGGCCGATCTCGATCAGGTCGCCGAGGACGATCTCGGACGTGGAGATCTCCGTGGCCGCCCCGTCGCGCCGCACGGTGGGCCGTGACTCGCCGATCAGGGCGAGCGAGTCCAGGGTCTGTTTGGCGCGCCACTCCTGGACGATGCCGATGCCGGTGTTGGCGATGATCACGAAGCCGAAGAGGCTGTCCTGGATCGGCGCGACGAAGAGCATGATCAGCCACAGGACGCCGATGATCGCGTTGAAGCGGGTGAAGACGTTGGCGCGGACGATGTCCGCCATCGATCGGGAACTGCGGACCGGTACGTCGTTCACCTCGCCGCGCGCGACGCGCTCGGCGACCTCCGTACTCGTCAGGCCCGTCGAACGGGTCCGCACGGGTATCGGGTGCACCGGGTCGAGTTCCGAGCCCGCGTCGATGTGGGTCATGCAACCGACGGTACGGGTGCTATGCCGCTTTCGCCGCCGCAGCCCGCTTCGTCTCGGCGTCCCGTTTGATCGCCGCGTCGCGTTTCCTGACGTACCAGATGCCGATCAGGCCGAGGCCCGCGCCCGCCAGGCACGTCCACAGCCACCAGGTGTGGCCGTGGTCGGAGAACCACCCGTAGAACGGCAGCTGGACGAGGAAGAGGACGAACCAGAGGATCGTGCCGCCGGTGATGGTGGCGACCACGGGCCCTTCAAGGGGCTCAGGTGCCTCGTGTGTCGGTGTCCATCGCTGCCGATTCGCCATGCGCACAGCATAGGAGGTGGAGATGTCTACGCGCGGAGATGGCAATTCCGGCCTCATATGTTCATACTGAAACGGCCTGTGCCTGGCTAGTTCTGTTCGTACGAAACACCAGAGGAAACGTCGGGGAAACCTCGCGGTGATCGAACGCCCACCAGACTTGGCCGCACTTCTTCCCCCCTTCCGTAGCTGAGGTCATCCATGTCCAGTTCGGCCACCACGCCGGTCGACGCCACCGAGCAGCCGCCCCCCGCGCCGAAGAACGGCTTCGACCGGTACTTCAAGATCAGCGAGCGCGGCTCGACCGTCGCCCGGGAGATCCGTGGCGGTTTCGCCACCTTCTTCGCGATGGCCTACATCATCGTGCTGAACCCGATCATCCTCGGCAGCGCGAAGGACATGTACGGGCACCAGCTCGACCACGGCCAGCTGGTCACCGCGACCGCGGTGACCGCCGCGTTCACCACCCTGCTCATGGGTGTCATCGGCAACGTCCCGATCGCGCTCGCCGCGGGCCTCGGCGTGAACACCGTCGTCGCCCTCCAGCTCGCCCCGCGCATGTCGTGGCCGGACGCGATGGGCATGGTCATCCTCGCGGGCTTCATCGTCATGCTGCTCGTCGCCACCGGGCTGCGTGAGCGGGTCATGAACGCGGTGCCGTTCGGCCTGCGCAAGGGCATCGCCATCGGCATCGGCCTGTTCATCATGCTGATCGGCCTCGTCGACTCCGGCTTCGTCACCCGCATCCCGGACGTCGCGCACACCACCGTGCCGCTCCAGCTCGGCCTCGACGGGCACCTCAACGGCTGGCCGGTCCTCGTCTTCGTGCTGGGTGTGCTGCTGACGCTGGCGCTGCTCGTGCGCAAGGTGCCGGGCGCCATCCTGATCTCGATCGTCGCGATGACCGTGCTCGCGCTGGTCATCAACGCGGTCGCCGACCTCAACCCCGCGGACTGGGGCCTGACCGTGCCCAAGTGGCCCGGCAACCCGGTCGCCACCCCCGACTTCGGCCTCATCGGCGACGTCAGCCTGTTCGGCGGCTTCCACAAGGTCGGCATCCTGACCGGCGTCCTGTTCGTCTTCACCGTGCTGCTCTCGTCGTTCTTCGACGCCATGGGCACGATCATGGGCATCAGCGACGAGGCCCACCTGACCGACGAGAACGGTCAGATGCCCGGCATCAACAAGGTGCTGTTCCTCGACGGTCTCGCCGTCGCCTCGGGCGGCTTCTCGTCCTCGTCCGCCACCACCTGCTTCGTGGAGTCCACGGCGGGCGTCGGCGAAGGCGCGCGCACGGGCTTCGCCAACGTCATCACCGGCGGCCTCTTCGGCCTCGCGCTGCTCCTCACGCCGGTCGCCACCATGGTTCCGTCGCAGGCGGCGACGCCCGCCCTGGTCGCGGTCGGCTTCCTGATCCTGTCGGGCGGCATCCGCGCCATCGACTGGGACGACTGGACGATCGCCGTTCCCGCGTTCATCACGATGGTGATGATGCCGTTCACGTACTCGATCACGAACGGCATCGGCATGGGCTTCATCGCCTTCGCCGTGCTGCGCGTCGTCGCGGGCCGCGCCAAGGAGGTGCCGGTCGCGATGTACGTGGTGGCGGCCGTCTTCGTCTTCTACTACCTGATGCCCGCGCTCGGCCTCACGTGATGTGCCGAGCGGGGAAGCGGGGGCGGCGAGGTCACGCCGCCCCGTAGAACTTCTCCGTCTTCTCGACGGCCGTCTTGAAGCGTTCGTCGAAGTCGTCTCGAATGAGCGTCCGGGTCACATAGTCCTGGACGCTCATTCCCCTTTTGGCCGCGTGTGTCTTGAGCCGGTCGAGCAGCTCACCGTCTATCCGCAGGCTGAGCACCGTCGATCCCATGCGGACCAGGGTCGCGGCCCGCCGCCGCCCCGTGCGTCACTTTCCGGAATCGACTCACTCGTACGGGTGACGATGGGGTTCGGTGGCGGGAATCACGGGCACGGGTGCGCGGCGGGCCCGCCCCCGGGGTGGTCGTTAGACATAGTAATGAGTTACGCTAACGAACATGCCGGACCTGACCCATGGCGACGACGCGGCCGCCGTGAACTCCCTGCGCTCCGCCGTGATGCGCCTCTCGCGCCGACTCAAGCACCAGCGGGTCGACGAATCGCTGAGCCCCACCGAGATGTCGGTGCTCGGCACCCTCGTGCGCTGCGGCACCGCGACGCCGGGCGAGCTCGCCCGTAAGGAGCACGTGCAGCCGCCGTCGATGACCCGCATCGTCGCGCTCCTGGAGGCCAAGGGTCTGGTCCGCCTCGACCCCCACCCCGAGGACCGCCGCCAGAAGGTCGTCACGTCGACCGAGCAGGCCGAGACGATGCTCGCCGACGCCCGCCGCAAGCGGAACACCTGGCTGTCCGACCTCGCCGACGGCCTCGACGAGGACGAGTGGGACAAGCTGCGCGCCGCCGCCCCCGTACTGGAGAAGCTCGCGCACCTGTGACCGCCTGTCGGCCCGACCGACCCCGACCGCCGAGGAGGCGAACCCTTTTGAGTACGGGATCCGGAGCAGACTCCGCCCCCGCACCGACCACCCACGAGCCCACCCGTCACCCGACCCCCGCCCCTCAAGGAGCCCGCTCCGCGGGCGCCGCGCCCGATGGCCCCCGCAAGTCCTCGATGTTCGCCAGCCTGCGCGTGCGCAACTACCGGCTGTTCGCGACCGGGGCAGTCATCTCCAACACCGGCACCTGGATGGCCCGCATCACCCAGGACTGGCTGGTGCTCTCCCTCACGGGATCGTCCGCCGCCGTCGGTGTCACCACGGCCATGCAGTTCCTGCCGATGCTGCTGTTCGGCCTGTACGGCGGGGTGATCGCCGACCGGTTCGCCAAGCGGAGGCTGCTCTTCTGCACGCAGGGTGCGATGAGCCTGTCCGGTCTGTTCCTGGCCGCGCTGACCCTCTCCGGCCACGTACAGGTCTGGCACGTCTACCTCGCCGCCTTCTTCACCGGCCTCGTCACGGTCGTCGACAACCCGACCCGCCAGTCGTTCGTGTCGGAGATGGTCGGCCCGGACCAGGTGCGTAACGCGGTGTCCCTGAACTCCGCGAACTTCCAGTCCGCCCGCCTCGTCGGCCCGGCCGTCGCCTCCACGCTGACCGCCGCCGTGGGCCCCGGCTGGGCGTTCCTCGCCAACGGCCTCTCCTTCCTCGCCCCTCTCACCGCCCTCGCCCTGATGCGCGCCCGCGAGCTGCACGAGATCAAGCGCGCCCCGCGAGGCAAGGGCCAGCTGCGGGAGGGCCTGCGGTACGTGTCCGGGCACCCGGAGCTGATCTGGCCGATCGTGCTCGTCGGGTTCGTCGGCACGTTCGGCTTCAACTTCCCGATCTGGCTCAGCGCGTACGCGAGCGACGTCTACCACGGCGGGGTCGGACAGTACGGCCTGTTCAACACGCTCATGGCGCTCGGCTCGCTCACCGGCGCGCTCCTGTCGGCCCGGCGCCGCTCCAGCCGCCTGCGGGTTCTGGTCGGCGCGGCGCTCGGCTTCGGCGCCCTTGAGGTCCTGGCGGCGTGGGCGCCGGGCGTGTGGGTGTTCGCGCCCCTGATCGTGCTGCTCGGCGTCCTCGGCCTGACGGTCAACGTCACCGCCAACTCCACCGTCCAGATGGGATCGGACCCCGAGATGCGCGGGCGCGTGATGTCCCTGTTCATGATGGTGTTCGTCGGCGGCACGCCGCTGGGCGGCCCGCTCTTCGGCTGGCTCGCCGACGAGTACGGGGTGCGGGTCAGCTTCATGCTCGGCGGCGTGATCTGCGCGGCCGCGGCGGCCGGCGTGGGCCTGATGCTGGCCCGCGCGGCGGGGCTGCGCCTCAAGGTGGATCTGCGGCGCGGCGAGCAGCACCTGCGGTTCGTGCCGCGGGACGGGGAGCGGGCGCGGGAGCTGACCGCGGTGGCGTGAGCCGCGACGGTGGCGTGAGCCGCGACGGTGGCGTGTTCACGGCAGCGTGCCGGGGAGGTGCCTCGTGGTGGTGCCTCGCGGTGGCGTGTCGCGGTGGTGTGTCGGGGAGGTGCCTGGTGGTGGTGCCTGGTGGTGGTGCCTCCGCGGTGGCGTGTCGCGGTGGTGCCTCGCGGCGGCGTATGGACAGTGGCCGGAGGGTTGGGCGGCACACGTGCCCGGCCCTCCTTCCGTGGCCCTCCTTCCGCGCCGCTCCCTCCCACGGCCGCCCGACGGCGCACACTTGGCCCATGGGCCTGAGACTCTTCGCCGCCGTCCTGCCGCCGGAGGCCGCCCTCGCCGAGCTGGCCCGCGCGGTCGAGGCGCTGCCCGCCCACCCCGGCCTGCGCTGGACAGGACCGGACGGCCGCCACCTCACGGTCGCGTTCTACGGCGACGTACCGCAGGAGTCCCTACCGGAGCTCGCGGCGCGGCTCGCGCGCGCCGCCGGGCACACGGCCCCCTTCGACCTCGCTCTGCGCGGCGGCGGCCGGTTCGGCGGCCGGACGTTGTGGGCCGGGGTGGCGGGCGACGCGGCCGTCCTGCGCCGCCTGGCCGCCCGCGCGCAGGCCGCCGCCCGCAAGGCGGGCCTCGACACGGCCGCGCACACCGGGCACCGCCGCTACCACCCCCACGTGACGCTGGCCCGAGGCCGCACCGAACTCGACCTCGGGCCGTACGTCACCGCGCTCGACGGCTTCGCCGGCACGGCCTGGACCGTCCGCGAGCTGGTCCTCGTCCGCAGCGAACTGCCCAGGTCGGGCGTGCCGGGGGAGCAGCCCCGGTACGAGACGTCCGCCGCATGGCCGCTTTCGGGCACGCGTTAGTCTCGATGGCGTGGACCCGAAGACCCGTAACCGGATCATGGCCGTTGTGCTGGTGCTGATGTTCGCCGTGGTGGCGGTGGCGGCGGCCGTGGGCCGGTAACCGGCCCGATACGCCCCCGCCCGCTACCAGGCGAACGCCTCCGGGGACGGTCCGGGACCCGGGAAGATCTCGTCGAGCCCGCCCAGCACCTCGTCGCTCAGTTCGAGCTCGACCGCGCGCAGGGCCGAGTCCAGCTGCTCGCGCGTGCGCGGCCCCACGATCGGCCCGGTGACGCCCGGCCGGGTCAGCAGCCAGGCCAGCGCCACCTCACCGGGCTGCAACCCGTGCTTGTCGAGCAGATCCTCGTACCGCTGCACCTGGTCCCGTACGGACGTGTTCTCCAGCGCGCTCGCGCTGCGCCCGTCGCGCCGCCGCTTCCCCTCGGCCTCCTTCCTCAGCACGCCGCCGAGCAGGCCGCCGTGCAGCGGGGACCAGGGGATGACACCGAGCCCGTAGTCCTGCGCGGCCGGGATGACCTCCATCTCGGCGCGCCGCTCGGCGAGGTTGTAGAGGCACTGCTCGCTGACGAGGCCGACGCGGCCGTGGGCGCGGGCGAGCTCGTTCGCCTGGGCGATCTTGTAGCCGGGGAAGTTGGAGGAACCCGCGTAGAGGATCTTCCCCTGCTGTACGAGGACATCGATGGCCTGCCAGATCTCCTCGAACGGGGTCCGGCGGTCGATGTGGTGGAACTGGTAGATGTCGATGCGGTCCGTCTGAAGGCGCTTGAGCGACGCGTCCACGGCCCGCCGGATGTTCACGGCGGAGAGCCGGTCGTGGTTGGGCCACGGGGCACCGCCGTCGGCCGCCATGTTCCCGTAGACCTTGGTCGCGATGACGGTCTTGTCGCGGCGGTCCCCGCCCTTGGCGAACCAGTTGCCGACGATCTCCTCCGTGCGGCCCTTGTTCTCGCCCCAGCCGTACACGTTGGCCGTGTCGAAGTAGTTGATGCCCGCGTCGAGCGCCGCGTCCATGATGGCGTGGCTGTCGGCCTCGTCGGTCTGCGGGCCGAAGTTCATGGTGCCGAGGACGAGTCGGCTGACCTTGAGTCCTGTGCGTCCGAGCTGCGTGTACTTCATGGTTCCCCAGCCAATGCCTTCGAGTGCGCTCGATGCAAGGGGGCGGGGCCCGCGCGGGGCGTCGGAGGTACGCTTCCGCGATGTCCGCACAGAGCCATGACGTCGACGTCGACGTCGACCGTGAACTCGTCGAGGCCGCCGCGCACATCGCGCGCACCCGCTGCCGCGGCGACAACCACACGGTGGCGGCCGCCGCCCGCGCGCGCGACGGCCGGATCGTGACCGCCGTGAACGCCTACCACTTCACCGGCGGGCCGTGCGCCGAGCTCGTCGTCATCGGCGCGGCGGCGGCCCAGGGCGCGTACGAACTCGATGTGATCGTGGCCGTCGGGGACCGGGAGCGCGGGGTCGTTCCGCCGTGCGGCCGGTGCCGTCAGGCCCTGCTCGACTACTTTCCCGGGATGCGGGTGATCGTCGGAACGGGCGACCGGGGGCTCAGGTCCGTGCCCGTCGGGGAGTTGCTGCCCGAGAGTTACATGTGGGCGGACCACCAGCTCGACGACGAGTGAGGCCCTTCGAGGAGTGAGGCCCTTCCGGGGCCTCTTCAGCGGGACCGTTCCGCGCGTTCCGCGAGTTGCCTGATGCCGTCGAGCGTCGCCTCCATACCGGCGCGCAGTTCCTTCAGACGGGCCGCGATGATCTCCTCCTCGCGGTCCGGTCGGCGCTCGACTGCGAGCGTGACGCCGCTGCGGCCCGGGCCCAGGACGGCGGACTGGCGAAGCAGCGTTTCGCGGCCCCCGTCCCGGGAGTTGAGCTCGTAGCGCCAGGTGGCCAGCCGCTCGGCCGGGTCGGCGCTCGGGGCGCCGTACCGGCCGTCCGCGTCCGTGACCGCCCACGCGAAGACCTCCGGCTCGGCGAGTTCGACGACGTGGGACACGGTCCGCCACTCGCCGATCAGCGGGTGCTGGTTGAACCCCTCGAACCGTGCCCCGGAGCAAGGCCCTTGAGCGCCGTCGAGCCATGCGACGCGCTGGAGTTCGGGGCCGAAACGGGCGGGCAGCCGGATGTCCGTGACCAGCTCCCAGACGGTCTTCGCCGGTGCGGCAACGCGCACCTCGCACTCCACACGCGGTCCGTCGGCGTACCTCATGACGTCAGACACTGCCCCTCCCCGACTCCACTGCCCCACCCCGATGTCACTGACCGCGCCCACGATATGTGACGGGGGAGCCGGGGCCGCCCGCCGGTCCCTGCCGAGGTCAGTCGCGAGGGAACGTGTCGGTCTTGATGACGAGACCGACGGCCGTGTCGGTCAGGTCGTTACGACGGGCAGAGTGGCGCTCCTCCTCGGCGGCCCGGCGGATGCGGGCAGCCGCGCAGGACAACGATACGCACGGTGACCAGGACACGCAGGCACCTGCACCGGGCCCGGTCGGCCGGCCTCGGTCGGCCGGTCCCGGTCAGCCGAGCGCCGCCCCGGCGTCGTACGGCTCCCCGATCCCCCACCCCTGGTACAGCGCGTCGGCGAAGGCGGCGGCCAGTTTGTGCTCACCGGAGGCGTTCGGGTGGGTGCCGTCGTACGTGTCCGTGTGGATGTCGTACGAGGACGGGATTGAGGCGAGCAGGAGCGGGGAGCGCGGCTCGGACAGGTCGGCGAACGCCTTCGCCAGCAGCGTGTTGAAGTGCGCGACCTGCGCCGCGAACGGGGCGTCCGTCTCGGCCCGTACGTTCGGGATGACCGGGAGCGCGACGATGTGGATGCGCGGCGCGGCCCGCCGCGCCTGCGCGACGAAGCGGTCAACGTTGGCGGCGGTCTGCTCGGCGTCCGTGTAGAAGCCGAGATCGATCAGGCCGAGGGAGACCAGCAGCACGTCCGCGCGGTGCGCGCGCACCGCCTCGCCGATCAGCGGCGCCATGTGGAGCCAGCCCTCGCCCCAGCCGGCCAGATGAGCGCGGGGGAAGTCCGGGTCGGCGTACTCGTACGAGACGGGGGCTTCGAGCGCCTTGTCGTACAGCGTCTCGCGCGGCCCGACGATCCGGAACGGGCCGCCGTACGCCATGCGCAGGTGCTGCCACAGTCGGTAACGCCAGGTGTGTTCGCCCGCGCTTCCGATGGTCTGGGAATCGCCGACGGGCATGAACCTGAGCATGCGCACATCATCGTCGATCGGCGTGGCCGCGTGCGTGTGACACCGAACACGCCTGGCAAGCTGGGGGCATGCGTGCGAACAAGGTGAGGGCGACGGTGGGCGTGGGCGCGGCGGCGGCCGTCGCGGCCGTGCTGTTCGGTTCGGGGACGGCACCGGCCACGGCGGACTCCCGTTCACCGGGCTCGGACGGCTTCACCATCACGGACCCCCGCATCACCGAGTCCAGCGGCCTCGCCGCCTCGCACATCCACCCGGGCGTCTACTGGACCCACAACGACAGCGGCGACGGCCCGTACATCTACGCCATCGACGGCAGGACCGGAAAGACCGTCGCCCGCGTCACCTTCACCGGGGTCGGCCGGCCCCGCGACGACGAGGCGATCTCCATCGGCCCCGACGACAACATCTACGTCGGCGACATCGGCGACAACAGCGGCGGCTCCTGGAACCACGTCTGGATCTACAAGCTGCCGGAACCGAAGGTGCTGCGCGACCAGACCGTACGGGCGACGCAGTACACGGTGAAGTACGAGGACGGGCCCCGCAACGCCGAGACGCTGCTGGTCCACCCGAAGACCGGCCGGGTCTACATCGTCTCGAAGAACGAGAACGGCGGCGCGCTCTACGAGGGCCCGGCCACGCTCTCCCCGACGCGCACGAACTACTTCAAGCGCGTCACGGACATCGACCTGTGGGTGACGGACGGCGCGTTCTCGCCGGACGGCAAGCAGCTGGCGCTGCGCGGGTACTTCGGGGGGATCTCGTACGCCTGGAAGAACGGAAGGCCCAAGCGCGAGGGCCAGTTGGACGTTCCGCTGCAACCGCAGGGCGAGTCGGTGACGTACACGAGGGACGGGAAGACGCTCCTGTTCGGGAGCGAGGGCAAGGACAGCAAGGTGCAGCCGGTCCCGGTGAAGGGCGCTGCGGGCGGCTCCGGTTCCTCCGGCGGTGCCACCGGCGCCACCGCGTCCGGCGCCGGAACCGCCGCGAACGACAACCCGCACTTCACCGGCAAGGCGGGCGCGGTCGGCGTGGCGGCGCTCCTGATCGTGGTGTTCGGCATCGGGCGGCTGGTGCGACGCAAGCCGCGGTCGTGACGGCTACCGTGACCACTGAGCTGGGAGTCCGGTCATGTGCGGTGACCGGCCGCGCCGTACGCTGCGGGTCCTGTGTCAGTGGTGACGGATACGGTGTGGTCCATGACAGGTTGGATCAATGGCGGTGTCATTGCGTGGATCGAGGGCGAACAGTACGAGGATGAGACCGTCCTCGTGTACGCGAAAGGCGTCGCCCAGGCGGACTTGGCCAACGGGCTGATCGCCCAGCACCGGCCGCCGTTCGCCCGCGGCGGCGACGTGCCCCCTGGCGAGTGGGGGGTGATCGTGCACCATATGCACGATCCTTCCCGCGATGACTTCGACGAGATCGACTACCACGAGCTGTGTCCCCCGGGAGCCGAGTTGGTGGTGTTCGTGCCCAACCCGTGCATAGCCAAGGCGCATCGCCCCATGGCGTACCACTACAAGGACGGCCAGGCCCTGTCCTGCATCAACTATGAGGACGCTGACCATGTCGGGGAGTACTGGCCCAGCGAGCTTGCATCCCGCATCACGGCCGCCGGGCTCGACTGCGCGGCGGCGGACTACGACGAGCAGCTGACTCAGCTGATCTGCGACCAGTTGGGGCTGCCCGCGCTGGATCGTGACACCTTGACCGTGGACCGCAGCCTCATCGATTCGTACTACTAGCTTGATCTTTAACCTCCGACGTCGAATGCTGCGTCGAACTTGATCACTCGGTCTGGTATCCGCCGTACGTGAA
>NZ_JAPHNL010000317.1 GCF_026274175.1 Streptomyces beihaiensis
ATGGCCGTACGGACCCGGGTGGGCGGCACGGCGGGCGCGCTGCGCGCGGCGAGCAGGGAGCACAGGGCGAGGGCGGAGCCGGCGGCGGCGGTCGCGGCGAGCGCGACGGCCCCGGCGAGGCTGCCGGTGTCGACGAGCACGGTCTGGAGGAGCAGGAACAGCAGCAGGGCCACCGGCCGCAGGGTCGTGGACCAGGCGCCGGACCAGGCGTTCACACTCGTCCGATTCCGATTCCGATTCCGATTCCGGGACCGCGACGGCGACGGCGACATGGTGTGCTCCTCCTCCCCTCATGCGCTTGGTGCTCTCATCAGTTATACAGCCTGAGGCACACCCGCCCGCAGAGCCCGCGACGCGCGACGCCTCCGCGTCACATCCGGCCCGTCCGGCCCGTCCGGCCCATCCGGAACGCACGGAGCAAGGAACTCATCGGGATCGGCATCCACGCCGAGACGAAGTGCCGCTACTGCACGCTCTTCCACACCGAGGCCGCCAAGCTGTTCGGCGCCACGGACGAGGAGATCCAGGAGGCTGTGCACTTCGCGAAGTACACCGTGGGCTGGAGTACGTACCTCAACGGCATGCGCGAGGACTACGACACCTTCGCCCGCGAGGTGCAGCTGATCAAGGAACATCTGGAGTCGAAGGCTGAGGTGTGAGCCATGCGACTGGAGTGGGCCCGGCCTGGCGTGGTGCGCGCGACCGCACACGTGTACGAGTATGCGGCGCTCGTGGCCGCCGCCCGGTACGTAGCCGAGTCCGCTCCTCCCGACATCCCGCCGGAGGTACTGGCCGACCTGCGCGCGGTCCTGGCCGACTACGACGAGCAGGCGGAGCACCTCAAGCAGGTGGCGCACCCCGGACACCGTGCCCCGCAGGACCGCCCTCCGCAGGACCGCCCTCCGCAGGACCGCCCCTCATCGCGGCCGCATGGAACTGAGCTTCCCCCACACGACGAGCCGGTACCGGGACGTGAACTCAGGGGTACAGGTGGTGAGGGTGATGTAGTACCCGGGAGTCCGGTACCCGGCGCCCGGCACGACGCGGCTGTGCGGCACCGGATCGATGACGTCTCCGTCGGACGCGGACGTCTGGGCGAGCCGCTTGTCGACCACGTACGTGTACACGGCCTTCTTGGTCTCGACGGTGACGGTGTCCCCGCGTCGCAGCCGGTTGATGTACCGGAACGGCTCCCCGTGCGTGTTCCGATGCCCCGCGAGAGCGAAGTTCCCGGCCTGGCCGGGCTGCGCGGTGCCCGGATAGTGCCCTACGTATCCGTGGTTCAGTACATGGGCCTTGCTGACCCCTTCGGCGATGGGCGCGCGCAGGCCGAGCCGGGGAATGGCGATGACGGCGTAGGCCCGGTCGTAACGGGGCGCGGCGGCGGGGGCGTGCGCGGTGCGGCCGGCGACGGAGGGACGCGAGGAGGCATCGGAGGAGGGCGCACCGGAAGCGCCTGCCGAGGACACGGAACCGGAGCTGGAACCAGAACTGGAACCCGAACCCAAACCAGAACCGGAACCGGAACCACGACCGGAGCCGGAACCAGAACCGAAACCGGAGCCATCGCCGGACCGGGACGCCCCCGACCGCCCCCACTGCCGTTCAAGGGCCTGCACCTTGTGCCCGGCCTCGGCCTTGGCCTGCCGGTTGGTCCACCACAGCTGATGCACGACGAGCAGCAGTACGACGACCCCGAGCGTGACGGCGGCTTCGGCGCAGGCCCAGAGCCCACGCCGCAGAAGCCGCCCGCGACCGTACCCACCCGTACGCGTACGCCCATGCGCGCGCCTACGCCCATGCGCACGCGTACGCCCATGCGTGACAACGCGAGGCATGCTTCCCCTCGCCCTCGCCCTCGCCCTCGCCCTCACCGGACCGGTCCTCCGCCGCAGCAGCACGCGCGCAAGATAGGCCCGGCGAGCGCAACTGACCAGCATCAGGGCAGGACCGGACTGGACCGCACGGTGCCGCCCGACGCATCCTTGAACCATGGACGGGCGCGCTCCTGTGATCGTGCTCCCTCCGTCACCGGACGGTGGACGGCGGGTGACGGTCAACGGCGAGCGCGTGGGTGTCGCCTACAGCCTCTTCGACGTGCTGGAGTTCCTCCACGAGGCGGGGCTGCCCACGAAGGACACGGCCGTCGACGATCCGGAACTGATCGACTGGCAGGGTGGCGGCCCGTACCGCTGGAACAGCACGGTCGGCTGAACGGGCACTGCACGGCACCACCACGGCACCACCCCACCAAGGCACGCCACGGCACGGCACGGCACCCGCAGGTCGGCCCGGCAGGGCCCCTCCGCCGCGCGGCCCCACCGCAGTACGGTGTCCCCCATGCGCCCCGACACGTCTGCCACGCCCGCCGAGAACGACGACGAGAACGCCACCGCCGCCACGTCCGCCACGCCCGCGACGGACGCCGCCCAGCACGTCACGGAAGCCGAGCGCCTGGAGCGCACGGCGGCGATGTACCCGGAAGACGCCGAACACCTGCTCCTCCAGGCCGCGGCCCACTACGAACTGGCCGACGCCCGCGAGAGGGCCACCACGCACTACGACAACCTCCTCTCCTCCCCCGCGGTCCACAATCCGACCCTGATCCGCGCCCTGAAGGCGGCCAACCTGTGGGAGTACGGCCATGACGCGGAGGCCAGGGCGATCATCACGGGTATCCGTATGACGGCACCGCGGGACCCGGCCCCCTGGGTGATCATCGCGGAGGCGCTGGAGACACACGACGAGCTGGACGAGGCCCACGAGACGTTCACGGCGGCGCTGGAGCTCCTGATCCCGGAGTCGGACCGCGGCCCGGCACCGGACTCCGACGCCGACGCGGGCACCGCGACCGGCCCGGGGCCGGCCCTCCCGCCCGCCCCGACCCACCCGCTCCTCCTGGGCCGCCACCGCGTACGCCGCATGCTGAACACGCCCCACGACGCGTGGGACGCTCTGGCCGACCGCGCCAACCGCACCTCGGTCCCGCTGGACGAACTCCACGACCCGAAACGCCTCTGGTCCCTCGGCTCGAACAACCCGGCGGAACTCCGCGCCGAAATCTCCCGCCTGCGCGCGGAGTTGGGCTCGTACCGGGAGGCGCTCTCCCGCCCGTTCCCGGTGGCCGTGCTGCACTGGCCGTCGTCCGAGTACGCGGAACTCCTCACGGCGTACCCCGAGCTGACCTCGGAATACCCGTCGTACGAGGCCCACTTGACCGCGGTGGAGGACGCCCTGCGCGAACTGGCGGCTTCGGGCACGGCCAACCTCGGCATCGTGACCGGCACGGTCCCCTCCTACGAAGCCTTCGCGGCCTCGGAAGCGTCGTCGCCGGGCGACGCGTCGCTGCTGCCGCAGTACGCGACGACCTTGGCGGCACGGGGGCGGGCTGTGGCGTGGCCGCCGAGCCCGGACGCGGAGTGCTGGTGCGGGTCGGGGCACGTGTACGGGGGGTGCCACGGCAGCGGGTCAGCCTGAGGTGGGCCGGCGGCCGGCCGGGCGCCTTCGGCGCGGACACCACGCCCGCACCGCGCTGCGACCACGGCATCTCGGGGCGCCGCGGCCCCCGGTGGCACCAGCCCGCACGCTGACGAGTTTCCTTGCCGGCGACATCGGCCGGCAGGATGCAATCGTGATCGACCGCGACGACGCACGCTGCTGAGGGTCGACGGCATTGGACGACATGAAGCCCTCCTCCGCCGGCGTCTCTGCCCGGATGTCCCGCCAGGCCAGCAAGGACACCGCCGCCGAGCTGGCTGTGCGACGTCTGCTGCACGCTGCGGGGTTGCGCTACCGCGTGGAGTACCCCGTACCCGGGATGGCCAGGCGACGGATCGACGTGGCCTTCACCGGCGTCAAGGTGGCGGTCCTCATCGACGGGTGCTTCTGGCACGGGTGCCCGGAACACGCCACGCACCCGAAGGCCAACGCGGAGTGGTGGCGCAAGAAGCTGGACCGGAACATGGCGCGTGACCAGGAGACCACCGAGCATCTGGTCGCGCAGGGGTGGACGGTGTTGCGGTTCTGGGAGCACGAGGCTCCCGATGAGGTGGCGGCTGTCGTACTGGCCGCGGTCAAGCACCGGCGCGAGGCAAGAAAACGGAGAGGGAATTGAGGGAGCTGACGTTCGTCGATGTGTGCAGCGGGGCCGGGGGGTTGGCACTCGGAATGGAACAAGCCGGACTAAGCCCCCGCCTGCTGCTCGACAACGATCCCGTGGCCTGCGAGATCCTTCGGCTCAATCGACCGGACTGGCCGATCGATATGGCGGATCTGCGGGACTTCGACCCGGCGGAGAACAGTGAGGTGTACGACGTCGACGTCCTGCTCGCGGGAGTACCGCGGTTCCGTTCGGCGGCGACCGTCCAGCGCTCCTCGGACGACGAGGCAGTGGAGATGTTCCGGGCCGCCATGTATCTCGCCCCGGCCGTGCGCCCAAGAGCGCTGGTGATCGAGAACGTTCCCGCCATGGTGGAGTCGGAGGAACTCGCATCGGTACGCGAGTTGGCGCACGCCGAACTGGAACACCTCGGGTACCGCCTGTACTGGGACGTGCTGAACGCGATGGACTTCGCTGTGCCCCAGGACCGCAGGGTCGGACTGCTCGTCGCCTTGCGCGAGGAGTCCGCGGACCGGTTCCGGATGCCGGAAGCGACCGTGCGCGAGCCGCTCACGGTCGGCGAGGCTCTTCTGGAGTCCATGGCCTCCCGCGGCTGGCCCGGCGCCAGGCGTTGGGCGGCACACGCCGACACTGTCGCGCCCACCCTGGTAGGCGGATCCACCAACCGCGGCGGTGCCGACTTCGGGCCGCGCGGCTCACAACGACGGTGGCAGCGGATGGGGGTCTACACGAAGTCGTACGGCGACGTGCCCCCCGGGCCGGACTTCGTATGGGATCCGGATCTGGGGCCGGCGGGCCTGGTGCCGGTCACCGTCGAGCAGGCGGCACTGGTTCAGGGCTTCCCTGCCGAATGGCGGTTCACCGGAGGCAAGACGAAGCGCTACGGACTGATCGCGCAGGCGTGCCCGCCACCGCTCGCCGGCGCCCTCGGCCGGGCCATCGAATCCGCTCTGCGACGCACACCACGCCCGTCCGCCGGCTAGACTCCCATCGCGTACCACCCAAGGAGCAACGGAATCCACTGTGCCTGAACCACGGAACATCAAAATCCTCGACCTGTTCGCCGGCCCCGGCGGACTGGACGTCGCGGCACATTTTCTCGGAATTCCGAGCATGGGAATCGAGTGGGACAGAAATGCGTGCCTGACGCGCTACCGAGCCGGACTCGACACAATTCACGGAAACGTCTCGAAAGTTCGAACGGAACAGTTCGCGAAAATTCCCGAGGATTACAACGTGCTGGCGGGCGGGCCGCCGTGCCAGTCGTTCTCAGTTGCGGGAAAAGGTCGCGGACGAGACCAGATCGAGGACCTCAAAAAGCTTATGAAGCTCATGGAGGACTTGGTCGACGATCACGAGAGCCCTGAGATCGACAAGGAATTGGAGAAGCTCGATCCCCGTGCGGCCCTGGTGTTGGAACCGCTGCGTTGGCTCCTGAAGAGGAATGCCGTCCACGGGAAGCCGTATGACGCGATCATCCTGGAACAGGTACCGACCGCGCTTCCCGTGTGGCACGAATACAAGGAGATCCTTCGGAGCCTGCCCGGTGACCTCGCCTATGAGTGCCCCGAGCCACACGTATTGCGCACGGAACGCTACGGCGTTCCACAGACCAGGCAGCGGGCCATCTTCGTCGCACGTCGTAAGAACGCGGACTTCGCAGGTGAACTGAAGCTTCCGAAGGGCACGTTCCGCAGCTTCGACCCCCGGGCTCCGTACGAGAGGGCCGCCGGGGCCCCGATCCAGGAGCAGACGCTGTTCGACCCTCACACCGACTCCGGACCGCTTCCGTGGCGGTCCATGCACAAGGCACTCAAAGCCGCCGGCCCCTTCCTGACCTACCCGGAAGGGACGAGTGCTCTGCCGGAGAACTTCGTCGTGGTCTCCAACTACGGATCCGGCGGCGACCCGAAGAAGCGCGGACGACGCTCCAGCCACTTTCCCGCGTTCACCGTCACCGGGAAGGTCTCGCGGAACGTCGTCCTGGTCGACGACGAGGACCACCGGCGGTTCACCATCCCCGAGGCCGGGGCGTTCCAGACGTTCCCCGGAAACTACCCGTGGGCCGGCAACGACCAGTCCCAGCAGGTCGGCAACGCGGTCCCGCCCGTCTTCGCCATGCACGTGCTGAGCGCCGCGCTGGGTATTCCGCTGCCGGAGGACCCCGTCGGAGCCGCGCTCAAGTGGGAGCCCGCGAGTGAGGAGCGCGCCGCCGAGCTCCGCGAACGGGGGTGCGGGAACGCCCGCGCGTGCACCGAGCACTGCCCCTCGCAGGAAGAGGTCAACGAGAAGTGACCTCCTCAGGCTCGTCGACCTGTTCACGATCACGCACGGGGGCGTCCTTGAAGAGATCGGCGAAGAGTTCGGTGAGAGTGTCGACAGACTCCTGAGGGGCGCGCGACTCGGCCGGCCCGGTCGGAAGGACCAGATCGCCGGGGAGAACCGCCTCGTACCGGATCCAGTCGGCGACAGCCACCTGGTCACGCTCGATGTCAGGGGCGATCACATCGTAGGCGAGGGTCATGGCGGCGGCGTTCACGACGGTGCACAGCGCGTTCACCTCACGCCCCGTCGTGACGACCCCCCGCTCCAACAGAACGGCGACAGCCTGGGCGACCGGCCTGTGGTCGACGACGTCCAGCCGCAGAGCCGTGTTGAGCATGTCCTGGTTCCTGCAGATACGGGCAGCGGGGCGGTAGTCGTCCCCGTCACGGAACATTTCGGCGGCCCACCACAGGCGCGCGAACGCCTGCTTGTAGTGCGGGCCTTGGAACCGGACAGCGTCGACCTTGCCCGATCGGCCATGGCGCCACACGACATAGTCGGGGGCCACGAGCAGCGCCAGGCAGGACCAGAGTTCGGGGTCCGCGGCCTCGGCGCGGGTCAGACGCAACGTCGCGTGCAGTCGTGGCGCGAGCCATTCGTCAGCCGCGGTCGGCTTCTCGTTGCGGCACAGATGCATGACCCGGTCGAGGAGGGCTCGCACGGGCCGGGCCCGGAACCGTTCCTCGTGCGGAAGCGGCTGTACGAGTTCGTCGAGAGCCAACGAGCGCGGCTTCTCCACACCCGTCAGCAGCCCTTCGGTGAGCTGCTCCGTCGCCGTCTCCGCGTCGAGCAGGCCGATGAACTCCGGGATGTAGGAAGGCTTTTCGAAAGTCACTCGGACTCCTCACGCTCAAGTTTCTCCAACGCCCGGACAGCCTCTCGGACGGCTTTGGCCAACCCCGCTCGTTCCTGAGCGGCGGCCTGGATCCGGGACTGGAGTTCTCCCCAGCCGTGGTCACCTGTACGGCGCCGGTGCACCTCGCGCAGCGCCTCGCCGGGAGTGAGATCGGGCAGGACAGTTCGCAACATGTCCCTCAACGCCTCTCCGCGCCAGTCGGCGGGGAACAGTGGACTGCCGTCTTCCTCGTCGGACTCCAGGTCGCCGAGAGCGGCATGGAAGGTGGCGGTCCACATGGCCTCGCCGAGCTGCGCGAGCAACAGGCTGCCGACGATTCCCGCCGGGCCGTCGCCCTGGGCGTCGAGCAGCTCCGTGAGCCTTTCCATGTCCGTATTGAGCCGGACTTCGGGCCGGCTGCCAGCGGCATTGATCGACCAGGGCAGATCGGGCATGTTCCGCAGCCACAGCGACGATCGGGAGAACGCCGTCTCCCGGACCGTGAACGTCTGCCCGTGCTCCGGCCGGGCCGCGCGAACGTCGATCACCCAGTCCTCGGTCGGTTCGGCCAACACGCGCCCGGGAACACCGCCCACGGTGCCGACCATCTGCACCGTGAGATTGGCCCGATGGAAGACGTCGGCCCGCAGCACGTCCAGGTCACCGATCCACTCGGTCCCGTCGTCCGTGGGACGCAACAGAACGGTGGCGCGAAGGTTGGTGGCTCCTTCGGTGAGGATCGCGAGTACGTTCACGTCGCTCCACGGTTCCCCCGCGGCGGTCGCCTTGGCCGGAACGGTCACCGAGACACGCAGCCGGGCTGTGGTCCAGCCGAGGGTGTCGGCGGAGCCGAGGGCAGTGGTCCGATCGGCGGACGCGGCGACATCGAGATGTTCCCAGTCGCCGTCGGGACCCTTCACGCTCGCAGCCTGAACGCGCAGCGCGACCGTGCCCTTGAGCGTGGGGTACGGGCGGATGACTCTCGCCATCAGTGCTGCTCCTTCTCACCGGTGCGGAGTTCGACGACGAGGCCGCTGCTGCTCGCGCGAACGGGGTGGGTGGTCGGGTCGGTGACGGCCCGGAAGGTGGCCCGCCGAGCGCCCGGCTCGAAGGTCAGCGAGCGGTCGTCGTCGGACCAGGTGCATCCCTCGATCGCCTCGACGCTCTGCCAGGACACGACGGGCGCGCTTCCGGAACGCACGGCGAACCGGGCGGTCGGTGCGGCGAACACGGCCTCCGGTACGGAGCCCGGCTTGATCTCCCCGTACACCTCCCAGGCGCCCGAGTCGATCGGCTTCGCCTCCACGGTGTCCAGGATCGGCGCGGTGGGAGCACCACGCCTGGACTGAGAGCGCGCCGGGGGCTTGGCGCGTCTCACCATCGCCTTCTTCAGCCGCTCGCCCCCTGCGGGCCGTTCGGCCCTGGGTACGACGACCAGGTCCTTCACAGCGGCGTTGGCGTCACGGACGAGTGTGGAGATCCGCCTGTGGGCCGAGTACGAATAGCGGGCGGCCAACTCCTCGGTCTGCCGCCACTTGTTGTGCTCCGGCGGTTCAGCGGCGCGCAGGAAGTGCTCGGCGGCCTCCGCGCCGCGCGCGTCCGGTCCGGCTGCCAGCCCGAGAAGGAGCACGGCTTGGAAGGGGCGTACGTTGCCGGGGAGCGCGGGCACGCGCCTGTCTCGGACGACCATGCGGTTGCCACGCATGGCGACAAGGCAGTTGTGCCGGTCGTCATCGTCGTCGGCACGAGTCACCAGCAGCACTGCGTCGTGCGGTACACCGCCTTTGGCCCCGCCCTCCAACGGCACGTTCATGGTGACGAGCTTCATGGCCACGTCATCGGCGTGCGTACGCCGGTCGACGGTGGTTCCGTCGAGAAACGCTCGAACGGCTCGCGTGCGGGAGGGCTGTTCTCGCTCCGGGTCGACCTGTTCCTCCGGGGCGATCTCGGTACCGTCGCGGAGCACCCGGACCGACGCCCGCAGCATGGGGGCCAGCCCGCCCCCACCGGTCATCGCGGCCCAGAAGTTGCGCCCCAGCGCCTTGAGCAGACGGTCCCGCATGGCCAACACGGAGGCCCCCTCGTCCTCGTCGCTGACCTCGTCCGAAGTCCGTTTGTCGAAGGAGGCCATGTCGTACGCCCCGACGATCAAGAACGAGGTGCCCGGTTCGTCGCTGTCCCGGGCGAGATGGAGCCGCTCGATCTCGTCGGCCTCGGCCCACCAGGACCGGGTGACTTCGCCACGGGGCGAGGCCGGGTCGGGGCGGCCGAACCAGGCCGGACCTGCGAGTACCTGGTCACCGACCTGCCGCCATGGAAGATCGAGGCGGCCGACGACGCGGTTGTCGGTGCGTCCCTCGTGGGGCTCGGAGAGCGTTGAATTGATCAGGACGAGGCCCAGTCGACTGGTGCCCCAGATAGTGGCCTTGCCCAGTCCGTAGGAACCGCCGAGGCCGGCACCCGCCTGTTTGTGACTGTCGAGTTGACGACGTACGACCGCGGCGAACCGGCCGTCGGCGTAGTCGTCGCCCGTGAGACCCGCCGCGTTGTAGTCGTCCACGCGCAGCAACACGAGACGCTGTCGCTCCCGCATGTCGCGCAGCCCCGCGGCAACCACTCGGCCGACCTTCTGCGCCTGGTCCGCCACAGCCTCGTAGTGCGGCAGCAACTTGTCCCAATGCATCGCGTCGAGGAAGCGGTGCATGTGTTCGCCGGTCAGCTCGTGCAACGTATAGCGGACGCGCACCGGGCGCTCGCTCGCCGACAGGCGTTCGTCAAGGCTGTTCTGGCAGGTCTCGCGGGCCAGCACCTCGACGTCCGGGTCGAAGGCGAAGGCGGCGGCATTTCCCAACTCACGCCCGGCGTCTTCGTGTTGGGGGCGGTGATACCAGGTGACGGGTAGGCCCGACTGGGTGTCCGTGGTCCGGGTGTGGACGGTCACGGTATCGGTTCCGAGTGCGATGGCGATACGTCCGATGGTCTCGACACGCGGAGTGGCCCGACCTGTGATCCAGGCCGAGACCGCCGCGCGTGTCACCTCGATCTTGTTGGCCAGCTCGGTCTGGGTCATACCGGCCAACTTCAACTGCCGGGCCAGCCAGGGACCGAAGTCCTCACCTGCCTCCACGTCCACCCCATGCTCTAGAAGTTCGTGACACCGACTCCGGGGCGGGCCTTCGAAGACGGACGCGCACCGCGGGAACTGAACCACAGTACCGCGTCGTCATTGACAGTGGACAGGGCGTCAAATTTCGTTTGACGACCATCCGGCCGTCCGCCACCCTCAGGGAGGTTCGCTTTGCCCGAATCGTTCGACTTCGCCACTGCCTCATCCCCGCCGCTTCGGAACAACGGGCCGCTCTCCTACCAGAAGCGGAGCATTTTCGCTTCCCGCCTTGTGTACTTCAGAGGACCAGGTCTAGCGTCAGCGGTCTGCCGCTGTGTCACATCAGCAACCACGCATGGGGCAGAAGTGTGCCCACTTCCAGGGATATGGGTTCGCGCGCCCAAAACTCGATTCTCATGAAACAGAACCAGAAAGAGCCCCCTGTTCCTCCCGAGCCCCCTGTTCCTCCTCTTGTAAAGGGCAGGTCGTAGCTTGTCTCCCGACCTCGGTTCCCGTGTTCTGTCCACCATTGCCGAGCAGTCCGCTCGCGTCTTGAGGACCTATGAGGCCGACCCGGGCCTCATACCGGAACACGCCAACGGCGAGCGCCGCATCACGAGGGGCGGATACGGCGACCGCCAGCTCTTCGAGCTCGTGCAGAACGCGGCTGACGAGATCGCCGACGAGCCGGGCGGTATCACACAAGTGGTGCTCACTCAGGCTCATCTCTACTGCGCGAACGAGGGGACCGCGGTCACACCGGACGGCGCGGAGACCATTCTCCGCATGAGCGTCTCCCGAAAGAGAGGCGGGCAGATCGGCCGTTTCGGCGTCGGCGTGAAGTCCGTGTTGGTCGTCACCGACGCCCCGCAGTTCTTCAGCCGCACCGGATCCTTCGGCTTCGACCGCAAGTGGGCGTCGACCTTGATCCGTGAAGTACCCGGGGTCGTCGAGAAGCTCGGCGAGGAATTCGAGACTCCTGTGCTTCGCATGGCTCGCCCCCTGGACGAGCAAGCGGAACGGGCAGCCGACCCCATTCTCGACGAGCTGTTGCGGTGGGCGACGACCGTCGTGCGACTGCCGTTGCTGCCAGGAGCCGCGAAGCGACTCGGACTGGACATGTTCGGCGGCGGCAAGATCGGAGGTCGGGAAGAATTCCCCCTCGGCTTCCAGCTCTTCTCGCCTCATGTGTCCCGTGTCCTGCTGGAGGACAGGCGAGTCAGTCCACCGATCAACCGTGTCCTGCGGATCGAGAGCGACGAGAACCTTCATGTCATCCGTGACGAGCGAACCGGACGGCGTCCCGAGACGACCCGTTGGCGGGTCTTCACGCACACCCACACGCCGTCACCCGCGGCTCGCGCGGACGCCGGTGAACTTCACGACCGGTCCACCATCGATCTCGCTTGGGCCGTTCCGGAGTACACCAAGGACAAGGACAGCGGGCTCCTCACCGTCCCCGCGGGTCGCGGTCGCTTCTGGTCGTTCTTCCCCACCAAGTACGAGATGGGTCTGACGGGGATTCTCAACGGAGCCTGGAAAACCAACGAAGACCGGCAGAACCTCCTGGACTCCTCGCCGTTCAACGCCGAGATGCTTGAGACCGCGGCCCGACTCGTCGTGTCCTCCCTGTCTGACCTTTCGCCGATCGAGGATCCCGGCGCCTACCTACGTCTCTTGCCCGGCCGCGAGAAGGAGACCGTCAGTTGGGCGGACAAGGCACTGACCCGGCACATTTGGCAGGCGGCCGTCGAACTCCCCTCGCTACCCGACCAGGACGGGGTCCTGCGGCGGCCCGAACGGTTGAACATCACGCCCGACCTGGGCAAGGACACCACGTCGATCCGGCGATGGACGGGGTACTGGAACGCCCACCCGGGTCGTCCGGTGGACTGGCTGCATCCGTCGGCCGAGGCCACACCCCTGCGCACGGGCAAGGTGGAGCACATCCTGTCCGAGTCCGGTAAGCGACGGGCGCGCGTGCGCGACTGGCTGGAAGCGCTCGTCCAGGACGGCACGGCCGAGTCGTCGGCGGCCGCGATCAACATCGTCGCCGACATGATCGACATGGGGGTCGAGTGCTCCGCCGAGGCGCGTACCGCCGAGATCGTCCTGACCGAGGACGGCCGCTTCGTCGCGCCTGTCATCGGCGAGGTGTTCCGCCGCACCTCGCAGGACGGGCTGCGCGAGTCCCTGGTATATGTGCATCGCACGCTCTCCGAGGAGCCGTCCCTGACCAGCGCCCTCAACACGCTCGGCATTCGTGAGGCCGACGTCCGCGGCCGTTTCCTCAGTGTTCTCGAGCAAGGTTTCGACAACTACGACGACCAGCGCTGGCAACGGTTCTGGGAGCTGTTCCATCAGGCTGGCGTGGGCGCGGTCGGCCACGAAGTTCAGCGGAGGATCACCGACCCACAGCGAACCCTGCGCGTCCGCACCGTGGACGGGATGTTTCGCTCATTGCGCGACGTCATGCTGCCCGGCCCGGTCGTGACGGCGCAGAGCGACCCTCACATCGCTGTCGACATTGCTTTCCACGCCGACTCCAAGAGGTTTCTCGACTCCATGGGCGTCCGTGAGCGCCCCTGCCTGGATCAGCGACCAGAAGGTGAGGACTGGTTCGAGGAGTACCGGGCGGCCGCGCATGCCGCCTATTGCGAGCAGCTGTCGGACGGCACCGCGCAGCGCCCCGCTCTCTCCCGCGTCCGACTCGACGGGGCTGCGACGGGCGGCCCTCTGCACCTGCTCCCGCACATGTCGGACAAGGCGCGTGTCGGCTTCCTGAACGCACTTCCCGAAGCCGGACTGATCAGCTCCTGGACGATGCAGATCGGAGCACGGCCCGGAACACGCAAGGCGGTCCGCTCACCGATCGTCTGGATGCTCCTGCGTCACGGCCGCGTAGAGACCTCACAAGGGGTGCGTGACCTGTCGGGTGCGGTGAGTCCTAGCCTCGGCAGCTATCGCTCGGTACTGCCGGTCGCCGACATCACCGAGGAGAAGGCCCGCCTGCTACGGCTTCCTGCCGACGTGGAGCAGGTCCCCGCCCGCTTCTGGCGCGGTCTGTTGGACCAGTTGGAGACCACGGACGACGACCGGTTCGTCGGCTCGACGTACGCCCTGCTCGCGAGTGTCGGCCACGCCTTCGAGGAGGGCTATCTCACCCGTTGTCGCGTGGGTGGTCCGTGGGGGCGCCGTACCGATGAAGAGATCGCGGTCACGGCCGACCCGAACGAATACCGGGCGCTGCGCGCCGAGCAAATTCCCGCTCTGCTGACCACCACTGTCGACGAGGCCGAGACCCTGATCTCGCTGTGGGGCATGAGCCGACACAAGGATGTCATCACCCACGAGACCCGATACGTCGCCGACGACGAACCCCGGCCCGTGGACGAGGTCCTGCCCGTACTTCGCCAGTACGGGCATCGGAGCGCCGTCAAGGGCGTCCAACTGCAGCGCGTCGGCGAGCTGGAGGAGATCATCCGGACGCCCAACGGCATGCGAGCCGCTCCTCTGACGAAGGCACGAAGGGACTCCCTGGTCCTGGTGCCCAAGGACGCCGACGAGCTCGCGACTCTGAGAGCCGTGGACGAGCTGCTCGGACTGCGTCTCGGCCGGGCGGGCTGTGAGCAGCTGCTGGAACGACAGCGCCGAGACGCCGAGAACAAGGAAGCCATGGCCCGACGCGCGGCGATCCGCGGCGAGCCGGACATCGTCCGAAAGCTGCTGTTGCTGATCGGCGCCGACACCCTGCGCGAGGGGCTACCGGCGGGCATGCTGGACGGTGAGCGCGTCCAGAACGGTGGCGAAGAACCGAGCGAGTACCGCATCGCGCAGATGGCGTTCAACGCCCACGGAGACGCAGTCCTGCGCCAGTATCGGCATGAGATCCGCATGGCTCACCCCGACGCCCCGGAGAACTACGGAGGCTCATCGGCGGCCGTGAAGTTCGTGTCCGACCTCAAGTTCCCCGAGTCCTTCGCCGGTTACCGGGCCCGCCCTCTGGAACCACGTATCGAGGTGTCCGGTCCACGCGACTTCCCTCGCCTGCACGACTACCAGGAACGGTTGGCGGCCAACGTCGTCGACATGCTCGACCAGATCTCTCCGCGGCGAGCGATGCTGTCGCTGCCGACGGGCGCGGGCAAGACCCGCGTCGCGGCCGAGGCAGTCATCCGCTGGGTGAAGAAGGTCGGCGCCCTCCCCGGCCCGATCCTGTGGATCGGTCAGACGGAAGAACTGTGTGAGCAGGCAGTACAGAGTTGGAAGTTCGTGTGGGAGAAGGTCGGAGCGCCGACACCACTGGCGATCAGCCGGTTGTGGTCGTCCAACGAAGCCGGTGACGTCACCGACATGCCGCACCTGGTCGTCGCCACAGACGCCAAACTGGACATGCCTGGCTGCCTCGCCGACGATTCGTACAGCTGGCTACGGAACGCGGCACTGGTGATCGTCGACGAGGCGCACACAGCCATGGGGCCCCGCTACACCGAGATCCTCGGGCTCTGCGGTCTGACCCCGCACCGCACTGAGCGACCGCTGCTCGGTCTGACCGCGACACCCTTCCGCAGCACCAACGAAGAGGAGACCCGCCGACTGGTCAACCGCTTCGGCGCCGACCGTCTCGACGCCGGGATCTTCGACGGCGCGGACCCGCACAAGGAACTGCAGAAGCTCGGCGTCCTGGCCCACGTCGAACACCGCGAGCTCCAGGGAGGTTCCATCGTGCTCACCCGTGACGAGCGGAAGCGGGCGGAATCCATGCGTCTGCTGTCGAAGTCCGCCGAACACCGGTTGGCCGAGGACCATGACCGCAGCGCCCGCATCGTCGCGGAGATCCGCGGCATGCCGAAACACTGGCCCGTCCTGGTCTTCGCCACCTCCGTCGACCACGCAAAGCTGCTCGCGGCCCGACTGCGCGATGTCGGCATCACGGCGGCCTCCGTCGATGCGTCCACGACGCCCGCCGACCGCAGCCGCCGGGTACACGAGTTCCGTGACGGCAGGCTGCGCGTACTGACCAACTACGGCGTCCTCACCCAGGGCTTCGACGCCCCGGCCACTCGCGCCGTCGTCGTGGCCCGGCCTGTCTACAGCCCCAACGTGTACCTGCAGATGATCGGTCGCGGGCTACGCGGCCCCCTCAACGGCGGTGAGGAAACCTGCCTGATCCTCGATGTTCGCGACAACATCACCAACTTCGACACCGAACTGGCCTTCACCCGGTTCGAACATCTGTGGAGCGAGCAGTGACCGACCTCGTCGCCCCTTTGACGCTCACCGATGAGCAACGTGCGGTCGTGGAGCGTCCCTGGGATGCCCGGGTCCTCGTGACCGCGGGCGCGGGCACGGGCAAGACCCACACCATGGTGTGCCGCCTGAACCATCTGGTCGGGCACCCGATTCCCGAAGAGGCCGTCGGCGCCGACGAGCTTCTGGTGCTGAGTTTCTCGCGTGCCGCGGTGCGCGAGTTGACCGAACGCCTGCGCGCGCACGGCGGTGCTGCGCGAACGGTACGGCCCAAGACCTTCGACGCCTGGGCCCTCGAGCTGCTCTCCGGCGCCTACCCCGGCACCGACTGGTCGAGCCGCTCCTTCGACGACCGGATCCGCGAGGCCACGGCGGCTGTACGGAAGGGGGCCGTCGAGGTCAGCGCCGCCGGCGTGCCCGCGCACATCGTCGTCGACGAGGCCCAAGATCTCGTCGGCGACCGCCGAGACATGGTCGAGACCCTGATCGACGTGCACCGGGAGTCGCTCGGCTTCACCATCGTCGGTGACGACGCCCAGTTCGTGTACGGCTTCCAGATCGAGGACCGTGTGCAACGTGAGCGGGAGGCAGGACTCTTCTTCGACTGGGTGCGTGCCTCGTTCGACGACCACGAGGAACTCCACCTCACCCGCGGCTTCCGGGCTACGAGCACCGACGTGCGCGAGGTGCTTCCCTTCGGCGACGAGTTGCGGAGCCTGCCCTCCGGAGCAGCTGGGCGGGAGGCCGCCGAGAGCATCTACGAGCGGCTTCGGCTCCTGCTGTCCGAGCAAGGCGGCTTCCCCGCCGTCGACGACGAGCTGTTCCTGGCCTCACTGCGCGCCACGCGTGACCGGGTGGCCATCCTGACCCGGGACAACCGGCAGGCGCTGAAAGTGTCGGAGATCCTGCACGAGCACCGGGTGGAACACGCTCTGCGGCGCTCGGCTCACGACCGGTCCGTTCCCTCGTGGGTCGTCGACCTGCTGGGCGCGACAGAGGCCACCACCCTCTCGGAGAATCGGTTCCGTTCCGTCGTCGCATCCGTGTCACTGCCGGAGGGCACCGAACCGGCGGAGGTCTGGCGTGTACTGAGGAGTGTCGCCTCCGCACGCGGCAGTCAGGGACTGGACCTCGGTCGCATAGCCCCGCTGGTCCGGCAGGGCCGGTTCCCCGAGGACCTCGCCGACCCCGTGAGAGCCCACGTCGTCGTGTCCACCGTCCACCGCGCGAAGGGCTTGGAGTTCGACCGCGTCATCGTGCTCACGCCCCCGACGGTCACCGAGCTCCGAGCCGCCCATCCGGACGTCGACATGCCGGCCGAGGCACGCGCCCTGTACGTCGCCATGACCCGCCCCCGCGAGGACCTCTATCACGTGACGGCACCACAGGTACGGATGCTGCGCAGGGCCGAGCGCGGCGACCGTGTTCACCTGACCGGCCGGAAGGCCTACCAACGATTCGGCGTCGAGTTGCGCGGCGGGGACGTCGATCACACAGCACCGTTCGGCGACGCGCTGGCACCTGCCGTTCAGACATACCTGCGAGAGAAGGTAAGACCGGGTGACGCAGTCGAGCTTCGGCGAATCAATCCGCTTCCCGCCGCGGACGGCCAGAGCCCTCGGTACGAGATCGTCCACGAAGGTCGTGCGATCGGCGAGGTTTCCGAGAAGTTCAGGAAGGACTGGTACCGGGTCATGAAGATCAATCGGATCTGGAACCCGAACTGGCCGAAGTCGGTGGTCGGTTGCCGAATCGACTCGGTTGTCTCCGCAGCAGGGCCTTCCGCCACGTCGCAGGCGGCGGGCCTCGGCGGGCGTGGGGTGTGGTTGGCCCCTCGTGTCGGTGGACTGGGGCGTCATGTGTGGGCGTGCGCCGAAAAGGAGACCGAGTGATGAGCAGCCAGAAGCCCGAAGATCACGGTGCCCACTACGCCGCTCGCAGGGGCCTGCTGGAGGCCCTGCGACGCGAGCTGTCGGGCCCTGTGGAGGCGGACGGCCCCGATGCGCTGGCGGAGGTGCTCACCGACGACGCCCCGATCACCCGGTACGTCGTCGGTGTGCTGCACCCACAACGCGAGGCAACGGCCCTCCCGTACGATCCGGGGGCGGATCCCGACGCCGGCCTGGACGAGGCGCCGTTGGTCGCAGGAGGCGGTCCCGACGACGGCGGAGTACCCGACCCCCCCACAGCCGGCGACCGAAAGCCGTCCTCCGCTGGGCTCACCTTCGCTGTCGCTCCCGCCATCGCCGCCTCCATCACGGTGACCGCGCGCGCCGCCGTGTACGAACCCGTGGACGAGAACGGCAACCGGATCGAGGCCGGCCGTGCGACGGCGCGCACAACCGACGAGCAGCGTGAGAACTGGAGGCGCCGCCAACTGACGCTGAAGTCACCGTCGTTCGATGTCACATCCCCTGGCCGCAAGTGCGAGCCTCTCGGCGACGGTGGGGCGGAACTCCACGTGCACATCCGCAGGCCGAGCCCGGTCGACGGGACGGTGACCGTCACTGTCACCCTCGTCAACGGAAATCGCATCGGAGAGAATCAGCTTGCCGACGCGCACGCCCTGTTCCAGCCCGAACTGCGTGTGACCGCCGAAGGCGGTGCCGGAGCGATCGTCGAGCGGCAGGCGTCGCGCGGTTCGTTCGATGCCGAGGTCGACGCGAGTCGACTGCTGCACCGTCATGCGCCGACGTTCGCGGTCGGGCACGGTTGCGCGGCGGAATGGACCTGGCGCCCCGCCCAGGTCGGGCTGATCGACAAGCAACCGGCAGCCGTGGAAGAGGTCCGCACCCAGTTCCTGCCACATCACGAGGTGCTGCTCGCCGACTCCAACGCGGAGATCGAGCGGATCGCGCCTGCCGCACTCTCCATGAACGGACTGGCCACCCGCTCCGACCGGGACATCGTCGCAGACCTCACGGCACTCGCCGAGGGCTATGCGGCATGGGTGGCCGCCAAACGGGCCGAGATGTCAGAGCTGGCGGACGGCCCGCACGAGGACGCCGCCCGCCAACAGATCGAGTCCTGCGCGGAGGCCCTCAGGCGGCTGCGCGCGGGCATCGAGGTACTGGCCGACAAGCCTGACGTCATGCGCGCCTTCCGTCTGGCCAACCAGGTCATGACCGACCAGCGCTCCCGCGGTGAATGGATCAAGGATGGCCGGCAAGGAAGCCCCGACCGGGATGCCGCGAAGTGGCGCCCCTTCCAGATCGCGTTCGTTCTGCTGTGTCTGGCGGGCATCGAGGATCCGAAACACCCGGACCGGAAGATCTCCGATCTGCTCTGGTTCCCGACAGGCGGCGGCAAGACCGAGGCGTACCTCGGCCTGATCGCGTTCACCACCTTTCTGCGGCGGCTGCGGCGTGTTGCGGACGGCGGCGGCGTCACGGTCCTGATGCGGTACACGCTGCGCCTGCTCACCCTCCAACAGTTCGAGCGCGCCGCCATCCTGATGTGTGCCATGGAGAAGCTGCGCCGGACCATGCCCGAGGAACTCGGCGGCGAGGAGATCTCGCTGGGTATGTGGGTCGGGCAGTCCGCGACACCGAACACCCTGGAACGGGCGAGAACGCGTCTCGATGATGTAGCCGACAAGGGCGAGTTGGACAAAGAGAACCCCGTTCAGCTCCAGGTGTGTCCATGGTGCGGCACCGGCCTGGATCACACCGATTACTGCGTCGACGAGTCCGCTCGCCGCATGTGGGTGCGATGCCGGGACAGCGATTGCGACTTCGCCGGGGGCCTTCCCGTGCATCTCGTCGACGAGGCTGTGTACGCGGCCCGACCGACCCTGGTCATCGCCACCGTGGACAAGTTCGCCTCGATGCCGTGGCGCGCACAGACGGCCGCTCTCTTCAACCGTGACCGAAACGACGGCACCCCACCTCCCGAATTGATCGTCCAGGACGAGTTGCATCTGATCTCCGGGCCGCTCGGCACCCTCACCGGCCTGTACGAGACCGCGGTGGACGCCTTGTGCGACACTCCCAAGGTGATCGCTTCCACGGCGACCATCCGACGCGCCGCGGATCAAGGGCGAAGCCTCTTCGACCGCGAGGTGCGGCAGTTTCCCCCCGCCGGGCTGGACGCTCGCGACTCGTGGTTCGCCGTCGAGGCGAGCCGCGACGACAAAGCGAGCCGCGAGTATGTCGGCCTCTTCGCGCCCGGTACCAGCCAGTCGACGCTCCTCATCCGTACCTACGCCACTCTGCTCCATCAGGCGATGCGGGCCGATCTCGATCCGGTGGTGCGAGACACATACTGGACGCTGGTCGGCTACTTCAACAGTCTCCGTCTGCTCTCGGCAGCGAAGCTCCAGGTCGAGGACGACGTCAGGGACTACCTGAGACTCCTCGCCAAGCGCGACGGCATCGAGCCGCGCGAGGTCGACATCGTCGCCGAACTGACCAGTCGGCTACGAGCCAGCGAAGTCCCCGCCGAGCTGAAGAATCTGGACCGCCGCTTCGGTGACCCGGAAGCCGTGGACGTCCTTCTCGCCACGAACATGATCGCCGTCGGCGTCGACGTCGGCCGGCTCGGCCTGATGGCTGTCATGGGCCAGCCGCAGACGACGGCCGAATACATCCAGGCGACCAGCCGCGTCGGTCGTCGGCATCCAGGCATGGTCGCCGTCATGCTCAACTCGACTCGCGCCCGCGACCGTTCGCACTACGAGAACTTCCAGTACTTCCATTCCGCTCTCTACCGCCAGGTCGAATCGACGTCCGTGACTCCGTTCTCGTCCCGCTCCCGCGACCGAGGACTGCATGCCGTGATCGTCGCCCTCACCCGCATCCTCGTTCCGGAGCTACGCGAGAACCACAAAGCGGGCGACATCGTGGATCACCTGGACAGGGTCGAAGCACTGGTGCGCCCCATGTTCCTGGACCGGGTGGCACGGGTCGCCCCCAAGGAGGCAGAGGCGACCGAGGCCGCGTTCGACGAGTTCATCGCCTGGTGGCGCGAAGCGGCGGTCAGACACGGCCGCCTGCTGTACGACCCGTACAACGGCCAGGGGACCCCGTCGTTGCTGCGCCCCTTCGACGACCGCTCCGAGGTGGCTCCAGCTTGGTCCACGCTGTGGAGCATGCGCGATGTCGACGCCGAGACCGCACTCTTCATGGAGGCCACCCGATGACACCCCCCAGACAGCGTCGGACCGCCGGCGCCTTCGGCGCACCCCGCAAAGCTCTTGCCCGAAAGGGAGCGGTGCGCCGCTCACAGGCCGTGACCACCTACGGCGTAGGTTCACTCGTCGCCTTCGAACAGGAGTCCTTCATCGTCAGCGGCCTCGACGACGCCGACGCGAGCTGGCCGGAGGACGAAACACCCAAGGTCTACGAGCACAGACTCGCTCGCACTCTCCGCGTGACCCATTTCCGGCTTCCCCCGGGGTCCGACGAGCGAAGCACGGACGGGATGCGAGTGCGGCGATTCCCGCTGATGCACAACTGTCCCGGGTGCGAAAAGCTGCAACCGATCGGCAGATTCAATCCCCCGGCCGGCAAGGCCGTCTGCCAGGACTGCGCCAGGGATCTCGTGCCCTCCCGCTTCGTGATCGCCTGCGAGAACGGCCACCTCGACGACTTCCCGTACTGGAAATGGCTACATCGGGACAACCGTCCGGGCGGTGTCACGGGCGGTTGCGGCGGAACGCTCATGCTCCGCTCGACCGGCCGCACGGCCTCGCTGCGGTCGATCGTCGTCTCCTGCACCTGCGGAACGGTCAAGGAGGTGTCCATGGAGGGCGCCTTCGGCCGGCAGGCACTGCGTGACCTGAGCATCCGATGCGCGGGACGACGTCCTTGGCTCAAAGACGCCCCCGTCGAATCATGCACAGCCGCGCCGCGCACCTTGCAGCGTGGTGCCTCAAGCGTGTGGCAGCCCATCCTGAAGTCGGCACTGTCGATCCCTCCTTGGAGCGACGGCTCCACCGATCCGCTCGCCGCCATCTGGGACCAGTTGCGCGAGTGCGAGACAGAGCGTGAGATCTCACTCGTCCTGAACGGCAAGTTCGATGGCAATCCGCCGATCACCGCGGCCCGGGTGATGGAGCTGCTCGTCGCCGAAGCCCAGGACGATCCCGATCCGGAGTCCGATGAGGCTCAGATCCCGGACGCCCCCTACCGTGTGCTCCTGCGCCAGGAGTACCGGAAACTCTCCGAGGGAAATCCGGAAGGGGACCGCCGCGAGCAGTTCGTGTGCGAGCCTCCGGAAGGGGACCATCGAGCGCACCTGGATCGATTCGGCCTCGGCCGTCCGATGCTGGTCAAGCGCCTGCGCGAAGTCCGTGCCCTGAAGGGTTTCACCCGCATCATCCAGCCCGACGCAGCACCCGACAAGGGCGGCGCCCCTCTGTCCATGGCCGGGCTGAAGTGGCTTCCGGCGGTGGAAGTCAGCGGAGAAGGTGTCTTCCTGAGGCTCGACAAGAAGCGGCTCGACGCCTGGTCCGGGGGCTCCGAAGTCAAGAGGCGGGTCGCCCGCATGGCCCGCCTCCACGACGAAGCGCTGGTCAAGTCCGCCCCCAAGGGCGCCACTCCCCGCCGCTCCCCCGGAACCCCCCGGATGGTCCTGCTGCACACACTCGCGCATGTACTGATCAACGAATGGTCACTCGACGCCGGTTATCCGGCCGCCGCGCTCCGCGAACGCCTCTACGCGGACGACACGATGGCAGGTTTCCTGATCTACACCGCCACCAGTGACTCAGCGGGAAGTCTGGGTGGTCTTGTCGCCCAGGGGGAGCCCAGCGTGCTGAAGGACAGCCTCTTGTCGGCTCTCCGCCGTGCCTGCTGGTGCTCGGCCGATCCTCTCTGCATCGAGTCCGGCCCGTCGGGGACCTACGGTGCCAACCTGTCGGCCTGCCACTCCTGCGTGATGCTTCCGGAGACGAGCTGCGAACACAACAACATCCTGCTCGACCGGGCTCTGCTCATAGGCAGCCCGGACAATACCGAGGTCGGCTACTTCGTCGATCTCTTCCAGAGCTGATTGACACGCCGTCGCCCCGTGACTGTTCGCAGGAAGACCGTCCACGGGGGCGCGTGACAGTGGGGAATTCACTCGGCCGGGCCTCGGGCACTCCTCTGCAAGGTCACAACACCACTCTCAACACGTATTCACAACGGAGTTCGGCGCTCTCCAGTACTTCGTCCGCGTCGTGGCCGTGCATGTGCACCCAGCAGAGCAGATCGGAGATCGCATCGATGGCCGTCGCCTTGCTCACGGCGGCAACGACGGGTGCTCCCCTGTCACCACCGGCTGCCCGGAGTCGTTCCACCTCTCCGTAGAGACCGAGAAGAGCCTCGGCCCGATCGACCGTCTCACCTCCCACATGCCCTCCCGGCGTGGCGACCCCGGTGGCCAACTCGCACCAGGTCACCTTGCGATCGGCCTTGAGCGAGACGCCCCAGCGGTCCGTCACTGCGTCCACGAGTCGCATGCCGCGCCCGGCCTCCGAGTCATCAGCGGCGCTGATGAGCGTCGGGAGAGCTCGCGAGTCCGGGTCCTGCACTTCGATGTGGAGGAACGTGCCGCTCATCGAAAGCGCGAGTTGTGTGGGCGTTCCCGGCCCTACGTGAGTAATGACGTTGGACACCATCTCGCTCACACACAGCTCAGCGGCCTCGATGAGGTGCGGTAGCCCCCAATGTCGCAGGTGTAGCCGCGTGATGCGGCGCAGTGCTGCCAACTCCTCCGGTTCGGCCGCGAAGGCCAGGTCCCAGGGTTTACGGGACACACAGTGCTGCTGGTTCACGGGCTCTCCCTCTCCGTAGAGGTTCACGACTGCCAGTGGCACGCAACTTCCGGCTCTGAACGGAGATTGGCGATTCGCCATCTCCAACCAGCCGTACTCACAGAGTGACGCCCAACTATCCCGTTCTGCAATTTGCAAGAAGGGATTCCCACGATCGAGTGATTGGCAAGCATGCCCCTTGGCACGGAGACTGGGCCCGGCTAGCGAGGAGGGTGTCGAAATGGCTGGATCTCCGACTGCACGACGTCGGCGACTATCGATCGAGTTGAAGAAGCTCCGTGAGGCAAGCGGCCTGACCTGCGCGCAGGTCGGAGCCGAGCTTGATTGGAGCGGGTCCAAGGTGAACCGGATGGAGACCGGCCATGGTCGTGTACAGCCCTCCGACGTCGACGCCCTGTGCCGGTTCTACGAGACCAGCGACGAGCTACGCGAGTTCCTCAAGGCCCTGGCCAGGCAGGCCAAGACCAAGGGCTGGTGGCAGGTTCACGGTTCCGGCGTACCGGAGTGGTTCAACATCTACATCGGCCTCGAACAAGACGCATCCTCGTTCCGCCAGTATCAGTGCGAGCTGGTCCCCGGCCTCATGCAGACGCCCGCGTACATCACGGAGCTGCACACCGGCGGCTCCCACATGACACCGGAGGACTCGGAGCGCGCCATCCGCGTACGCCTCGAGCGTCAGGAGATGTTGACGCGTGACGGCGGCCCGGACGCGTGGTTCGTGATCAACGAAGGTGCGCTTCGCAACACCATCGGCAACCGGTCCGTCATGCGTGAACAGCTCGAACACCTGCTTGATTTTGAGCACTTCGGCTCGGTGACCCTGCAAGTGCTCCCCTTCGATTCCGGCACGCGGCCGGTGACAGGGCCCTTCACCATTCTCGGGTTTCCTGACCAAGAAGACCCCGATGTCGTCTATCGGGATGGGATCACCGACGCTGTGTACCTCGAAGGCGAACCTCACGTCCGTGAGTACACGCGCGCCTTCGACGGGCTTCGCGCCGCGGCCTTGAGCCCTCAGCGTTCTACCCTTCTGATCGAGAACATCATCAAGGAGCACTCCCGATGAACACGAAGCACCGCTTGCTCAACCTCGCCTCCGACGACGCTCACTGGTTCAAGTCGTCCTACAGCAACGGAGCAGGGGGCGAATGTCTGGAGTGCTCCGTCCGCTCCGGCGAGGCTGTACACGTCCGGGACTCCAAGCGCAAGGACGGAGACGTCATCTCCTTCGCATCACAGGCCTGGTCCAACTTCCTGGGCAACATTCGATAGTTCGCCGAGTACGCGCGGTCATAGCCTTCGGTAGAGCATGCCGTACGGACCGGAACGCCCCGACGACCGGAAGTTCCTGGAGCAGGCGATCTCGATCTCGCGCCACGCGCTGGAAGACGAGGGCAAGACGCCGTTCGGCGCGCTCGTCAGGTTGAAAAAGGCTCACTGGCAGACCGCTGATTATGGGCATGACCACCGGTTCCCGCAAGGTGAGAGTGACGAGCAAGCCCCGGGTGGAGATGCCACCCCAGCGCCAGGGATGCACACTTGAGACCGGCGAAGACGGTGGTCACCGAGGTCGGCCCGGTCGAGATCGAAGTCCCCCGGGACCGGGCGGGCACGTTCGAGCCGATGCTGGTCAAGAAGCGGCAGCGGCGGCTCGGCGGGATCGACGAGATGGTCTTGTCGCTGTCCCCCAAGGGGGAGCTTCTGTCGGTAATGGATCACGAGGTTGCGTGATGGGGAGGTTCCGAAGCCTGACGGCGAGGGGGTCGTCGCCGCTCTGATCCGTGTTCTCGGCCCTGAGGAAGGTGCCCTTTGATGGCCTCCGTCGTCTACTTCAAGAAGCTGTCCGAGCAGCCTGGCTGTGTCCGCTACTGCTTCGGCGAAGGACCGTCGGAGATGTCTCGTACTCTTACGATCGCCACTGGCAGTCGCACTTCCACGCCGGACGACGGGGACGCCGACTACACGTTCCTCAAGGCGTCCCGGAAGATCAGCTCTCTGTTCGACGAGCGGAAAGGCTGGCCGGAGCGCGGCATGGGTGTGAGCTGAACGCGCCGGTCGTTCCGCAGCAAATGACGTACAACCTAATGACGTTGGCACCGCTCGGTGCCTGCTCTGTCGCGCGAGTGCTTGCCCAGCGTCTGAGTGTCCCCGCCACGGACGTGGATGTCGCCGATGCCGAATCCGACCAGGACTTGCGCGACTGGGGCGCGCTCGTCCTGTGCGACATGGTCGAGCGCCAAGGGGATGTGAGCGCGTCTCTCGGCATTTACCTCCAGGAGACCGTTCAACCTCAGCCTGCGGAGGCCGATTTGGCGGCTGCGACCGCACGGAACGCGCACACCGTGGTGCTCTACCCTGCCGAAGAGGTGCTGCCCAGCGCCTACTGGTTCGCGGCTCCCGACGGCACGGTCACCCGTGCGCGGCTTGAGCCGTCCGACGACTACGTGCCCGTCCACTCGATCAGCGCCCGCGGGCTCCGCCCTTTCCCGATGCGCCTGATACATCCGATATGCCGGGAGTGCCCTGTGTGTCTCATGTGGAGTGCCCCTGACCCGCCCTCGCCGTTCCGGATCTGCACGTGGTGATGTGCTGTGTGCGGTGCACGGTCACCTGTACGCGTTGCTGGGCTGCGCTGTCGACGGGGACTCGAACCCCTGCGTTGCCCTTCACGCACCAGGAGTGAACCGGAAGACCGCCGGTTCTCGGTGTGTGCACGCCTCCGGAGCGGCTACCTGCTCCACATCCGCTTCCCCCTTCTCCTTCCACGTACTCAGTCCAGGAGGTCCGCCTCCCAGTTCGTGCGCTGGATCCGGACGTCGAGTTCGCGGATCTCCCGGGCCAGGTCGTCCGCCTGGCGGCGCAGGTCCGCGACCGGGAGGGCGGACAACATCAGGAGTTCGGAGCGGAGTTGGCGGCCGTAGCCGCGGCCGCCCGCGCCCGCTGCCGCGTCCGCCGCCGCGGTGAGCACCGCGTGACGCATGCGCAGTACGTCCCTGCGGGCGAGGGCGTCGGTAAGGGTGCCGCCCTCCGCCAACTGGACTGTCGCGTTGGTCCTGTTGACGCGGCGGATCAGTGTCTCCAGGGCGGACAGCGCCTCGTCCGCCTCGGCAAGGAGGTCGGAGGCGTTCTCGGCGGGCGTCTCGCCCTCCTGGTATCGCGCGCTGTCCACCACCCGTGACTTCAACTGTTCCACGCGGCGTACCGCCTCCGCGCGTTCCGCGAGTGCCTCGGCCAGCTTCATTCCCGCGCCCCCTGTCCGTCGTCCATGTGCGTACGCAAGTATGGGCGAGTGTGGGGCGGCCGGCATCCGAGTTTCGCGTGGTCAGCCGGTCGGGGGCGGTACGCCGTGGAGTCCCGTGAGTGAGCGCGTCAGGTTCCGGTGCACCTGCGGGCACAGCCGGTACCGGCATGAGGGGCGGTGGGGCGGGTGCACGCAGTGCGATGACTGTCGTGCGTACGAGTACGCCGCCCAGGCCGCCGCCACCCGCGGGGCCTGGGAGAAGGAGACGTACGCGATGCCGGTGAGCGACGAGGCCGAGGAGAGCCGCACCCTGTGTCAGGGCCCCTGCTACGGCAACGGGACGCACCCGACCGCAGGGTGGTAGGCGGGGGCGGCGGCCGCGTCGGCGGGCGTCAGAGGGTGCCTGTGGTCGTCTCCCCCGACGCGCTGCCCGCCAGCCACTGGGACCAGCTCAGGTTGAACGACGCATAGCCGTTGTCGGGCGCCGCCTTGGCGCGCGGGGAGCCGGTGATGGTGACCGGGTCGCCCTGCTTGACCTCGCCGTAGAACCACTTGGCGTCCGCCTTTGAGAGGTGGACGCAGCCGTGCGAGCCGCGGGCGCTGCCGCTGCCCGGGTACGGGTCGCCGGTCGAGTAGTGGACGTACGTGCCGGACTGGGTGAGGTGGACGTCCCAGGGCAGCGTGAGGTCGTAGTAGTTGGGGGCGCCCTTCGTGCAGCTGATGTGGACGCTGCACGAGGTCATGTGGACCTTGCGCGACTTGTCGATGACCGCCATCGTGCCGTTCCACGTCGGGTACTGGGCGCTGCCCGCATTGATCGACAGGGTGCGCACCGGGGCGCCGTTCTTCGTCACCTTCATCGTGTGGCCGGTGACGGAGACGTTCGCGCGGACGTCGTCGCCGATGGTGAAGGTGTGGGTGTAGGCGTGGACGCCGTAGCGGCCGTTGCCGTTGCTGACGTCCTTCATGTCGGCGTCGATCTTCACCTTCGTACCGGAGGGCCAGTACGTCTTCGGGCGCCAGTCGGCGCGCCGGTTGCCGAACCAGTGCCAGGCGCCCTGGACGGGCGTGGAGGCGCTGACCTTCATGTGCTTCTCGACGGTCGCGCGGGCCTTCTGCGCGACCGGGTTGGTGAAGACCACCGAGATCGGCATCGCGACGCCGACCGTGGCGCCGCTGCGCGGCGTGATCGAGTCGAGCAGCATCGGCGGGCCCTTGGGCTTCGGCGGCTTCGGGGACGCCGTGGCGCTCGCACTCGCGCTCGGGTTGTTCCCCTGTGCCTTGCCGTCGTCGCCGATGGCCGCCTTGTCGCTACCGCCGCCGCACGCGCTCACGCCCATCAGCGTCGCCGCCGTCACCAGCGCGATGCCTATGCCGCTCCTACGCTTGCCGCCCATACCTCTGCCCCGTCCCACTGCCCGCCCCGCTTTCTTGTTGACGCCGCGTACCGCATCCGTGTACCGCGCCGCGCGGTACGCATTCGCGTCGATTCCCCCGAGTCTTCATTCGACCCGACGTCCTGTTTGACTGCGTGAGAGCGGGCGCCAGTTGCATGCCGTGGGCAAAGCGTGCGTCAAGTCTTCGCAACGGGGCCGGTTCGGTTCTGCTGGGGGATGCGCTGTGCGCTGTGCACGGTCTCCTGCGCGCAGCGCTGTGCGCTGTGCACGGTCTCCTGGGCGCGCGTCAGGAGACGGCCGCCCGTACCTGCTCGGCGAGCATCCGCTCCAGAACCAGGAGCGCCCGTGGCGTGTGGCGGGTGTCGATGCGGACGGTGTAGATGAAGCGGGTCAGAGCCGGTTCGACGAGTGGCCGGGCGACCACACCGGGAGCGCCCTCCGGGAGTGCCAGTCTGGGCAGGACGGCGACGCTCATGCCCGCGGCCACGAAGCCGAGGACGGTGTTGAAGTCGTTGCCCTCGTACTCCATGCGCGCTTCAAAACCCGACGTCTTGGCCAACTGCGCCAGCAGGTCCAGTCGCAGTGCGGCGTCCGGGGCGGCGATCCACGTCTCGGAAGCCAGGCTGGCCAGGTCGATGGCGTGACGGCTCGCCAGTTCGTGCCCCGCGGGCAGCACTGCCATCACCGGGTCGTGCGCCACCAGGGTGCGGCGCAGGGTGCGCGGCGGCGGCAGCGGGATGAAGTCGTAGTCGTAGGTCAGGGCGAGGTCGAGGTCTCCGCGCTTGATCCGGGTGTGGCTCGATTCCGGCTCCAGCTGGGAGAGACTGACGCGTACGTCCGGGTAGGCCGTGTGCAGTTCCGCCAGCGCCCTGGGCGCGAGCACCCCCGCGGTGGAGGCGAAGGCGCCGAGCCGTATCCGCCCCGCCGTGCCGGCACGCAGTGCGTCGAGTTCCATGGAGGCCGCCGACAGCGCCGAGCGCACCCCCTCCTCCGCGTCGAGCAGGACCTGGCCCGCCGGGGTCACCCGCACGGGGCGCCGCTCCAGCAGGCGCAGGCCGGAACGGCGTTCGAGCTCGGCGACCTGCTGCGACACGGCCGGGGCCGTGTAGCCCAGTTCCTGTGCGGCGGCGTTGAAGGACCCGTTGCGCACCACGGCCTCAAGGGTGGCGAGTAGCCGTGGGTCGAGCGTCTGCATGAAGTTAACTCTCGCTTATCTGATGCGAAGATGTCTTTTCTTGTGCCACAGAGGGAACAGCAGCAGGATTCTGCCCAACGGACAGGGCGCGAGCAGCCGCATACCGCCCGTGACCGTGGCTGATCCCTTCACCCACACCCGTGACTCACCCCGTGACACACCCCGTGACACATCTGTGCCCGCCGGGGCCGCGAGCCGTCATCATATTCGTACATATGTGCGAATAGCGAGTCGGGGCGCGTCGCGGTGCGGTACGGCGCAGTACGTCGGGGAGGCGACAGCCGATCGATCACTGTGCTGTGAAAGGGGCGCGACGTTGCGCAAGCCGCTCATCG
The DNA here is from genome assembly GCF_026274175.1 of Streptomyces beihaiensis. Classification (GTDB taxonomy): domain Bacteria; phylum Actinomycetota; class Actinomycetes; order Streptomycetales; family Streptomycetaceae; genus Streptomyces; species Streptomyces beihaiensis. The sequence continues at coordinate 29,567 of NZ_JAPHNL010000317.1, forward strand.
GACTCACCACCTATCTCACCGACGCCCGATGGGCGGAGTGGGACCTGCCTGCCGCGGTCCTGCCCGCGGCCTACGCGGAGTGTGTCCAGCGCGCCGGAGCCCGCACGGTCCTGCTGCCGCCCGACGCGCCGGAGGCGGCGCCCGACGTCGTGGACCAGTTGGACGCCGTGGTCCTCACCGGCGGCGAGGACGTGGATCCCGCGCTGTACGGGGCCGAGCCGCACCCCCGCACGGGGCGACCGGTTCCCGTACGCGACCGGTGGGAGCAGGCCGTGCTGGCCGCGGCGCTGGACCGGGGTCTGCCCGTGCTCGGGATCTGCCGGGGCATGCAGCTCATGAACGTCCACGCGGGCGGGACCCTCGTGCAACACCTGCCCGAACACGTGGGCCACGAGGCCCACAACGCGCGGCCCGGCTACTTCGCGCCGCACGCCGTCACCACCGCGCCGGGCACCCGGATCGGCTCTCTGCTGCCCGGAAGCAGGCAGGTGCCGACCCACCACCACCAGGCCGTGGACCGGATCGGGGCCGGGCTGGCGCTCGCGGCACACGCTGAGGACGGCACGGTGGAGGCCGTCGAAAGTACCGAACACCCCTTTGTTCTCGGTGTGCAGTGGCACCCGGAAATGGGGCCGGACGGTGTGATCGTGGAGGCGCTGGTGGCGGCGGCCCGCCGCGGCGTGGGCCGCCCCGG
>NZ_JAPHNL010000318.1 GCF_026274175.1 Streptomyces beihaiensis
ACGCGACAGCTCGGCTGCCTGCGCATCGGTCGGACGGAAGCGGTACTTGAACGCCCGCTTCACGCATGCCGTGGTCACGCTCACAAACTAGTGGGATCACTCGTAAAGATCAAACCTGCCGGTCAGAGCACGATCTTTCGCCCTGGGAGCGAAACCTCGCCCCCTGCCCCGCTCCGCAGGGGTCTCGTTCCTCCCCTACCTAAAGGTGGGAGTATCCCGAGAGGATTCAGATGACCACGCACGTGTACGTCGGTCCTTCGCTCAGCGGCGACGACGTCCTGGACATCGACCCGTACGCGGTCGTGCACCCCCCGCTGCGCGCGGGCGACCTGCTGGCGCTGCGGACCGGCCCGGACGACGCCGTCGTGGTCGTCGACGGGGCGGCCGAGGGCGGGCGGGCGCAGCCGGACGAGTTCATCGACGTGCTCGGCCGCGGCACCCGCGTGCTCGGCGCCGCCGCCGCGGGCGCCCTGTACGCCGCCGAGCTGTGGCCCTACGGCATGCAGGGGGTGGGGGCGGTCTTCGCCATGTACGCCGAGGAGACGCTGGACTGCGACGACGAGGTGGCCGTGGCGCAGACGGACGGCCCCGGCGGCCCGCGCACGCCGGCGCTGGTCGACCTGCGCTGGGCGCTCGCGCACGCGGTGACCGAGGACCTGGTCGAGGAGGCGGACGCCGCCACACTCGTCGAGCTGGTCCGCACGCTCCCCTGTGCGGGACGGACCTGGGACGACATCGTGCCGCTCGCGCACAAGGTGTCCGAGACGACCGGCGCCGCCGCGCTGACGCTGCGCCGGCTCTTCGACGAGCAGCCGCACATGTGCGATCTGCAGCGCCAGGACGCGCGCACGGCGCTGGAGTACGCGAGCAGGCCGCCGCACGCGTGGCGGCCGTTCGCCGTCGTCCCGCCGCAGCTGGTGGCGCGCACCGTCCACCTGGAGCGCCGCCGGGCCGCCCGCCGCCCGGCCGCCCCCGACGCCCGCCCGCTGCCGCCGAGCACGGCGTCGGAGGCCGACGTGCTGAGCTTCCAGCAGCTGTACGCCCCCGACTTCCCCGCCCGCTACCGGCGCTTCGCCCTGGCTCTGATCGCGGGTGAGCGTCTGCGCGCGGACGAGCGGGGGCTGGCGGCCGCAGCCCTGGAGTCGGCCCGCCGACGCGGCCTCGGCGCGGGCCTGTTGCCCGCCGCGGCGTGGGCGTACTGGCTCACGCCGCGCGAGCGGCGGGACCTGAGCGTCGAGTCGCAGCTGTTGTTCCTGCTGGTGCGCTCGCTGCGCGGTACCGCGGGGGCGGTGTCGTGGGCCGGTGTGCCCGAGGAGTTGCGCGGGCCCGAGGAGGCGTGGGCCGCGGGGGAACGGGCGGTGACGGCGGCGGACTGCCTGAATCGGCGGGCCGACGGCGGGCGGGCGCCCGTGCCCGTCCGCACTCACCTGGAGAAGGTGTGGCGGTGCACCGGCCGCGCGGACCTGACGGCGGCGGCCCGCGACCGGGGTTTCGCGTGCCTGGAGGACGCCGAGCGGGCGGCCCGCCGCTTCGTACGGCTCGCCGAGGTCCGGGGGCCGCGGGAGCTGTGATGCGTACGGGCGGACGGTTCTGCGCGGCCACCGGTGCGCGCGGGCGGCGGCTCAGGCGCGGGGCTGGCTGCGCGGCGCGGGGATCAGGGACGCCGCCACCGCCTTGTTGACCGCGTCGAGGCGGGACACGGCGCCCAACTTGCCGTAGATGTTGCGCAGATGGCGTTTGACGGTGCTCTCGGCGATGGACAGACGGCGCGCTATCTGGGCGTTGCTCAGCGCGTCCGCGGTCAGGGACAGGACCTCGCGCTCGCGCGCCGACAGCCGGTCGGCGGGCTCCCGCCCCACCCGATCCAGCTCGCGCTGCGACACCGACAGGAGCACATGGCCCGGCCCCCGGTCCGCGACGACGCCGTGGATCGCGGACAGCAGCTCCTGCCGGGTCGAGCCCTTGACCAGGTACGCTCCCGCGCCCAGAGCGAGCAGTTCCCGGGCGAGCACCACGTCGTCGTGCATGGTCAGCACCACCACGTGACAGCCCGGACAGGAACGCAGCAGCCGTGGCAGGCTGTCGCGCACCCCGATGCCGGGCATCTCGACATCGAGCACGACGACGTCGGGGCTCAGCTCGGCGGCCTTGCGGCAGGCGTCCTCGCCGTCGTGCGCCAGGCCGACCACGTCCAGGCCGCCGGCCGCGGTGAGGATCTCCGCGACGCCCTCGCGGAACAGCGTGTGGTCGTCGGCGATGAGGACACGCACCCGACCGGGCGCCCCCGTCGGTGTCCTAGGCACCTGTCGCCTCCCTCAGCGGTACGAAGACCTGGATCCGGGTACCGCGGCCCGGCTGTGACTCCACCGTCACGCTACCGCCCAGGAGTTCGGCGCGCTCACGCATCGACAGCATGCCGCCGTGGCCGCTCGCCGGCGCCGTCCTGGGGTCGAATCCCACACCGTCGTCGCGCACCGTGCCGCGTGCCTCGCCGGGCGCGATGCGCACGCTCACGGTGACGGCGCGGGCGCGGGCGTGCCGCACCGCGTTGCGCTGCGCCTCCCGCACGATCAAGAAGAGCTCCTCGGCGACCCGAGGCTCCAGCGCCGACTCGTCGCCGACGACGTCGATCCGTACGTCGGCACCGTCGGCGCCCACCACGGACAGGTCCCGGGCCAGCGCCGTACGCAGCGGCTCCGTGCCCATGCCGCGCCTCAGCCCCGTCATCACGTCGCGCAGCGCCGCGAGCGAGGCGCGCACCGTGTCGCGCGCCGTGCCGATCCGCTCGTCGGCCAGGTCGGGGCGGCCGGTGTCCCGGTAGACGTCGTACAGGTCGAGCCAGTTGAGGGCCGAGCCCAGATCGCCGGCCACCTCGTCGTGCAGCTCGCGGGCCACGCGTCGCCGTTCGTCGTCCTGCGCGCCGCGGACCCGGTCCAGGAGGTGGCCGATGTGGGCGATGGAGCGGGCGGTGTGCCGGGCCACGATCTGCCGGTGCAGCAGCGAGAACAGCACCGCCGTCTCGGCCCCCGTGGGCCGCCGCTCCTCGGGGGCGGCCAGCAGAACCACGACGACCGCGTCGAAGAGGGCGGACGCCGCCCGCCCCGACTCCGCCGGGTGGGTGCGGGGTTCGTCGGTGGCCGGGGCGCCGGTGGGCGGGGAGGTATCGGTGGCCGGGGCACCGGTGGGCGGGGAGGTATCGGTGGCCGGGGCACCGGTGGCCGGAGAGGCTTCGATGACCGGGGCGCCGGTGGCCGGGGAGGTATCGGTGGCCGGGGCGCCGGTGGCCGAAGAGGCTTCGATGGCCGAGAAGGTCTCGGTCGCCGAGAAGGTCTCGGTGGCCGGCGGCAGATGCGTGCCGCGGCGGAGCTCTTCGACGACATGGGCGAGGATCCGGCGCGCCTCGGCCAGGTAGCGGGCCGTGTGCCGCTCCTCGCGCAACAGGGCGCTGTCCGTGCTGTGCAGGGCGGCCTCGTAGGCCGTGAGGATGTCCTCGGCCCGGTCCTCGAGCACCGTCGCCGCGGCGCTGTGTCCACCCCGCCCCGCCACCATCCGTGCCGCCCCTCCCCTGCCGCGCGGCCCGTCGGCCACGGCCCGCAGCGTATCCCCGGGCCCCGCGCGCCGGGAAAGGGTGTTCGTCGCGGCGGCGCCCGGAAGCAGACCGCGAGCAGGTTCGGCGGGGCGTTCGGGCTCGGCGCCGGGGCGGTAGGGCCGGATCCGGCTGAAGCCCGGCCGGGGCCCGCCCCGCCCCTACCCCGCTCGCGGCGTGATCACCTTGACCACGCTGAAGGCGTCCTCGGTGCTCAGGTCGACCACCAGCGGCGGGCGGCCGGTGACCCGCGCGAAACGGCCGGCGAGCCACCGCATCTCCTCGGCGTCCTCGGTGAACTCCACTCCCTTACGGGCGAGTTCGCGCCACGGCGCCGCTTCCGCGCACCCGTCCGCGGATGCGAGCGGGGCGGGAGCGGGCCGGTCCCGGTGCGGGGCGCCGGGGCCCGCCGTGAGGTCGAGCAGGCGGCGCTGCGCGGCGGCGGTCAGGGCGCGGGCGAGGGCGACCCCGGGGGCGCTGTGCACGCCCCAGCCGACGGCCGCGGCGGGCAGGCCGGGTGCGCTGACCCGGGCGGCGAAGCACGGCAGGTCCCAGCGGTTGGGCACGCTGAAGAGTTCCGGGCGGGCGCCCGCCCGGACCACGCGCCGCAGCAGGGCCGCGCACCGCGCGTCGTCCACCTCGGTGGCGTCCACGCTCCCCCGCCGCCTCGCGGCCGCCCCTCCCGAGGCGGCGCAGTCCCGCTCGATCACCTCGTACAGGGCGTGGGTCACCGCCTCGGCCCGGCTGTTGCCCGCGGCCAGGCCCTCCGTGGACGCGGTCAGCAGCGGCGGCCGGTACGCGGGAGCTGCGTCGTGGTCGACGGTGACGCACGCCCGGGGCACCAGGACCGGAGCACCGCTGACCGCGTCATTGCCGCTCACCCAGTCCAGGGGGGTGCGCTCCCCCAGGAGGCTGCCCGCGGGACGCCGCAACTCCTCGACCCCGTACGGGAGCAGCAGGTCGCGGGCGGGGGTGCGGACCACTGCGGGCTGCGGGCACGCGTACTCGGCGTGCCACAGCTCCGCCGCCGCGAGAACGGCCGAGATGCGGGCCGACAGCGGCGACGTCCCTTTGCCGGGGCTGAGCGGGTACGACCGGGCCGCGGGCCGGGCCGCGAGAGCCACCGGCACACCGAGGCGGTCGAGGCCGGTGACGTCGGCGACCCTGGTGATGCCGAACGTCTCACGCAGCGGGTCGATCGCATCCCAGGTCTCCTCGGGGCGCCGTACACGGTGCGTACCGTCGAAATACACCTTCTTCACGTCTGGCTCCTCGTAGCCACGGGGTTCAGTACACCCCCGCGGCGCGGCCCGCGCACCGGCGCAGGGCCGTAACTTCCAAGGTTTCAGGGAGATTTGTCGGTCTCCTGACGTCAGGCTCACCCGCGGGCTCCGGAGAGCCGTCACTCACCACCCGCCACCCATTGACATACCGGTCGGCCAGTTTTTACTCTGCTCTGCGGCGGGTCGGGCCGCCGACGGAGGAGAAGGCGATGCGCGAGCACGGCAACGGCACGGACGGCGGCCTGGTGGTCGTCGGCGCGATCGGCGACGCGGCGTCGCCGGAGACGGTCTTCCTGACGTCGATGCGGCTCAACTGCCGCGGCGTACGCACCGCGAACCTCGGCACCGGCCTGACGCTCGCGGAGGCCGCCGAGGCGCTGGCCCGCCATCACAGGGCCGACGCGCTGCTGCTGCTGGGCGGCGCGCGGGACCGCCGGGCGCCCCGCCTGGCACGCCTGGCGGAACTGAGCGGCGGCGACCGGGCGGCCGGCCCACTGCCCGTGGACTTGGCGGAGATCCTGCCGGACCTCACGGACACCGCGTTCCTGTTCGCGCCCCGCTCGTCCGGTCCGCCCGGTCCATCCGATCCGTCCGGTCCGCCCGGCGGGTACGCCGAGAGCCGTCGGCAGTGCGTTCCTGACCGGTCGACCGGTCGGTCGGCCGACCGGGGACGTCGCTGCGCGACCTGAATATGCCGTGTGTGCAAGTGGCCCGAATTCACCGACGGATCCGGGTCGAAAATTGCTAGATTCCAGCCGTTTCCTGGGATGGGGGAGGATCCGGGTCATGGGGGCGTTGACCGGCAAGACAGCACTGGTCACGGGAGCAAGCAGAGGAATCGGGAGGTCCATCGCGCGCCGGCTGGCCGACGAGGGTGCGCTCGTCGCCGTCCACTTCGGGAAGGACGCGGACGCCGCGCGGGAGACGGTGGCGGGCATCCGGAGGTCTCACGGGCGCGCGTTCGACGTCCGGGCCGAGCTCGGGGTGCCCGGTGACGTCAAGACCCTGTACGCGAAGTTCGACGAAGGGCTCGCCAGTGAGGGTGAGGGGCCCGGCTTCGACATACTCGTCAACAACGCGGGGACCAGCGGCTCCGCCGTCATCGACGAGGTGACGCCGGAACTGTTCGACCGGCTCTTCGCGGTCAACACGCGGGCCCCGCTCTTCATCGTGCAGCAGGGGCTCAAGCGCATCAGGGACGGCGGCCGCATCATCAACATCTCGTCGGCCGCGACCCGGATCGCCTACCCCGAGTCCATCGTGTACTCGATGAGCAAGGGCGCGCTCGACACCTTCACGCTGGCGCTCGCCAAGGAGCTCGGCGGACGGGGCATCACCGTGAACACGGTGGCGCCGGGATTCGTCGAGACGGACATGAACGCCGCGAAGCGAACGAGCCGGGAAGCCACCGCGGAACTGGCCTCCTGGTCGGTCTTCGACCGCCTCGGGCGACCCGACGACGTCGCCGACGTCGTGGCGTTCCTCGCCTCCGACTCCTCCCGGTGGATCACCGGTCAGTGCATCGACGCGTCGGGAGGCTCCCGGCTCTGATCCGACGCGGTCCGGGCCTTTTGCTTGAGCCGGGTCCGGTCGGTCGCGGTGGCCGGTGGCGAGCTGGTCGGGGCCGACCGTGTCGTGCGCGGCCCTGGCCTGGCTCTGGCCCTGGCCCTGCCCCTGGCCCTGGCCCTGGCCCTGGCGTCCTCGTAGCGGCCCTCCTCGAACGTGAGATGAACCCGTCGAGCGCCGCCTAGAGTTCGTGCTTCTGCACGGCAGTTCCGACGGTCGGGGGCGCCGCCTGCGCTGGGTCAGGCACGCGCGGGCCTGCTCCGGCTCCGTCCCGACCGGGCTCGCCCGCGGGTACGGACAGATGTCCATCGCCTCGTCGTCGCCCGCGCGCGAGCAGACGGTGGCCGCAGACCACAACGCCTCGCCGCGCAGCGTGTCGGTGCGGCCCTCGACCGGGCGTGCCAACTCCTTGGAGGCTCCACTGCGCCGGGCCGAGGGCCGCTCTGCGCCTCTGCCGTAACGAACGCGAGCAACGGGTCGCAGGGTCGTGGCACGGGAGAGAGCCCCGGCCGACCGCCGGGGGCCGCCGCCGAGGGACGCCGCCTCGGCCGGGGCGCGCGGCCGCGGGGGTGTCCGCGCCGCGTGCGCGGTGCCTTGAGGCGGACAACGAGGTCCGCCGAGACGGACAAAGTCCGGGGAGTTTGCCCCGTTGCCGCGCCTGGGGTGCGGGCGCGGCAACGGGGCACGGGGCGCTCAGGCGGCGCCGCGCAGATGGCGCGTGTACCAGTCGGCGTAGTCGGCGAGCCGGTCCAGGACGTCGGGGCCCGGCTCCACGCCCGCCCGCCGCCACACGCGGCTGCTGTCGTACCAGTGATCACTGGTGAGCAACTCATGCTGGTGCGCGGAGAGTTCGGGCATGCTGTGCGCGCACAGCTCCCGGTGCTCCTTGACCGAGAGGCCCGGTTCGGGCCGGGGCAGCCCGAGCAGCGGGCACAGGGCGAACACCAGGCTGCGCATGGAGACCGGACGCGGGTGCGCGGCGTGGTACACCTCGCCGCCGTCCACCGCGTCCTGCCGCACCAGCGCGCCCACCAGACGGGCGAGGTCCTCGACGGCGATCATCGAACTGTGCGACCAGGCACTCCCCCAGCGCGGCACCCGGGCCAGCAGCCGCGCCAGCGTGGGCACCACCCACCGGTCCCCCTCCCCGAAGACCAGATGCGGACGCAGGACGACGCCGCCCGCGTCACGCACCATGTGCTCCGCCTCCAGGCGCGAGGCGCTGGCCACCGACCGCGGCCGGGGCGTCAACTCCCCTTCCGCGGCCCCGCGGTGGGGCCCGTCGCCGTAGACCGACGCCGTGCTGATGTAGAGGATGCGCCGTACGCCCGCCCGGCGCGCCGCGTCGAGCAGCGTCCGGGTGCCGACGCGGTTGACGGCGTCGCACCGGGCCGGATCGCGGCCCACGTACGTGACCGTGTGCACGAGCGTGGTGACGCCCTCGCAGGATGCCTCCACCGAGGCCCGGTCAGTGAGGTCGGCGGCCGTGTACGCGACCGAGGGCGGCAGGACGCCGGCCGACGGCCGACGCCGCGCGAGCACCCGCACCCGCGCCTGCGCCCCCACCTCTGTCCGTGCCGTCGCCTCTGCTCGTGCCGTCGTCCGTGTCCGTGTCACGTCCGCGGACGGCGGTCCCGAGACGAGATCCCGTACGATCGCGCGTCCGGTGAACCCGGTGCCGCCCGCGACGAGAACGGTGTCGGCGTCGCCGTCGCTGTCCGCTTCCCGTGCCGGTACGAGACTCACCGGCCGCACCGCGCCGCACCGTCCCGGATCACGACATCGCACCGGCCGACAGGCGCCCCCGCCTGCTGGAACCGCACGTCGAGCCGGTGGCATCCGTCGCCCTCGGGCACTGGCGGCGCGTGCGTGATCAGGCAGGGCTCGTCGAACTCCACGTACTTGGTGAAGGAGGCATCGGCGCTGACGAGCAGCCCGTCGGGCCGCTCGAGGCCGGCCAGGGCGGACTGCCGGGCCGCTTCGAGCAGGACCATGCCCGGCACGTGGTCGACGGGGTGGTCGAACAGCACGGGATGGCTGCCGTCGATGCGCAGAACGTGTGTCCTGTCCTCGGGGCCCTCGGCGAGGACCACGTCGAACGCGGCGCTGCGTCCCACGAGTCGGGGGTTGACGGGTGCCGGGACCGTCAAGGCCGGCCGGGCCGTCAGGTGCGCGCCGCGCAGGCGCTGGTAGATCCGTTTGGGCAGCAGCTGGGCCGACATGCGCCCGGTGCCCACGATCCGCCCGTCGCGGCGCGCGGTCACCTCGTAGGCGTACGCCGTGACCGCCTCGCGGCGCCGCGCCACCTTCGTCAGCGTCGCCTCGAGCAGCACGTGGGCGGGGCCGACGGCGAGGCGGCAGCCCTCCTCCGCCATCCGGAACGACGTGGTGTCGCTGATGAAGTGGGTGCCGTAGGGAACGTCGAGCACCTCGTGCGCGAGGTAGAAACCTACCTGCCGGATGGACTCCGCGAAGATCATCGGGTCGTGCCAGCGACCTGCGACGGCGCCGTAGTAGCTGTGGCCCCGCGGCCACTGGACCCCGAAGCGGTAGGTCTCGCCGACGTTGGGCCTGAAGCCGGTCAGCAGGACCTCGGAGACAGCGGCCCGGTGGACGACGCTGCGGCGGACTGTCTGTTCGAACAGCTCTGGCTCTGGTGGGACATGGCCACCGGCTGTCGGCCGGTCGGCTTGGATCAGTGCACTCATCAGGGCCTCCCCCATGCGCCCGTCCCTCTCGGGAAAGCGCTCTTTGAACAGGACAAAGGCTGGACGAACCGTCCAGTCGGGGTGGTGCGAGTGGCCGTAATAGTACCGGCCGACTGGTATTCGAATGCAAGAGACCTCTAAAATGTGCGCTGAAGTCGCGGTGGATCCCGGACGGAACGCGCTGTCCGCATCGTGGCGGAGGGAGACTGTTCAGTGAGCGCACGACGGGAGCGCGCGGAGCTCACCCGCCAGGCCATCCTCGACGGTGCGGCGGAAGCCTTCGACGCGGCGGGCTTCGGGAGCACGAGCCTCAGTGACATCGCCAAGCATTCCGGGGTGACCAAGGGGGCGATGTACTTCCACTTCCCCTCCAAGGAAGCCCTGGCCCACGAGCTGATGTCCAGTCAGTTCGACATACTCACGATACTTCCCGAGGTCGAACGCCCCGGTGTGCAGTCCGCGATCGACATGACCCATCTCATGGCGCACGGTCTTCGCTCCCGCGTACGGATCAGGGCGGGCATACGGCTCGTCATCGAGTTCGGCTCGTTCACGGACCCGGACCCGGCGGTCTACAACTCCTGGATAGAGAACGTGCGCGACAATCTCGCTCCCGCCCAGGGCCGCGGCGATGTGAAGCCGGAGGTCAACGTCGCGGACGCCGCGACCTACTTGGTGGGCGCGTTCGCCGGCGTCCAGATCACTTCGCAGGTGCGCACCCAGCGCGAGGATCTGCACGAGCGCGTGACCGACATGTGGACCTGGCTGCTGCCGGGTCTCGTCCCCGCGCGCCGCGTCGCGAAGTTCGAGCCGAAGGGCTCGGCCGACGTGTGGGAGCTGATCGAGCGCGACGAGGCCGGCCTCCGGGCCGCGCTCCCGGCCGACTGACCGCTCGGACGGCCCGGCCCGCTCGGGTGCCCCGGGCGTCCGTCCGACGGGTGGTGGTGGGCCGTGGGCGGTGTCGCGTGCTCCTGGATCAGGACAGGTCCGGGGGAGCCTCCGCCCTGACCTCCTCGCCGAGGTCGTCGGTCAGCAGCAGTGGCAGCATCAGCTCCCACAGGTGGCCGAGCCACTGCTCGACCTCGCCGCGCCCGGTTCCCATCCAGGCCAGTGTCTCGACGCCCGACACGGCCGCCGTGACCAGCGTCCGGGCCGACACATCGGCCACAGCGCGCCCCAACTCCCCTCTTCTGCGAGCCAGTTCGAGCAGCCGCCACAGCCTGCCGAACCACAGGGAGTAGAAGTCATAGGCGCTCGGATCGCCGTTCGCCTGCTCCCGGCTGATGCGCACGCTCGCCCGTATGTAGGGGTCCTCGTGCAGAACGCCGTTGAGGTAGTGCGTGATGTCGACGAGCACCTGCATGCTGGAGACGCCGACCTGACTGTGCTCCTCGATCGCGGTGTCCAGAAGATCCTGAGCGCGCATCTGCACCGCCTCGGCGAGTTCGTCCTTCGTGGAGAAGTGGAAGAACAACGCTCCCTTGGTGACGCCCGCGCGGCGGCTCACATCGGCGAGTGAGGCCCGGGCGAAGCCCTGAGCTGCGAACTCCTGTGCCGCGGCAGCCACAAGGCGTTCCATCGTGCGCTGCGAACGCTGCTGCTTCACCATCTCCGCCAACCTCACGCATCTGCGCTCTCCGCGCCGCTCTGCCGCACCGTCTCCAGATTAGATACTGGTCAACCGGCACGTCAACACATACCGGTCGACCAGTAAACATGAGTGGAGGGGAAGGAACCCGACTGTTCGGTAGGAGAGTTGAGCGCAGCGACTGCCACTGCCACTGCCACTGCCACTAGCGTTCAAGCGTGCGGGAGCGCGGGAGCGCGAGCGGTGGATGACGGGCGTGGCGATGAGACCGGGGAGGCGGTTCAGCTGCCGAGGCCCGGCTCCATGGGCCCGTCGGCCGTCTCCCCGGCGGCGTAGACGTCCATCACCTTCAGCTCGTTCACGCCGAGCCCCTCGGGGAAGTGACGCCGCCAGTCGCCGATGAGGTGGAGCTCGTCGGCGCCCGTGGCGCGCACGACGGTGAGGCCCGCCTCGTGGGCCTTGAGCGCCTTCATCCAGAGGTTGGCGAAGCCCTGGGAGCGGATGAGGTGCATCCAGTCGGGGCGGTACAGCTCCCGGTTGTAGTTCGACTCCCCCATCGTGGAGACGAACTTGGAGTACATCGCCTTCACGTACTCCAGCGTCACCTCGTCGCCGTCGGCGAGCGCCGCGTCACGGGCGTCCTTGAGGACGACACGGAACTTCTCCAGCAGTCCTTCCGTGGCGTCCGAGGTGTACGACTCGTGGATCTCGGGCGGCTCGCACAGCCCGTACTTCGGTCCGGACAGGCGCAGCAGCAGCCGCAGGGTCGGTTCGGCGACCCACAGCGGGCCCGGTTCGTCGCGCTGCCCGATCGGGTTGGGCAGGACGTCCTCGTGGTCCCAGTGCGGCGGGGTGATCAGGTGGACGCCGGCGCGGCGCCGGTCGTGGCCGAGACCGCTGCCGCCGGTGTGCGCCAACTGGCCGATGGGCAGGTGCGTCTTGAGCGCGGACAGGTGGGCGCCGTTGACGCCGAGCGCGGTCACCTGATGCTCGCCGGGCGGCAGTTCGGCCCGCGTCCACTTGGGGCGGGCCTCCCAGATCTGGTCGGCGCCTCGCGAGGACTGCTTCTTGAGGACGTCCGGCATCCACGGGTGGGCGATGACGTCGTAGCGACCGCCCTTGCGGGTCTCGTCGAGCAGTGCCATCGCGTCCGGGATCGCCTTGCGCGCGAGGGCCGCCGTGGCCGCCTCGACGTCGCCCTCGTGTGCGGCGAGCGCGGCGCGGACGGCTCGGCCGATGAGATCGCCGGGGCCGGAGGCGGGCCGGAAGGAGCGGCGGGCGGGCGCGGCCCCGGGGCGGCGGCTTGCGGGAGTCGTTGGGCGGCGGCCGTTGTTCGCCGGCTGCTCCCCCGGGCGCCGCGCCTGGCCGAGCGGGCGTGCGGGCGGTTCGGGCTGTGCGGGGGCAGGTGGCTCGACCCTCACGGTGGCGGGTGCCTCGGGCTGAGCGGTGGCCGTCGCCGACCGGCAGTCGGCGGGGTCCAGGTGCTGCGGGAAGCCTGCCACGCACTGCCGGGCCGGGCCGCCGCACAGGACGCATGGCGCGGGCGCCGCCAGGGTCTCGACGTCGTCGTCGGCCTCGACCTCGGCCTCGACGACGGCCTCGACCTCGACGTCGGCAGGGGCGACGGCGTCGGTGACGGCTGTGTCGACGACCGTGTCGGCGTACGCGCCATCGGCGGGGACCGACGCGGACGGCGCGGCCGACGCGGACGGGCCCTCCGGGTCACCGGCTTCCACCGGCTGCTCCGGCTGCTCCGGCTGCTCCGGCTGCTCCGGCTGCTCCGGCTGCTCCGGCTCCAGCTTCGCCGCGAGCCCGTCCAGGAAGTGCGCGTACGTCTTCCGCCCCTCCCCCGCCGGGTCCCGGCCGGATTCCCACGCGGCCAGCGTGGAGGGGCTCACCCGCAGGGCGCGGGCCGCCTGGGCCTTGGAGAGGCGGGCCCGCTCCCGCAGCGCACGCCGTACGTCGGGCGCGGGCAGCGGCGCCTCGGGCATGACCGACGACAGCAGCGAGTCGATCGCGTCGAAGCGAGTCATGATCCGTTCGCCTTCCGCCGGTCGCTCCCCTCGGCCGTCAGCTGTCCCGGCGTCCGGGCAGGTACTGGTCGAGGACGATCGCCAGGAACTTGGTGTGGTCGGGCAGCCCGGCCTCGGTCACCAGCCGGTCGATGACCGCGCGCTGCGCCCGCGTCGGCTTGTACTGCAGCTGTACGGGGCCGAGCCCGCGCAGGTCCGTGTTGTCCGGCGCCACGGCGAACAGCTTCGACTGGAACTTGGGTGCCCGCCGCGCGTCCTCGACGACCTGGGCGATTCCCTTCTCCACGGCCGCTTCCACGGCCAGGAAGACGATCTGGGTGTGCGTCAGGTCGCTCTGCTTGCGCAGCTTGCGGAAACGGTTCGCGACGTTGGCCGACACATAGAAGCCGACCGGCTTGGCGGTGTCCGCGTCCTCGACGGCCAGGGGCTGCTCCTCGACGGCCTCGCGCGCGGGGGCGGGCACGACGGCCACGGGGCGCGGTGCCACCGGGGCGGCGGGGGCCGCGGGCGCGGCCGGGGCGGGCGTGGTGGTCTGCGGGGTGGCCCATCCGGCGAGGGCGTTGGACGGCGCGGCCGCTCCCCCGCTGAACAGGTTGCCGACGCCCTCGTCCGACATGCTCTGCTCGTCGTCCTCGTCGGCGCGGGTCTTCTTGTTCTTCGGCGGTGTCATGCCGCGGCTTCCTTCCTCAGTTCGAGCGCCCTTGCGAACATCTCTTCGGTGAATCCTTCGTAGTCCGCGGCCAGCCCCTCGACGGTCCCGGGAACGGTCCGGTCCCCTTCGGTGCGCAGTTCGGCGAGTTCCTGCACGAGCAGGCCGCGCTTGCGCACGAGCCGCGCCACGGACTCCGTGTGCCCGATCAGGTGCTTGAACATGTGGGCCTCTTCGCCCAGCACCTTCTGGACCTGGCGGCGGACGTCGGCGTGGATCCCCGTGTACGTACGCCCGGTGTCGAAGAGCAGGACGCCGAGGAGCGCGAGGTGCGGGTTGATCTGGCTGACGAACTTGACGTAGGAGAACTCCAGGCCGATCTGGGCCAGTCCGTCCTCCGCGCCACCGTCGCTCTTGACCGGGATGATCAGCCAGCGTGCCGCGGACAGAGCGAGGCGCTGCAGCGACGGGTTCTCGGGCGGGGTGTCGAGAATGATGATCTGGTACTCGTGCGCGATCGGCAGCAGGCACATCAGCAGCCGCAGGTAGGCGTGCGGCCCTTCCTTGGCGAGCAGCGTGTGGAAGAAGATGCCGAACTCGTCACCCAGCGCGGGACCGCCCATGACGACGTCGAGGTTCTCGCGAACGCCCTGCCGGGGTTGCAGCGGAGTGCCGTTGCGCAGCGCCTCCAGGAGCCCCGCTCCCCCGTCGTTCCACTCGGCGCGCTTGTAGCCGAGCTCACGGGCGATGTTGCCCTGGGCGTTGCAGTCGATGATGAGCGTGCGCAGTCCGCTGCGCGCCGCCTTGCCGGCCGCGTTGGCGGAGACGGACGACTTGCCGACGCCGCCCTTGCCGTTGCCGAACATGAAGATGTGCGACAGGGCTGCCCAGGGGATCTGTGCTTGCTGCTGAGACGGGTCAGGAGCTTCGAAGGGGCTCGCCATGGTTCCTCTCACTCTGTTCCAGCTGTTCCAGGCCCGAGAACCGGGCGCCACATGCCCGAATTGATCGGGTTTGGCGGGTGAAAACTTCTCTCAGAACGATCCTGCGCTCCACAGCGCTCCATCATGGTGCGGAGTAGGTCCAAAACCGCCCTGCGGAGGCGCCGCAACGCCCTCCTGAGCCGCATCACCGCTGCTGGGACGCACCATCGAGGATGTGAGGCCAACTTGTGCGCAAACAAGGGAACAAGCCGGTTGCCACACGTCCACCACGACCGACTCACCCACCTTCATGCCCGCGATGAGACCGGTCCGCGCCAAAGTTGACGAACCCACAGGACCAGTCACCTCCTGGACAACGGTAAGACCAAGCGGCACGGATGTTACCAGGAATGCGACTACCCACGTGGTCGAACACGCCGGTTGACCGGCTATCAGGTCAGGAAGCGGACGTGCGGCCGGGCGGGCCGACACGCCTGCCCCCTGGTTCGTTGCTCGGCCGGCCTGCCGCCAGGCGACAGCGCCTACCTCACGGCTTGCCGGGTGGCGGGCCGGTGAACACACCTTTGAACCCACCGCCCGTCCGGCGGGTGGGCTGGTGGGTGGACCGACGGGTCGGCCGGGATGCGGGCCGACGTGCTGGTCGGCGTTCGGTCCCGCCGCCATGCGGGGATGCTGTCGGGCATGCGGTCCGGCCGCGCCTCTTGCCTGCCACTCGGCAGGTATGCCCGGCGGCAACCAAGTGAACCTGCGGGCGGGCTGTCCCGCTTAGCTGTCCATGGTGAGGTCGGCACGGCAACGCGTGTGCGGAGCCGCACGCAGTCCGGTGGGCGGTCCGGCCCGCGATGACGCTGCCGCACCGGCGCGCGGTCCCGCAGTCGTTCCGGTGGGCGGGCTGGCGTACGGGCCGGTGTACGTGCTCGCGACCCTGCCCACCCGTCAACTGGCCGTGCGTCCGGCCTGCATGCCTGCCACCGGACCGGTCGACGCACAGACAGGTGGGCACGCGGTCGAGTCGGCAGCCGAGTGTACTCGTCGGCCGACCGACGAGCTGACCGACGAGCTGACCGACGTGCGGGTCCCCATGCCGACTCTCCCGCAGGCGTCCAGCCCGGCAAGTGGGCCCGCTTCGACACCTGCTGGGAAGTGGGCTTGCCGGGCGGTTGCCGTACGGGCCGTGAGGCAAGCCAGCATCCGGGCATGCGCTCGCCCATCCACACGGGCCTGACGGGATGCTTGGCGTTGCGCTGACGAACAGGCATCCACCCCTGCTCGCAGGGCCGCGTACGAACCCACTGACAGAGAAGCCAGCAGCCTTATGGCCACCCAGGCAGACGCACACACCATCGCGCGGACCTCCACTCACGCCCACACGCTCACCTGCAAACCGGCTGCGGACGAGGCGTGCTGATGGACTGGCGGATACGCGGTGATCCTGGCGTGGCTCCAGGTGTGGCTTCAGGTACAGCTTCAGGTGTGAAGAGCTGCCTTGCCGAAGGCAGCTAGAAGGGTGAGCGACCAGGCCATGAAGAAGGCCCATGCACACCCCTCTCTCAACGGTTGCACGCAAACTTGCGAGGATGTTTGCGCTGATGTTTGTTTCCGCAGGTCAGATGGCCTTTTATGGCCACCAGAAGCACATTACATCAGCCAGTCTCTGCGCTCCTCAAGAGGCGCGCCCTCTGAACTCGCTCACGACTTGATCGCGTGAGCCATCCTCTTGATCCTTCCCCACGCGTTTGCGGCGCAGGGCATTCCCTCCCGTCCAGCATGCATCTCCACGCGGATCTCTTTTCTCGGATCCGTCGAGCGACCGATGAAGGGGGGCCGTTCAGTTGGTTGGCCGTACGCAGTCCAGCCCGAACCACCTCGCCGTCGACCTCTGCGGCTGGCCCACCCGGCATCCCTGGGCAAGAGCGACTCTCTCCTGCATACGCGAGAACTCCGGCGCTGAGGTCCTTCGCAGATCCGGCCTGACGGCCTGACGGCCCGCCCGTTCTTCGCGACCAGGGTTCGCAGCCCAGCACCGCATGAACGACGTTCCGGCATCCCGGCACGTCACGAGGAGTCCGGTGCACGCTCGGCCGACGGGTAGGGCAGCCGCCACCGGGCACGCCCACATGCCGAGGAGTCGACCGACACGCAAGTCACTCACCCAGCTCACCCAGCACTCGCCCTGCGCTCGCCCTGCACTCATCCGCTACACCCCTGGCGACCCGCCTCCACGTGGTCGGCGATCTCCGGGATCAACGGGTCTCAGGCGCACGGCAGTACGGCGGACGGCGGCAGCCCCAAGGAGTCCGGCAGGGGGGGGCTCGGCCCACACAACCAGGAGCTGTCGCTCACGCTGCCTCGATCGCTGGCGGGCAGGGAGGGCTGCGTGGCTGCGGCGACATTGCCCGACGACACGCCCGTTCTTCGCCCCGTAGAAGCGCGTTCCGCGGGATCGACCGAGTACCCGGCCTCTCAGCTCATGGCGCCGCTCAGCGCACGACAGCTGCCACCGCCGCCGTCGGCGGCAGGTTTCCTGTACTCGGACCACCTCACCGGCGACGGCCGTGTGCGGTCGACCGAGCCCGGCGCGTCTTCGTCGCCCCGGGAAACGGACATGATCAAACCGCCTGGTGGTCCCGGGCACCGCAACCCCGCAGGACGTGCACTGCCCAGGCCGACCCGCGCCGGTTCCACCCCGTCCACCGGTCTGCCACAACGTCAGTACCCGCCCACAGCCACGTACGAAGAGACCACCGCCCCCGCTACAGGCATCCGGTGAGGCCCGGCAGCTCCACCGCACGGATCACCCACTCCGCCCGCGGCCTGCCGCCCGCAGCCCTCACACGCGACGACAGGAAGCTCTCAGGCGTTCGTGTCGCGCCATCCGCTTCGCGGGCGGCCTCGGCCCACGCCACGCCGCAAGGCGGCACCGCGCGTCGGCCCACGCCGCGGACTTCACGCCCCCGCCCACGCCGCACCGCGTACAGCACAGCCGTACCGCCCCGCTCCGACCGACGCCCGAGGGCACGCTCTTCCCGCCTCCACCGCGCCGGACGCCCAACGCCCGTAGCCCCCAGACAAGGGCACGTACGCGCACACGGATGCCATGGCGTACCCGTTTCCTGTGCGGATGCCCAGCGCGCTTCACCGGTGCTCGCCGCCGGGGGAGTGGTGCCGGGCTTCCGCGCCTCGCCGCCGCTCACACCCTGCCTCGACACGCCCCGTCACCACCCGCCGGGGCACGAGCCCGACCCACCGCAACAGCGCTCCGGGACTCGCGCGGACCTCCGATCCGACCTCCGGAGCTGCCGTTTCGTCGTTTCGGGGTCGTGCTCTCAAGGCTTCTCAGAGAAGTCATTGAACGTTCAAGAGACCGAAGCGCCCGAGGGTTCAGTTCAGGGACCGACACATGGCAAAGACGCTTGTACAACGCGAAAGCTCCACATACGCTCTCCCGCGTCACAGTCCCTTCAGTCCCTGACCGAGAGGCAGTGCAGCCGGGGAGCAAAACGATCCTGCATGGAGCGAGGCCGCGCCTTGTGCGGTGACCGTACGCGCGTTTCATCCGAAGGACGTTCATGAGCAGCGCCGAGAGCATGCCGCCATCCGGCACAGTGCCCGGGGACGTTCCCGGGCGCGTCTCCGTCCCTGGGCCCTCTTCACCACCTGCCCTCCCGGCCCAGGCCGCCCGCGAGCGGTTCACCGGAGGGGGAGAGGGAGAGGCAGAGGGAGAGGGAGAGGAAGGGCCAGGGGAACGGGAAGAGGCAGGGGAGCGGGGAGCGGCAGGGACCGAAGGGACCCGTTCGGCGACACCGGCCGGGCTGTTGCCCCGCACGCTCACGGACCGGGGCAACGCGCGCCTGTTCATCGAGCTCCACCGGGACCGCTACCGGCACGTGGAGGGACTCGGCTGGTTCGCGTGGGACGGGTACCGGTGGAAGCGCACCGGGGGCGAGAAGTCCGTGTGGTGGGCGGCCGGTGAGATGTCCGAGAGGCTGGCCGAGGTCGATCCCCGGGGGGACTTCACCGAGCGCGAACTGCGGGCGCACAAGCGTCGTTCGCTGTCGACCACCGGGATCAAGGCGATGCTCGCCCAAGCCGAGGCGTCGCCTGACCTGTCGTTAGATCCCGATGCCCTCGACGGCGACCCGTACGCGCTGTGCACTCCGGACGGGATCGTCGACCTGCGCACCGGGAAGCTGCGCGCGCCCGATCCCACCCTCGACTTCCACTCGCGGGCCACCAGCGTCGCACCGCATCCCATGGACACCCCGCGCTGGGACCGGTTCCTCACCGACACGTTCGGGGACGACGAGGAGGGCCGGGAGATGATCGACTTCCTGCAACTGCTCCTCGGCTACTCCGTCACCGGCGACGTCGGCGGACAAGTCCTCCCGTTCCTCTTCGGCGCCGGCAAGAACGGCAAATCCGTCCTCCTGGACAGCATGATCCAGATCCTGGGGGACTACGCGGACGCCGCCCCGCCGGGCTTCCTCATGGACCGGGGCGCGCTCCTGGAGCATTCCACCGAGCTGACCGAACTGCACGGCAGGCGCCTGATCGTGTGCAGCGAGCTCAAGCCGAACGACAAGTTCGACGAGGCCCGGGTCCGGCTGCTCACCGGCGGCGACAAGATCAAGGCGCGCAGGATGCGGCAGGACTACTTCTCCTTCACTCCCACGCACCACCTGTGGCTGCTCGGCAACCACCGGCCCGAAGTCTCCACCGGCGGCTTCGCGTTCTGGCGCCGCATGCGGCTGATCCCCTTCGAACGGGTCGTGCCCGACGAACGCAAGATCGACAACTTGGCCTTCGAACTCGTACGGGACGAGGGCCCCGGCATCCTGCACTGGCTCGTCGAGGGCGCACGCCGCTATCTGACGGCCCGGGACCCGCTCGACGGCCCGGACAGGGTCCGGCTCGCCACGACGGCGTACGCGGCCACGGAGGACCACATCGGCCGCTTCCTGACGGAACGGTGCACCCGGGACGCCCAGACGCCGGGAGGGCTGCGGGTGGAGCAGGGGCGGCTGTTTCTCGCCTACAGCTCCTGGTGCGCGGCGGAGGGGATCCGCCCTGCCTCCGCGCGGGCCTTCGCCACCCGTGTGCGCCAGGAGCTGGGGCTCGCCTCTCCCGCTGACATGTTCAAGTCCAACGGGCGAAAGCACTATCCGGACATCACCCTCCTGCCCGACTGAGCGGGACTCTGCCCGAGTTGCGCCCGCCGGACTAGGATGTGCCCGGATATGGACCCGCAGGTTCTACCTGGTCCGTCGGCGCACGCGGGTCCTCCCCTCACACCTGCCGGGCGGAGAGCCGGCACCTCGCACTGGCCGATCTTGGAGGGCAGGCCATGAGCGCGCTGCTCAGCGAAAGCGACCTCGCCCACGAGCGGGACCTGGTGTGGCTGGAGAATCCCGCCGGGTTCGACTACGTCCGCCAGGCCCTGGACAAGACCAAGCGGCGCGGCACCAAACCCCCGTACGCGCGTGCCGGCCGGATGGTCGGTTACGCGCTCCTGGACGACGAGGCCCGGCCCGACCCCGACAGCGGCCTGTACCGGCGCAGGGTGTTCTTCCTGCTGCCGCACGACCGGGACAGCCTGCCCGGCGGCCTGTACCGGCAGGGGGCGCCGGGGGAGGCCGTCGATCCGAGGACGGTCGAACCGAGGAAGCCCGGCGCGAAGACGCCCCGCTCCCAGCACGGCAGCGGCAGTGCCGTCACTCCTGCCTGACAGCAGCGCTTTCTTCCTCCCGTCCCTCCGTCCCTCCGTCCCGCTCTCCCGTTCTCTTCCTCGCCCTCGCGCCCGCACCCGCGCGGTTGTTCATCCTCGCGAGGGCGTCCTTGCGAGGCTCCTCCTCGCGAAGCCACAGGCACTGAAGCCCAGCAATGTCCGGCGGTCGATCGCTTCGGTCGCTTGAGTCGCTGGGCTTCAGTCGCTGTTGAGTCGCTCGGTCGCTGCCGCCGGGGGGCTCTGGAGGGACAGCGACTGAAGAACAGCGACTGAAAGGGTCTTCGGTAGCTGTTCAGTCGCTACAAGAAAGCCCAGGTCACGGGGCATATTGCGGCTGAACAGCTACTGAAGCGACTCAAGGTTCGGGTATATGAAGACATTGGCGCGTGCGCGTGTGCGTCATAGATAGAAGGCTTCAGTCGCTTCAGTCGCTGTTTTGGCTTTCGCAAGGCTCTGACCTGCGGTTTTCTGAGCTACTGTGAGAGCGACCGAAGAGTCGCTCAGTCGCTGCCCCTTTTTCTTCAGTCGCTGTCGGCCTCGCGACGCCCCCGACCGGCGCTCGCAGGCCCCTGGAAAACGGTGATCGACACGGCCGAAGGGGCTCTCAACCAGTGCTCCACCGCCTGATCGCGCCCGTTCGCTAGTCTGTGTCCGTCGTTGAGTCGCTTCAGTCGCTGGTAGGGGATCGGAATGTCTTCTGAGCTGCGTTTCCCACGCAGCGGCTCGACGTGGCCCGTCCCCGAACCCTCGGTCGCTGCGCCGCCCTCCGCCACCGCCCGCTGGTGTGCCCGCCGGGGCTGGCCGGTGCATCCGCTGGCTCCCGGGCGCAAGACGCCCGCCGGGAACTGCGAGAACTGCCGCGGCGGCGCCCACACGGCCGCCGACTGCGCGTGCCTGCCCGCCGGTCGCTGGTGTCACGGCTTCCACGCCGCCACCCTCGACCAGCGCCGCATCCAGCAGTGGTGGACCGCCCACCCCGACTTCGGTGTCGGCGTCGCCTGCGGTCCCGCGGGCCTGGTCGTCATCGACATCGACGCCCACGCCGCCGCCGTGCCCCACCGGGACCGGGTCCTGCCCGGCATCCCGATCGCCGAGCACATCGACCTGACGGGACTGGCCACCGGCTTCCACTCGCTGGCCGTCCTGGCCGCGCTGCGTGGCAAGCCCAGCCCCGCCGAGGACGCCAACACGCTGCGCGTACGGACGCCTTCGGGCGGGCTGCACGTCTGGTACCGGGCCGAGGACAACCGCCGCTGGCAGTGCTCCACCGGCTCCGGCTCGGGGCGGGCGCTCGCCTGGCAGGTCGACGTCCGCGCGCACGGGGGTTACATCATCGCTCCAGGGACCACCACGAGCGCCGGGACGTACACCCCGGTGGGGGAGACCAGGGAGCCCGCCGCGCTGCCTCTGTGGCTGGCTCAGGAGCTCGAACGCACCGGGCACTTGCCCGCACCCGACATCCCCGCGCCCCGCCCTGTACCGCCCCGAGCGCAGCAGGCCGTCCTCGCCGCCGGAGGCGGACGCCGGCAGGTGGCCGGGCTCCTCGCCGCGATCCTGGCGCCCGTCGAGGCGTGCGGGCAGGTCAGCGAGGGCGCCGGGTTCTCCGACACCCTCAACCGGGCCGCGTTCACCATCGGTGGTCTCGTCGCCGCGCACCGGGTGTCACGGGAGGAAGCCGAACAGGCACTGCGAGAAACGGCCTCAGCGGCCCGTCCAGGGCAGGAGAGGCGCTCGGAGCAGATCATTGCCAGCGGCCTCGCCGCGGGGCTCACAAGGCCCCTCTACGCCCACGGAGGCCGCCCGTGACCTCACCAGGCAACGAGACCCTCTTCGACTTCGACCCCGCGGCCGTCGCCGCGCAGATCCGTGACCAGGGCGGCGTTCCGCTGCCCGCACAAGGGGAAGGACCGCACGCGGCGGGCGCGCCGGACGCCAGGGTCGAAGGGCTGCTGCCCGACACGCTCACCGACCGCGGCAACGCCAAACTGTTCGTCAAGCTGTACGCCAACGACTACCGGCACGTTCCCGGCATCGGCTGGTACCGCTGGGACACCACGCGCTGGCAGATCGACGAGGACGACACCGTGCTGTGGGCCGCGGGCGACCTCGCCGAGAACATCGCCGGGCACGACGCGCGCGGCCTGTTCACCACCACGGCCCTCCAACAGCACCGGCGCCGCGCCCTGTCCACCACCGGCATCAACTCCATGCTCACGCAGGCCAAGTCGGCCCCCGGCATGGTGCTCAACGCCGCCCGCCTGGACGCCGACCCGTACGCGCTGTGCACTCCGGACGGGATCGTCGACCTGCGCACCGGCCTGATCAAGACGCCCGACCCGAACAAGGACTTCCACTCCCGCTCCACCACCGTCGGCCCGCACCACGGCAGGACCCCGCGCTGGGACCGGTTCCTCACCGACACGTTCGGGGACGACGAGGAGGGCCGGGAGATGATCGGCTTCCTGCAACTGCTCCTCGGCTACTCCGTCACCGGCGACGTCGGCGGACAAGTCCTCCCGTTCCTCTTCGGCGCCGGCAAGAACGGCAAATCCGTCCTCCTGGACGTCCTGATGAAACTGCTCGGCGACTACGCCGACGCGGCCCCGCCCGGCTTCCTCATGGCCCGCCCCTACGAGGGCCACCCCACCGACCTCGCCGAACTCCACGGCCGCCGCGTCATCGTGTGCAGCGAGGTCAAGCACGGCGACAAGTTCGACGAGGCCCGCGTCAAGCTGCTCACCGGCGGCGACCGCATCAAGGCCCGCCGCATGCGCCAGGACTTCTTCAGCTTCCAGCCCACGCACAAGCTCTGGCTCCTCGGCAACCACCGGCCCGAGGTCGGCACCGGCGGCTTCGCGTTCTGGCGCCGCATGCGGCTGATCCCCTTCGAACGGGTCGTCTCCGACGAACGCAAGATCGACAACCTCGCGGACATCCTCGTCACCGAGGAGGGCCCCGGCATCCTGGGCTGGCTCATCGACGGCGCCCGCCGCTACCTGGGCGGCGAACGCGACCTCACCGGCCCCGAACGCGTACGCATCGCCACCAACGCGTACGCGGAGACCGAGGACCACACCGGGCGCTTCTTCGAGGAGTGCTGCGCCATCGGGCCCGATCTTCGGGCGGAGCAGACCGGCCTCTACGCGGCGTACAAACGCTGGTGCCAGAATGAGGGGGCGCCCGCCATGTCCTCACGCGCATTCGCGGCACGCGCCCGTGAGCTGGCCGGGCTCGCCTCGCCCAAGGAGATGATCCTGTCCAACCAGCGCAAGTACTACCCGGGCATCGGACTGCTCACCGACGAGGAGAGGGAAGCGACCGCATGAGCTCCCTGATCACCGAGGACGAGATCAACCACGAGACCGAACTCGTCTGGCTGGAAGACATCGCCGATCTCGACTACGTACGCCAGAGCCTGGACCGGCTGCCCACCCGCAAGGGCAGGCCCGCCTACCACCGCGACGGCCGCATGGTCGGCTACGCGCTGCTCGGTCCCAAAGCCAAGGCATCCCGATCCTCCGGCACCTTCCGCCGCCGCGTCTTCTGGCTGCTGCCCCACGACCGCGACAGCGCCCCCGAGGGCCTGTACGCGACCGGCGCGCCCGCCGAGGCCGTCGACCCGCGCACCCTGGCCGCCCGCGTCAAGGGCTACAAGACGGAACGCTCGGAGGGCGGCCCGCCGTCGACCGCCATGCAGGAGCTGGGGATAACGCTTCCGCTGTAGTCGAGAGCGAGAGCGGGAACGGGAACGAGAGCAGGGGAGGGGGAGGGAGCGGGGGAGGGGCGCGCGGGGCCTCGCAGGCACTCCGCGGACCTGCGAATCTGCGGATTGCCTTAAGTTTTCCGCAAGTTGCACAGCACGATGTAAAAAGCGTCCGGGTCGGATTGACCAGCCGACCGCGCTGAATTTCCATCGAGTCGGGCTCGAAAACCGTGCGACACATCGCTCGAGTCGTCGCCGCGGCGCGCACCGCACGCCGAGTCGGCCCGTATGCCTGCACCCGTAGGGGGAGAACGATGGACATCGAAGTACTGGGTCCGCTGTCGGTGCGCGAACACGGCATCTCGATCGTGCCGACCGCCCCGAAACCACGGCAGGTGCTGGCCCTGCTCGCGCTCAACGCGGACCGCGTCGTACCCGTGTCCACGCTGATGGAGGAGCTGTGGGGCGACACCCCGCCGCGCAGCGCCCGCACCACCTTGCAGACCTACGTCCTCCAGCTGCGCGAACTGCTCGGTGACGCGCTGACGCGGGGCGGGGAGCAGCGGGTCGAGGCCAAGGACGTACTGACGACCCTGCCCGGCGGCTACCGCCTGTGCGTCCGCGGCGGATTGCTCGACTTCCAGGAACTGGAGCAGCGGGCCGGAGCCGGATACCGGGCGATGGACGCGGAGGACTACGAGGGCGCCGCCAAGCGGCTGCGTGAGGCCCTGTCCCTGTGGACCGGCGCCACGCTCGCCGACGTCCAGGCCGGCAGCCAGCTCGGCCCGGAGGTCGACCGGCTCGAGGAGACCCGGCTGTGCATCCTCGACCAGCGCATCGAGGCCGATCTGCGGCTGGGCCACCACCGCGGGCTGCTGTCCGAGCTGACGGTGCTGGTCAGCCGCTACCCGATGCACGAGAGCCTGCACGGGCAGTTCATGCTCGCGCTGTACCGTTCCGGCCGCCGCGGCGAGGCGCTCAACGTGTACCAGCGGCTGCGGACCACTCTCGTACGGGAGTTGGGCCTTGAGCCGTCCGCGGCCCTCAGCCGCCTGCAGCGCTCCATCCTCATGGCGCAGTCCGACTCCGTCCCGCTCGCGGGGGCGGAGAACGCGGCGGGGCGGAAGGCCGCCCGCGTGCACTGACCACTGACCCCTGACCGGGCCTGTCGGGCGGACAGGCCCTGGGGGCCGCATCCCCCCGGCCCCGGCACGCCCCGCTCCTCCGTGCGCCTGTGCCTCGAAGGAGCGGGGCCTGCCACTGTGCGGCGGTCCTGCCCCGGCTCGGAACGCGGCTGACGACGGCTCGACCCGGCGGCGTCACGACTGTGCGGCGCCGGTCCTTCGGCGCACACTCGGCAAGGACGTTGCGAGCCACCGCGCCGGGGCAGGGCTCACGGGCCCCGTGCTGTTCGAATCAGGAGACCCCGATGACCCAGGACCAGGCCCATGGCACGCCCTCAGGGGCGGACGCCGGAGCAGGGGACCAGTGGACGGGCTCCATCCCTCTGACCGAGAAGCAGCGGGCCCTGCTGCGCGCCCACCGGTCCGCCGCCCCGGCCGGTGCCCCCGCTGGCGTCCCGGCCGGCGCCCCGGACCCGCCGCACAGCACGCCCTTCGCCATCGAGCTGCGGGGCCCCTTGGACGAGCGTGACGTACGGCGGGCCCTTGCCCGCTTCGTGGCCCGCCACCCCCTGCTGACCGCGCGGCTCCGGCACAGCCCGGACGGCCCACCCCGCCTCGACGTCGACCCGGCGCGCCCGCCCGCCCTGGAGCACCGCACCGCCGCCACCGCCCCGGACCGGCCCCCCGCGGCCGCCGTACGGGCCGAGGCCCGCCGGGGCGTGGACCCCGAGCAGGACGGAATGCTGAGGGCCGTGCTCATCTCCCACGGGAGCGAACACCACACCCTGCTTCTCGTCGCCCACCGCGTGGCCGTGGACGACGAACCGGTCGCCGTGCTCCTGGCCGACCTGTGCGACGCCTACGAGTCCGGCGGTACCCGCACCGCCACCGCCCTCACCCGCACCACCACCGCCCGGCCCTCGCCCGCCCTGCCCGGCGCCGACACCGACTCCGGCGCCGACTTCGACTCCGACACCGACTCCGGCGCCGATACCGACACCGACACCGACGCCCGCGCACCGGGCGCCCCGGCGGCGGTGCCGCTCACCCCCCGCCAGCGCGACCTCCTGCGCGAGAGGCGGTTCCCCGACGACGACGGCGGCCGCCACGTGGAACAGGTGCACTGGCGCTGGCAAGGCCCGCTCGACGCCGAACGGTTCGCCACCGCATGGCAGTCCGTCCTCCAGTGCGAGACGGTGCTGCGCGCCGCGCTGGCACCCGACGGCGAACCACGTGTCGTGCTGCACGAGCACGCCGCCGTCGAGGTGGTCCGTCACGGCGCCGACGCCGACTGGGACACGCTCAAGGAGGAGGACCGGCGGCGCGGCTTCGACCCGCGGGTGCCGGGGCTGCTGCGCGCCACGCTGGTCGACTCGCCGTCCGGCGACGGCGGCCGGGTCCTGATCACCTTCCACCAGGTGCTGCTCGACGCGTGGAGCGTGTCGGTGCTGGTGCGGGAGTTCTACCGGGCCTACCTGGCCGGGGGCCGACTGCCAGGCGGCGAACGGCGCCCCGACCTGTGCGACTACGCCCACTGGCTGGCACGGCAGAGCACTGCCCCGGCCCGCGAGTTCTGGCGTTCCGTGGTGCCGACGGCCACTCCCGCGAACCGGCCCGCGCTGCCCGGCCCCGCCACCGGCGCGAGCGGCTGGGGCCGCGCGAGGGTCGGTCTCGAACGGGCCGACGCCGACCGGCTGCGCGCCTGGGCGGCCGCGCGGTCCACGACCGAGTCCGGCGCGCTCCAGGCGATGTGGGCGCTGCTGCTGTACCGGGCCAGCGGTGCGGACGGCCCGGCTCCGGTCGCGTTCGCGGTCCCGGTGAGCGGGCGGGGTGTCGCGCTGGCGGACGTCGAACGCATTCCGGGCCTGCTGACGAACACCCTGCCGGTGATCGTCCACGTCGACCCCCGCAGCACCGTGCCCGGCCTGCTGGCCGAACTGCGCGACCGGTCCGTGGACATGGCCGCCTACGAGTGGGTCTCACTGGGGCAGATCTGCCGGTGGACAGGGCGCGGGCACCGTCACGAAGGCGACGGCCGGCGCGACGAACTCGTCGAGAGCCAGCTGGTGTTCGACAACCGGCCACGGCTGTCCGCGACCCTGCGCGCGACGCTCGCCGCACACGGCGTCCGCGTCCAGGAACCGAGGCTGTCCGGCACGGCCCTGACCGAGTTCCCGGTCACCTTGTTCGCCTGCACGGACGACGACGGCGGCCTG
Source organism: Streptomyces beihaiensis (assembly GCF_026274175.1). Lineage (GTDB taxonomy): Bacteria > Actinomycetota > Actinomycetes > Streptomycetales > Streptomycetaceae > Streptomyces > Streptomyces beihaiensis. The sequence continues at coordinate 27,126 of NZ_JAPHNL010000318.1, forward strand.
ACGCTGCACATCGTCCACGACCGGCGCCGCCTCGCCGACGCCGAGGCCGAGCGCCTGGGCGCCCTGTGCCGGAGGCTGCTGCGCGAACTGACCGACGTGACCGACGAGTCGACGGCCGTCGGCGACATCGTCTCGGGCCTGTCCCGGCGGGACCTGCCGCACATGGCGGGCCCCGCCGCACCGGCGCCGCGCGCACGTGCAGCCCGTTGACCGGGCCGCCGGACCGGCCCGCTCCCGTTCCGCCTCGCCCGATCGCGCCTCGTGCACGGTGCCGCGCCCCGGCCGCACCCCGCCCGTGTCCCGCGCCGCCTCGCCCCGTCCCGACGCCCCGCCGCACGACGCCCCGCCCTCACACGCACCACCGAGCGCGTCCCGCGCCGAAGGACCCGCCCACGTGGTCCGTCCGGCGGCGCACCCGACGCGCCGGGCCGCCCGAACGCGGCGGGCCATCAGCGAGGTCCTCGGCCTCCGCTGCCAGGAACCGGAACGTACCTGAACGCACTCAACGGGCCGGCACGCACGGACCCGGACAGGAGCCTTATGCGCATCGCGGTGACAGGATCCATCGCCACCGACCACCTCATGGTCTTCCCCGGCCGCTTCACGGACCAGCTGATCGCCGGGCAGCTCGACCACGTCTCGCTGTCGTTCCTCGTCGACGACCTGGAGGTCAGGCGCGGGGGAGTGGCGGCGAACATCACCTTCGGCCTCGGCTCGCTCGGCCTGCACCCGCTGCTCGTCGGCGCCGTGGGCGGCGACTTCGGCGGCGAGTACGAGGTGTGGCTCAAGGAGCACGGTGTCGACACGGGCGCCGTCCGGGTGAGCGACACCCGGCACACGGCCCGGTTCTCGTGCATCACGGACCAGGACGCCAACCAGATCGCCGCGTTCTACGCGGGCGCGATGGCCGAGGCCGCGGACATCGACCTGGCGTCGGTGGTCCGGGACGCGGGCGGCGTCGACCTCGTCCTCGTGGCACCCGACGATCCCGCCGCCATGGTGCGGCACACCGAGGCATGCAGGGAACTCGGCGTGCCCTTCGCAGCCGACCCCTCCCAGCAACTGGCCCGGCTCACCGGCGACCAGGTGCGCCGGCTCGTCGACGGCGCGCGCTGGCTGTTCACCAACGAGTACGAGGCCGCCCTGCTCCTGGAACGCACCGGATGGAGCGAGGACGAGGTGCTGGCCCGGGTCGGCACGTGGATCACCACGCTCGGCGCACGCGGCGCCAAGATCGACAGATCCGGTCGCGCCGCGCGCACGGTGCCGGGCGTCGCGGGTGTGGCCGTCGCCGATCCGACCGGCGTCGGCGACGCCTTCCGCGCGGGTTTCCTCGCCGCAGTCAGCCGCGGACTCGGACACGAGCGAGCCGTGCAGCTCGGCTGCGCCGTCGCCGCTTCGGCGCTCGCGGAGATCGGATCCCAGTCCTACGTGCCCGACCCCGGCAAGCTCGCCTCCGTCATCGCCCGGCACTACGGGGCCCGGGCCGCGACGGAGCTGGCCGCGGTGCTGGGCGCGGCGCCGTGAGCGGCGTCGGCCGGGTCACCGCGCCGCGCCGGGCGGCCGGGCAGGACACCGGCAGGGCGCCGCACTCCTCGGCGTAGCGCCGGAAGACCGGGACACCGGCCCGCCTCAAGGCCCGTTCGAGGACGCCTCGAAGTCTCCTCCGCGACCGGCTGGAGACCCGCCACGCGGTGTCTTTGTGCCCGCATGATGCAGGGACAACGATCAGGGAGGGTGGGGGAGTTGGCTCTGGACACGCAGACCGGACACGGCCACGCCGTGGTCATCGGCTCCAGCCTGGCCGGGCTCACCGCGGCACGGGCCCTGGCCAACTTCATGGACCGGGTCACCGTCGTCGAGCGCGACTGGGTGCCCAGCGGTCCCGGGCGCCGCCGGGGTGTGCCCCAGGCGCGGCACACCCACACCCTGACCGCCGCCGCCCAGCAGGGCCTGGAGGAGCTCTTCCCCGGCATCGGCGCCGACCTGACCGGCTCCGGGGCGGTCCGCGTGCGCATGCCCGAGGACATGCTGCTCCTCGGCCCCGGCGGCTGGCTGCCCCGCACCGGACCGGACCTGCCCGGCCTGTCGGTGCTCAGCGCCGGCCGTGACCTGATCGACGCGGCGGTACGCGACCGGCTGCGCGCCGACCCGAAGGTGGCCTTCCTGCCCGAGCACGAGGCGGTCGGCCTCGAACCGGGTCGCAACGACACCGTCATCGGCGTGTGGGTGCGCGCCCGTGACCGCAAGGCGCCCGGCGGCCCGAGCGGACGCCGCCTGATACCGGCCGACTTCGTGGTGGACGCGGCCGGACACGGCTCGCACGCCCCGCAGTGGCTCGCCGAACTCGGCTACACACCACCGAAGGAGACGGCGTCCACGTCCCCCACCGCCGTCGCCACCGCCCTCTACGCGCCCACCATCGGCCACGTCGCCGACTGGAAGAGCCTGCTGCTCCTGCCCTCCCCGGACCATCCGGCCACCGGCATGCTCCACCCCGTCGAGGGAGGCCGCTGGTCGGTGTCGGTGTCGACCGGCGACACCGGCCACGCCCCCGCCGACCACACGGCCCTGCTGCACGCCGCCCGCACGCTGCGCCACCCGCTGCTGCACGACGTCCTGGAGGCCGCCACACCGCTCGGCCCCGTCTACTCCTGCACGCCCACCGGGAACCGCTGGCGCCACTACGAGAAGCTGCGCCGCTGGCCCGACCAGTTCCTCGTCGTCGGCGACGCCTACGTCGCCCTCGACCCGGCCCACGGCCAGGGCATGACGGTCGCCGTGGAGTGCGCCCTCGTCCTCGATCAGCTGCTGACCGGACACGGCACGGCGATCGGCCTCGGCTACCGGCTGCGCCGGGCCATCGCCCACCGGCTGGCTCCCCTCTGGCGGGCGTCCGTGCTCGGCCTGCGCGCCGCGCGGGGCAGCCAGGACACCGCGACCGGCCCGCGCGCCCGGCTCGGTGCCCGGTACGCGGCCCGCATCGCGGCCGCCGCGACCGCCGACCCGGCCGCCCGCCGACTGCTCCTGGACCTGCTGCACGCGCGGGCCGCGCCCGCCGCGGCC
>NZ_JAPHNL010000319.1 GCF_026274175.1 Streptomyces beihaiensis
GTGGTGGCGGTGCGGCGGACCGGTTGCCACCGGCCGTACAGACAGCCTCGACCGCCATGGCCGAGCAGGGGCCCGGCACCCGCCACGCCGTCATCGGCCTGGTCCTCGCCGCGGTGGCCGCGGTCGCCGTGGCGGTCCGCAGTGTGCGCCGCCGTCGTGACTCGCAGAGTTCGGGGAGGACGCCATGAACAACCACGACCACGACCGCCACGACCACGACCGCCACGACCACGACCGGCACGGCCACTACCGGCACGACCGTCACCGGCACGGCCACGGTGGCGGCCGCCTCTTCATCGGTCTGGCCTGGGCCGTGCTGCTGCTCGGCCTGTGGCTGTGGGGCCGCGAGGTCACCGACGTCAATCTCGCCGCGCCGACCACGGGCGACGTGGCCGCCGTCGGCCGCCCCGCCGGCGTCGACCTGCCCGCCGCCCACCGCCCTCTGCACGCCGCGAAGCCGCAACGCCTCGACGTCACCTCGCTGCACATCCAGGCACCCCTCGTGCCGCGCGGTCTCGACACGTCGGGAGCCGTCGACCCGCCCCCGTACGCGCAGGCCGCTGCGGTCGGCTGGTACCGGGGCGGTGTCACGCCGGGCGAGCCGGGCGCGGCGCTCCTCGTGGGTCACGTCGACACCGACTCGCAGCCGTCCGTCTTCTACCACCTCAGCGAGGCGCGGCCCGGCGACACCGTGCGGGTGGCGCGGGACGACGGTTCCGTCGCCGTGTTCACGGTCGACGGCGTGAAGGTCTACTCACGCGACCACTTCGACCCGGCGCGCGCCTACGGGCCGCACCGGCGGGGCCGGGCCGAGCTGCGGTTGATCACGTGTGGCGGCACGTTCGACAGGGCGTCGGGAACGTACACGGCGAACGTCGTCGTCTCCGCGTACCTGACCGGAGTCGAGGGCACTCCCGGCGGAACGGCCACCCGCCACGACCACGTCGAACTGGCATGAGCCCCGTCACCGTGCCCGGTCGGCGGCCCGCTCCCCCGGGAGCCGTCGACCGGGCACGGTCCTCGACCGCGCGCGCACGGGCCGCGGGAGTAAGCCCGGCGTAGGCGCGGGAGGTCTGGAGAAGGGCCCGCGGCGCGGGGCGGGCCACTGCCACCGACTGTAGAGGGGAAGCGGGCCTCGGCCTAGAGGGTGTTTGACGCCAAGTACGCGAACGACGGCGGACGGTGACGGCGGCACCCGCGGCTGTGCCACGATTGACGCCGAACCAGGGCACCAGGGGGACCAGGGGGAGTGGATGCACCGGAAACTCAGGGCCGGGGCGGTCGTCGTGGGGGCGGCGCTGCCCATGACCGCGTGTTCCTCCGGCGACGGGGGCGGCAGCGGCGGCGGGCACAGGGGCGGCTCGCGGGGCGGGGGCGGTCCCATCACCCAACAGCCCCGGAACACCGACCCGTTCTGGGTCAACCCCGACAGCAGCGCGGCACGGGCCATGGCCGCGCCGGAGAAGGACGGCAAGGCCGACCAGGCGGCGCAGATCCGCAAGATCGCCGAACAGCCCGGCGCGGAATGGATCACTCCGGAGAACGCCGAGGACCAGGCGCGCGGCTTCACCGAGGCCGCGGAGCACACACCGGGACGCGCTGCTCGTCCTCTACGGCATCCCGCACCGCGACTGCGGCCAGTACTCGGGCGGCGGCGCCGCCGACGGCAACGCCTACCGGGCATGGACCGACCAGGTCGCCACGGGCATCGGTGACCGCTACGCGACGGTGATCCTGGAACCCGACGATTGCCGGGCGCCGGCAGGCGTCGACGTCATGAGTCATCCCCCCCCGCACGCGGATCACCGCGTGGTCGTCGGTCTCAGCGGCGGCCCCCCCGCCTCCGCTCCGGCCAAGACTGGTACTTCGGCCGTCCGGTCGCATCATGCCCCGGACCTCAACCCCCGTGTGCGCCAAGCCAGATGAAACCCCCGTCAGGTGTGACCCACACGGCTTCCCCGCGCCCAGCGTGCGATGCGGTGGGGCGTGATCACAAGAGCGCGGGTCCGGGCGGGGTGAGCCGCTCGCCGTGGCGGGCCGGTCCTTCGTCACGCCTGCGGGCCGTGGCCGCGTCTCGCGCGGTTCCCCGCGCCCCTTCAAGTTCCCCGCGCCCCGTCAACGGCGAAGGCCCCCCGCGCGTGCGAAGGCCCCCCGCGTGAACGGAGGGCCTTCGTCGTGTCGGTGCGCCGCCAGGGACTCGAACCCCGGACCCGCTGATTAAGAGTCAGCTGCTCTAACCAACTGAGCTAGCGGCGCCTGCTGACCTGCATAACTCTACCCGACAGATCGGGGTGCTCCTGACCAGGCGACGCGCCGATGCGATGGTCGGTTTGTGATTATTTCCATCATTCGGACCGTCAACATGCGATTTTTCCGGACAGTTGAGACGCTTCGTGCGTGCGAACACGAGGCTCATTAGTCCAACGGCCGTCATCGGAGTGTGAGGGGAATCGCATGGAGGGCACAGACGACACAGAGCGCCCCCAAGGCACAGGCGATGCCGCCGGTGCCTGCGGCGCGCGCCGCACCGCGGGTGCGGAACCCGGGGACCGCATGCCCGTCCCCGCGTTCGAAGAGATCTCCGCGGACGACTGCGACTGCGCGGGCTGCGCCCAGTGGCGCCGCACCGTCCCCCCGCCGGTACGCACCCGCGTAGGCGCCCGCCATGCCCTGGTCGCCGCGGCGGCCGCGTCCACGGTCATCGCCGGCCTGCACTCCGCCCCGGCAGGTGCCGCCGAGCACCACGAGTCCAGACCCGGACCCGGCCCCGGCGACCCGTCCCCCGGCAACGGCAACGGCAGCGGTAGCGGTACCGGCACCGACACCCCGCAAGGCGGTACGAGCCCGCTGCACGGCAGCCCGGTGGAGTCCGGCAGCCCTGGTGCGCCCGTCTCGATCAGCCTCGTACACGAGTCCGCACCTCGGGCCACCACCCGTTCGGCGATCATCGCCCGCGCCAAGACGTGGGTGGCGGCGAAGGTCCCGTACAGCATGAACAAGTTCTGGAAGGACGGATACCGCCAGGACTGCTCGGGCTTCGTCTCCATGGCCTGGGGCCTGCCGGGCAACGAGTGGACCGGCAGCCTCGCCCAGTACGGCACCCGCATCAGCAAGGCGCAGCTGCGCCCGGGCGACATCCTGCTCTTCCACAATCCGGCCAACCCGGAGAAGGGCTCGCACGTCACGATCTTCGGCGGCTGGGCCAACACCTCGCGCACCTACTACATCGCCTACGAGCAGACCCGCCCCGGCACCCGCAAGCAGGTCACGCCGTACGCGTACTGGAGCAACTCGAACCGTTACGTCCCCTACCGCTACAAGGGGGTGAGCGCGAGCGACTCCGGCAGTCCGGGAGCGTCGTCCGGGAAGTTCCCGGGCGCCGACATGTTCGGACCCGGCGCGGACAACGTGGACGTCACCCGGCTCGGGCGGATGCTCGTGGAGCGGGGTGGCAAGCGGTTCTACAAGGTCGGGCCGGGGCCGCACTGGGGCGCGGCGGACCGCAGGGCGACGCAGGCGTTCCAGCGGGCCCAGGGGTGGCACGGCCGGAACGCGGACGGGATCCCGGGGCCGACCACCTGGTCGTACCTGGTCAACGGCGAGGGCAAGGACATTCCGGGGACCAGGAACGGGGCCGCGGCCGGGAACGGGGGCGGGGCCGGGGCGAGCGGGGCCTCCTCGGAGACGGGGAAGGCTCCCGCCTATCCGGGGCGGGCCGCGTTCCGGCCGGGCGCGGTCAACGCCTCGGTCACCCGACTCGGCAAGCAGCTCGTGAAGAAAGGTTTTGGCAAGCACTACCGCCAGGGCCCGGGGCCACGGTGGAGCGAGGCCGACCGGCGCAACGTAGAGGCGTTCCAGCGCGCCCAGGGGTGGCGGGGCGCGGCGGCCGACGGCTACCCGGGGCCCGAGACCTGGCGCCGGCTCTTCTCATGACGTGCCTTCCCACGCGCCACGACGCGTCTTCCTGCGGGTCCTGCGGGCCCCGCGAGTCCCACGAGGTGTCTTCCATGTCAGGCAACGCGGAGGGTTCGATGAGTGAAACCGACGGCGCAGCGCGCACCGCGCGGCTCATCCACAACGAAGCCACCACCGAGATCCCCGTCAACATGCTGTTCCGCGACGACCCGGACCCGGTCGCCGTCCCACTGCGCCCGGCCGTGGTGAGCACCAAGGGCACCCCCATCGGCACCGGCGCCGACACCCCCATCGGCACCGCCGTCGGCACCCCCGTCGGCACTGGGACCGGCACCCCCGTCGGGGCCCCCATCGGCACCGGCACTGGTACCAGTACCGGCACGGGCGCTGGACCCGGCGCCGGGGGCGGCAGGCCCCCCGGCCGCCGTATCCCACCGCGCACGCCGGCCCGCCCGGCGCCCCCGGCCGACCCTGACCTGGCCGAGCGACGCGGGCGTGCGCTGCCCGGTGCGGTCGGGGTGTTCGGCGGGGTCGCGGGCGTGGCCGGTGGTGTGGCGTCGGTCGGCTGGGCCGGGATGCTGCCGCGGATCATGACCGAGGCCGCCGGGCTGCCCGCCCACCTCTCCTCCGCCGCGCCCGGGTTCGGCCCGGCGCAGTGGGCGGCGGTCGCAGGGTCCGGGCTCGTCGCGATCTTCGGGTTCGGCGGCCTCGCGCGGGGCCGCACCGGACGGGCCTGGGTGCTGAGCCTGTTCGGCCGGTACCGGGGGAGCGTGCGTAAGACGGGGCTCGTGTGGGTGAACCCGTTGTTGCTGCGCCGCCGGGTCGACGTACGGCTACGGCACTGGCGCAGCGACCCGATGCCCGCGGTCGACGCGAACGGGGTGGCGCTGCGCGTCGTCGTGCTCGTCGTGTGGCGGGTCAAGGACAGTGCGCGGGCGGCGCTCGGGGTCGAGGACCACGAGGCGTATCTGCGGGCGTGCGTCGAGGCGGACATGGCCCGGGTGCTCTCGCAGCTGCCCGCCGACGCGTTCCACCAGGACGCGCCGACGCTGCGCAACGCCGAGGCCGTGGGCGACCAGCTCACCCGGCGCCTGGCCGCGGACGCCGAGGCCGTCGGTCTCGAGGTCTTCTCGGCGCAGCCGACCCGGATCGAGTACGCGCCCGAGGTGGCGGCGGCCATGCAGCGCCGCCGGATCGCCGCGCTCGACGCGCAGCACCGGGACTCGGTGCTCACGTCGGTCGTCGACTCGGTGGAGGACACGGTGACCCGGCTGACCACGCGGGGCCTGGTCGAGCTGGACGACTACGAGCGCAAGGCCCTCGTGAAGGACCTGACGGTCGCGTTCTACACGGGCCGCGGCGAGTGACCTTATGGGGTGACGGGAGGCGCGGGGCGGATCCGTACCGTCTTCGACGCCACGGCATTGGTATGGACATGCTCAACTGGCGTCCGTAGATTGGACGTTGAATGTTGGTCTAGACCTAGAACCGGAACATCGCGGTGCGCACGGCTCCCGACACCCCTCACACTCCCCACACCCCAGGAGCGGCAGCATGCGAAAGCCTTCCCTCCGCACGAAGACGTACGCGGCCCTGCTCGGGCTGATGACCGCCGGAGCGTTCGTGCTCACGACGGGCCCCGCCAGCAGTCACGGCTACACCGAACAGCCGATCAGCAGGCAGAAACTCTGCGCCAACGGAACCGTCACCGGCTGCGGCGACATCCAGTGGGAGCCTCAGAGTGTCGAGGCCCCCAAGGGCTTCCCCCAGGCCGGCCCCTCCGACGGTCACATCTGCTCCGGCGACCACGCGAGGTTCGGGCCGCTCGACTCCCCGACGCGGCCCGACGGCTCCGCCTGGCCCACCACGAAGGTGACGGGCGGTCAGCAGTACACGTTCCAGTGGCAGTTCACCGCGGAGCACTCCACCACGGACTTCCGCTACTACGCCACCAAGCAGGGCTGGGACGACACCAAGCCGCTGACCCGGGCGGACCTCGACACCACCCCGTTCCTGGTCGTCCCCTACAGCGGGCGCCCGCCGCAGACCCTGGAGATGACCGGCACCCTGCCCACGGGTCTGACCGGCCACCACATGATCCTCGCGGTGTGGACGATCGCGGACACCGGCAACGCGTTCTACGCCTGCTCGGACGTCACGTTCTGAGCCTCAGAGGTTCCCTTGGGCGTCCGTGATCCCGTACGCGAGTAACTTCCCTGTGCGCCGCCTCGGTCGACCGTCGGGGCGGTGGGCAGGGAGGTGCGCGTGACGGGGGAGTGCGATGGCCTGGCTGTTCTATGCGATACCGACGATCATCGGGGGCGGGGCGCTGTGCGTCCGGGCCGTGGCCGTACGGCGCCATTTCGAGTTGTACGCGGCCTGGCGCAGCGGTCTCACCGCGCAGGGGCGCTGTCTGCGCGCGTACACGACGACCAGGGGCGGCGACAGCCCGAGCACGAGACGGCATCACGTCTACGAGTTCGCCACGCGGGACGGGCGCGCGGTCCGGTTCGACGAGGCGGGCGGGCCCGCGACCACCGTCGAAGGCGATGCGGTGGTCGTGTACTACACGGCCGCGCGTCCCGAACGCGCCACGGCCGGGCGGCCGCGCCCCGTGTGGAACGCCGTGGGGGTGGTCGCGGTTGTCGTCTTCGTGGGGCTCGTGGTCTCCTCCTCCGTCTTCTTCATGGTGTCCTTCTCCGACGCGTTCGGACGATGACATCTGACGAGCCGTCAATTACCTTGCTGGGCCATGGCATCCGAGACGGCGCACACCTTCGCGGAGCTGGTCCGGCGCGGCTGGGGCGACCACCGGCCCGGACTCGCGTACGGGGACCGGGTCCTCAGCCACCACGAGGTCACCGCGGCGGCCGCCGCCCGCGCGGCGCTCCTGGGTGACCTGCTGCCGAGGGGCGCCGAACCGCACGTAGGCGTCCTGCTCGACAACACGCCGGAATTCCCCATGTGGTTGAGCGGCGCCGCGCTCGCCGGGGCCGCCGTCGCCGGGATCAACCCGACCCGGCGCGGCGCCGAACTCGCCCGCGACATCCCCCACACGGAATGCCGCGTCCTCGTCACGGAACGAGCCCACCTCCCGCTGCTCGAACGCCTGCGTCTTCCCGGCGTACGCGTCCTGGTGACCGACACCGCTCAGTACGCGGAGCTGCTGGCCCCGTACGAGGGGGTGGAACCGCGGGCCGCCGCCGGAGTCGGACCTGGCACCCGCATGCTGCTCTGTTTCACCTCCGGCTCGACCGGCGCGCCCAAGGCCGCCCTGTGCACGCAGGGGCGGCTCGCGGCGGCCGGGCAGTCGCTCGTCACCTCGTTCGGCGTGCGCCGCGACGACGTCCACTACGTCTGCATGCCGCTCTTCCACGGCAACGCGGTGATCGCCGACTGGGCCCCGGCCGTGGCTGCGGGCGCGGGCGTGGCACTGCGGCGGCGCTTCTCGGCGTCCGGGTTCCTGGATGACGTACGAAAATTCGGCGCGACGTACTTCACGTACGTGGGGCGGGCCGTGCAGTACCTGCTCGCCACCGAGGAGCGCCCCGACGACCGGGACAACCCGCTGCGCGTCGGCTTCGGCACCGAGGCCGGGGCGGTGGACGCGGCGCGGTTCGAGGAGCGGTTCGGCGTGCGCCTGGTGGAGGGGTACGGGTCGTCCGAGGGCGGTGCCGCCGTCCAGCGCACCCCCGACACCCCGGCTGGTGCCATCGGCCGGGCGGCACCGGGCGGCGGCGACCTGGCCGTGCTCGACCCGGCGACCGGGGCGGAGTGCCCACCGGCCGAGTTCGACGCGGCGGGGCGGCTCCTGAACGGCTCGGAGGCCATAGGCGAACTGGTCAACCGAGGCCGTTCCGCCTTCGAGGGCTACTGGCGCAACGACGCCGCGTACGCCGAGCGGATCCGCGAGGACGGCTGGTACTGGACCGGGGACCTCTTCTACCGGGACGCCGACGGGTTCCTCTACTTCGCCGGGCGCGGCGACGACAAGATCCGCGTGGACAGCGAGAACCTCGCCCCCGCGGTGATCGAGAACATCCTCGCCCGCTGGCCCGACGCGGCCGCCGTCGCGGTCTACGGCGTGCCCGACCCGGTCACCGGCGACCAGGTCATGGCGACGCTGGCGCTCCACGAGGGCCGCGCGTTCGCCCCGGCGGCCTTCGAGGCGTTCCTGCGGGCACAGGGCGACCTCGGGACGAAGATGGCGCCGCGGTTCGTGCGGGTGGTGGCCCGGATGCCGGTGACCGCGACGAACAAGGTGCGGAGGGGAGAACTCCGCGGGGAGGGCTTCTGGGCCGAGCCCACCGACGGCCAGGTGTGGTGGCGCCCCCCGTCCGAGCCCGCCTACCGCCCCCTGACCCCCGAGACCCGAACCGCCCTCGTCGCCGCCTACCGGGCCAGTGGTCAGGAGCACCCCTTCGGGCCAGGTACTATTTACGACGTCAGCAGGCGCCGCTAGCTCAGTTGGTTAGAGCAGCTGACTCTTAATCAGCGGGTCCGGGGTTCGAGTCCCTGGCGGCGCACCGACACGACGAAGGCCCTCCGTTCACGCGGGGGGCCTTCGTCATTGGGTCGGGCCTTGGTGCGGTGCGGTGCCCAGGCGGCTGGGGGTCCGGGGGTTATTCCCCGGGAGGACGCGGCATCAGCGGGTCCGGGGTTCGAGTCCCTGGCGGCGCACCGACACGACGAAGGCCCTCCGTTCACGCGGGGGGCCTTCGTCATTACACCGACCTCATCGCTCCGGCCTCGACGCACCGATCTCGACACGCGGCCACAGAGTCGTGCCTCAAAGGGGCGCGGCGACCTTGAAGGGGCGCGGGGAACCGCGCGAGACGCGGCCACGGCCCGCAGGCGTGACGAAGGGCCGGCCCGCCACGGCGCGCGGCTCGCCCGCCCGGACAAGACTCCCGACCAATGGTCGGACTTTGACCAATGGTCACGCACAATGGCCGTATGCGTACATCTCAGCGAAAGGCCCAAGAGGTGGCGGACCGCGACCAGAAGCTGGTCCACGCCGCCCTGGGCATGATCCGCAGCGACGGCTTCCACAACCTGACCCTCGCGAAGCTCGCCCAGCGCACCGGCTACTCCAAGGGCACCATCTACAACCACTTCACCTGCCGCGAGGACCTCCTCGTCGAGCTCTCCGCCGAGAGCGCACGCCTCCAGCTGCGCTACTTCCAGGCCATCGCCGACCTCCCCTGGGACGGGGTGCGCTCCGGCTGTGCCATGGCCCTCGCGTACATGGAGCACGCGGTGTTCGCCCCCGAGCTCTTCGAGTGCGGCATCAGCGCCCGCACCGACGCGGTCCGCCGCCTCGCGTCCGAGCAGCGCCTCAAACGCCGTGACCTGGTGGAATCGCAGCTGGCGCAGGTCGTCGGGTACGCGGTGGAGCGCATCGTCTCCGAGGGTGCGTTCCACAACGACGACATCGGCGTGAACGCCGCCGTGGACGCCCTGCGCGCGTTCGTCCTGGGCTATGCGACGACGCACCTGCTGTCCCACAGCTTCGCGTGGGCGGGCGAGGAGGGCGTCGACGGCCGCCTCAAGGCGACGGCCTCGGTGATGCGCGGCCTCGGCTGGGCACGGCTCGACGTGACCGAGCTGAGGCGACTGCACCGGACGGTGGCCGACATCGTGCGCACGGTCGCCGACGGACACGCGCAGGACCGCGACGCGGTCAGTTGATCATGAACTACTTGTCAAAAAACGACCACCCGTCATAATTGACGAGATTGACGAGATTGACGAGATTGACGAGATCGACGGGTAACGGCAGCCTGCGTGAGGAGCTGACCTCCATGAAGTACGGAATCGTCATCCGCTACGAGTTCGACATCCGCTGGCTGCGGCTCGACAGGGCGCAGCGCCGCGAGCGGGCGGAGATCTTCGAGAGCGACATCGTGGGGCCGTTCGCCGACCGGCTCACGGTCCGCCACTTCGACGCGGAGGCGTTCGCCGCCGACTACTCGGACTTCCTGTTCATCGAGACCGACGACATCGACGCCTACTACTTCTTCATCGAGGCTTTGCGGGACAGCGAGTTCATCGCCCAGGGCTGGCTGCGACTCCATGACATCTCGATCGGCCTCCAGGACGGCTACAAGGCGTACGAGGCCGACGACGCGTCCTGACCCGTACGCGCGGGCCGGAAAGGGCCCCGGCCCGTAGGCGGCGATCCCGTCCGGACCCGCCCGGCCCCACCGCCTCAGATGACCATCGACAGCAGCACGGGTGCCGCGCCCTGGTTGAGCCGTTCCGCCGCCCGGTGCAGGCGGTGGGCGTGCTCGACGGGGAGGGAGAGGGCCAGGCAGCCGACGGACGCACCCGCGGTGACGGGGACGGCCGCGCAGACCGTGCCCACCGCGTACTCCTGGAGATCCAGTACGGGCACCGTGGCCGGCTGTGCGGCCAGCCGGGAGAGCAGCACCTTCTCGCTGGTGATGGTGTGCGAGGTGAGGCGGGCCATCTTGTGGCGGGCGAGGTGGTCGCGGCGCCCGTTCAGGTCGAGCTGGCCCAGCAGGCTCTTGCCGACGGCGCTGGCGTGCGCGGAGACACGGAAGTCCACCCATTCGTTGACCGCGGGCGTGTCGGGACCGGACGCGTACTGCGTGACGCGCACCTCGCCGTCGATGTACCGGCTCATGTAGACGGCCGCGCCCACACTGTCGCGCAGCTCGTCGAGGGTGGCCTGGAGTTTCACGGCGAGCGCGGCCTCGCGCCCCGCGGCCGAGCCGAGGCGGTCGAGGGTCGGCCCGGCGACGTACGCGCCGTCGGCGGTCTGCCGCACGTACCCCTCGCGGCGCAGCATCCGCAGGAGCGCGGCGAGCTGCTCGTCCGGGAGGGCGGTCACACGGGACAGTTCGGTGTCGGCGACACCTGCTCCGCGCCGGGTCACGGTGTCGAGCACACGCAGAGCGTGCTGCATCGCCAGGTGCTTCAGCGCCACGGCATCCCCCAGGATGGAACGAGCATCGAACGGTTCCGGACAGCTGGGCCGATTCTGCGCTTCCACAGTACCGAAAGTGCCCCGAAGAACAGCTGTCTTCGGGGCACTTTCACGACCCTGAACGAGCCGTCACAGAAACGCTCACAGAACCGTTCGCGGAGCCGCTCACAGAACCGTTCGCGGAGCCGCTCACAGAACCGTTCGCGGAGCCGCTCACAGAACCGCGTTGAGGAACTCCCTGGTGCGGTCGTGCTCCGGCTCGCTGAAGATCTTGTCAGGCGATCCGGACTCGATGATGCGACCCGAGTCGAACATCAGGACCTGGTCCGAGATGTCCCGGGCGAAGTTCATCTCGTGCGTGACGCACAGCATCGTGATGTCGGTGCTGCGCGCGATGTCCCGCAGCACGTCGAGGACGCCCGCCACCAGCTCGGGGTCGAGCGCCGAGGTGACCTCGTCGAGGAGCAGCACCTGCGGCCGCATCGCCAGGGCGCGGGCGATGGCGACACGCTGCTGCTGGCCGCCGGAGAGCTGCGTCGGGTAGGCGTCGGCGCGGTCGCCGAGCCCGACCATGTCGAGCAGCTCGCGCGCCCGCTCCTCCGCCTCGTCCTTGGACAGGCCGAGGACGCTGATCGGCGCCTCGGTGATGTTCCGCAGCACCTTCATGTTCGGGAAGAGGTTGAACTGCTGGAAGACCATCCCGATGTTCTTGCGGATCTCCCGGATGTGCTTCTCGCCGGCCGGCACCAGCTTGCCGTCCTTGACCTCGTGCGTGAGGTACTCCCCGTTGACCTTGATGGTGCCGCCGTCGGGCTTCATGAGGGTCATCAGCAGGCGCAGGATCGTCGTCTTGCCGGACCCGGAGGGCCCGATCAGCGTGACGTGCTTGCCGGAGTTCACGGAGAAGTCCAGGTTGTCCAGGACCGTGTTGCTCCCGAACCGCTTGGTGACCTTGTCGAAGCGGATGAGCTCGCTGCCGTCCACGGCCGGGTTCGGGGTTTCCTGGGAGGAAGAGTTGCTGTCAGCGGACAAGGCGACGCTCCAAAGCTCGCAGAAGAAGGGAGGCCGGGTAGGCGATGACGATGAAGGCGATACCGACCACGCTGATCGCCTCGTACGTGAAGGTGGTCTGGCTGAAGTCCTGCCCCTGGCCCAGCATGTCGAGCACGCCGATCGCCATGAGCTGCGGCGACTCCTTCAGCATGACGATCACGTAGTTGCCGAGCACGGGAACCACCCGGCGCACGGCCTGCGGAAGGATCACGGCGGTCCATGTGCGCCGCCTGGACAGGCTCAGCGCGGTGGCCGCCTCCCACTGGCCGACGGGTACGCCGCCGATACCGGCCCGGTAGACCTCGGAGGTGTACGTCGAGTAGTGCAGGCCGAGGGCCACGATTCCGGTCGTCAGCGGGGACATCGACAGGCCCCACGACGGAACGACGTAGAAGAGGAAGAACAGCTGGACCAGAAGCGGGGTGCTCCGGATGAACTCGGTGATCGCGGTCACCGGCCATGCGATCCACTTCGGACCCGAGCGCTGCGCGACCGCCCAGACGAGACCGAGCGAGAACGCGATCAGCGAGCCGAAGAGCAGCGCCTCAAGGGTGACGCGCAGGCCGTCCCAGAAATGCGGCATGAAGTCGTCGACATGGGACCAGTCCCAGTTCACTTGGCACCTCCGGCACTGGTGATCGGGTCGATGGCCGACTTCTCACGTACTCCGCCGAACAGTGCGCGAAGGCCGCTCTGTGCCGGCCTCTGGCCGACGCGCGCCTTGGCACGTCGCTCCAGCAGGCGCATGACACGCGTGAGGATGAAGGCGAACACGAAGTACAGGACGAGCAGCAGCGTGTAGATGGGCGCGCTGTCGCCCGACACGAGTCGCTTGAGGTTCCCGGCGAACGTCATGTCGGCCACCGCGATCAGCGACACCAGCGAGGTGCCCTTGAGCAGCTCGATCAGCAGGTTGTTGAACGGCGGCAGCATCTCCGGCCATGCCTGCGGGAGTTCGATGCGGCGCAGTCGCTGCATCGGAGTGAAGTTCAGGGCGATCCCGGCCTCACGTTGAGCGGCCGGTACGGCGGCGAGCGCGCCACGCACGATCTCCGAGCCGTACGCCCCGTACGTGATGCCGAGCGCGAGGATGCCGGAGAACATCGGCGCGAACTTGATGTGCAGCAGCATCGGCACGGTGAACGCGATCCAGAACATGAAGACCAGCGCCGAGGTGCTGCGGAAGATCTCGAAGTAGGCGCCGGAGAGGATGCGCACGATCCGCCAGCGGGAGGTGCGCAGCACGCCGATGACGAACGACACGACGAACGCGAAGAGCGCGCTCAAAACGGTGATCTGGACGGTGAGCCAGACACCGGGCAGGAACCAGTTCTCGAAGAACTTGGCCGACATCATGAGTCGACTTCCCCCTTCGCGTCGGGGCAGAGTTTCGCGGCCGTGAGGTCGGTCATCTCGTCCTTGGTGAAGCCGAAGGGGCTGACGACGCGGAGGAGTTCCCCGCTCGCCTTCATCTTGAGCAGCTCCTTGTTGAAGGCGTCGCGGAGGTTCTTCTCGGAGAGCCGGAACGCGAACCCGCCCGCGCCGTAGGCGGGCTTGCCGTCGACCACGGGCTGGAAGGGCTCGGTCGCCTCGGCCTGCGGGTGACCCTTCACCACGCTGCGCACGGTGATGGCGGTACCGGCGAAGGCGTCGACCCGGCCCTGCCGTACGGCGTCGAGACCGGCCACCTGGTCGGGCAGGACCAGCACGTTCTTGACACCGGCGGCCTTGGCGTAGCCGATCTCGGCGTACGCCGTACCGCTGGCCAGTTTCAGGTTCTTCTTGGCGATGTCCTCGTACGTCTTGATGCCGTGCGGGTTGCCCTTGCGCACGATGAACGAGTCGAGCATCAGGTAGTCGGGGTCCGCGAACAGCACCTGGGAGCAGCGCGTCGGATTGATGTACATACCGGCCGACACGACATCGAACTGCTGAGCCTGCGTCAGCCCCGGGATCAGGGCGCTGAACTGGGTGGGTACTGCCTTCACCTTGGGCACGCCGAGGCGAGGGAAGATGACCTTGGCGATGGCCGGCGCCTCGCCGGTGACCTCGCCGTTCTCGTCGATGTAGCCGTACGGAACCTCGCCCGCGACACCGATCTTCACTTCGCCGGCGTCCCGCAGCCGGCTCAGCAGATCGCCGCCTTCGACCTTCCCCCCCTCCGGTACGCGGCTGCACGCCGCCGCACCGAACACGCCAAGCGCCGTCGCTCCCGCGCCGTAGAGCAGAGAGCGACGGCGAACTCGTCTGGTGGCCAATCCCTCGTTGTTCCCAAGTGGTGGAGCCATAGGCGCGCCGCTACCCGATCGCATGCGGGTTATGCCTGCGATTTCTGGCCGCTGGGCCGGGCGGCGGCACATTCGGATAACGGCGACAAGAAAGGCAGATCGATCGGATGCGGCGGTCAGGCCGCATGGCGGCGACCGTCCGATTTCCTGGCCTGAATCGGGCTCTTCCGTCCGCCCGTCCGAAAAGAGGGCCTGTCCATGGACGTCACGTTCCTCGGGGGACCGAGGCCGCCGCGCGGCGTCGGTGTCGTCGCGCCGTTCGACTTCGTGCTCGACCGCGAGCTGCGGCGCTGGGGCCCGGACGGGGTGTCGCTCCACCTCACGCGCACCCCCTTCGTGCCGGTCGAGGTCAGCCTCGACCTGGCCGCCTGGTCAGCGAGCACGAGACGTTCGGCGAGACGGTACGCAGGCTGGGCGTGGCCGAGCCGGAGGTCCACGTCGGCTGACCCGGACCTCGGCGCCACCGTCGTGCTCGCGGGAGTCGACGACCCCATCAACGGCGATGACCCCACGAACATCTCCACCCGTACTCGTACCCGTATCCGTGCGCGTACCCGTACCCGTGCGCGTACGGGTGCCGGTGCCCAGCTGGAGCTGTCCACCGCGCTGCGCCAGGCCATGTTCGGCACGTTCTCGGGCGCGGACAACCGCCGGAGCACCTCCGGCGTGCCGAGCATGACCAGCCCTGACGCGGACCACTTCCGGAACGGCTTCGTCGACACCGTGCGCGAGGCCGTCGTCGAGCAGGAGCTGGGCAGGGACGCCCTCTACCGGGCGGGCTGAATGCGGCCCGGCTCCCGCATGGGTACCGCCGAACCAGCCGCACCCGGTGCTGAACAGGGCGAATGGATAACCTTGTCCGGAGTGCCTAGGGTCGGCCCGTGGCTCATATCACGGTGTGCGAAGACGATGCGGCGGTCAGCGGCGTCCTCAAGCGTGCGCTCGAGCACGACGGCCATGACGTCGCCGTCGCCCCGACGGCGGGCAGCCTGCTGCGGAACCTGGGCGCGCCTTTGCAGCTGATCGTGCTGGACCTGGGGCTACCGGACGCCGACGGCCGCGATGTCTGCCTGGCGCTGCGGGCACGTGGAGTCGACGTGCCCGTCCTGATGCTCACCGCTCTGGACGGAATGCATCACAAAGTGGACGGCTTCGAGGTGGGAGCCGACGACTACATGACGAAGCCGTTCGACATCCCTGAGCTGCTGGTGAGGGTCCGCGCTCTGCTGCGCAGAACGACCGCGCCGACCCCGCCCCGTGGCGTCGTTCTCGACCCGGCGAAGCACGAGGTGATCCACGGTCCGGCGGGCGAGACCCTGACGCCGACCGAGTTTCGGCTGCTGGGCAGGCTGATCGCCTCGCAGGGGGACGTCGTACGCCGTCACGCTCTCGTCGCCGCCGGTTGGCCGCACGGGGCACAGGTGAGCGACAACACCCTTGATTCCTTCGTTCGCCGGCTTCGGGTCAAACTCGGTGCGCTGGGAGTCGCCGATCGCCTGTCGACCGTCCGTGGGGTGGGCTATCGATGGCAGTGACGGGCTTCCGTGGGAGGGTCGTCGCGCTCGCCGTGCTCATCGCGACAGCGGTGGTCGCCGTGCTGGTGGTGGTCTCACACGTGCTGCTGGGCCGGGTGACCGATGCCGATGCGGACGCTCTGGCTCGTTCCCGTGCCGAAGCGACGGCGTCGAACGTGACCGTGAGCGATGGCCATGTCGTGCTGGTCGAGAGTGACAACGAAGCGTTGGACACGGTCTCGTGGGTGTACGCCGACGGGCACCTCGTGGACGGCATCGTGCCGCTCGGCCTCCGTGACCGTGTCGAGAGGCTCGCCACTGCGGGGCGCTCCCGGACCGTGACGGTCGGTGGTCGTCTTCTGTACGCCCGGCCAGTCCGGCTCGAAGGGCACCACGTCGTGGCGGTCGTGACGGTGGACCTGACGCCCTACGAGACCTCGGAGCGACGCAGCCTGGCGATGTCGCTGCTCTTGGGCGGCATCGCGATCCTGCTCGCGGGCGCCGTCGCCCACCTCATGGTGGGGCGTGCGATGCGCGTGGTTCATGACATGGCCGCCCTTGCCGACGAATGGGGTGATCACCAGCCGGGGCGCCGATTCGACCTCGGCGTTCCCCGCGACGAATTCGGAGAACTCGGGCGTACTCTCGACCGTCTGCTCGACCGCATAGACGGCACGCTCGCGGACGAGCGCCGACTCACCGACGAGATCGCCCACGAGCTGCGGACGCCCTTGACGGTCCTGCGCGGCGAAGCGCAGTTGGCGCAGCTCTCCGGTGACCGTCTGGCGCCGGAGTCCGTCCTGACGGAGGTCGACCGCCTGAACGCGGCGATCACGACGATCCTGACCGCCGCCAGGGCGCGGACCGGCGGCGGCACGCGCTGCGATCTCCGGGCGGCGGCCCGACAGGCGGTCGCCGGTCGCCGTGTCGAGGTCGCCATCCCGCCCGACGTCGACGTCGCCGTGTCCGGCGGACTCGTCGTGGCCGTGTTGTCCCCTCTGCTGGAGAACGGTCTGCGGCATGCGCGTTCGCGCGTGTGGGTCACGGTGCGCGGTCGGCCCCGGGGGGTCGTGGTCGAGGTGCTCGACGACGGCCCGGGGTTCGACCCGAAGGAGGTCGACCGGGTCTTCGACGCGGGCATGACCAGCGGCAACGGTCACGGCTTGGGGCTGGCCGTGGTGAAGCGTCTTGCCGCGTCCGCAGGAGTGGCGGTCCGTGCGATCGCGGATGGCCACGGCCACGTCGAGGTGACCTTCCCCGCGCCGTAGCCGACGGCGTAGTCAGGTTGTCTGCAGGTTGGTCGGGCAAACCTCGTCGCATGACTACGACGAGCGACGTCCGCGCGCGCCCCGGCGGGCAGCTGATGCTGAACAAGGTTCCCGAGGTCACCGTCTGGTTCTGGGTGATCAAGATCCTTTGCACGACGGTCGGTGAGAGTTTCGCCGACTGGATCAACATGAAGCTGGGCGTCGGCCTGGTGAACACGGCCTGGATCTTCACCGCGGTGTTCGTGGTGGTTCTGGGCGTCCAACTGCGGCTGAAGCGGTACGTGCCGTTCCCGTACTGGCTGACCGTGGTCGTTGTCAGCGTCACCGGCACGCTCTACACCGACATCCTGACCGACCACCTCAACGTGCCGCTGTGGATCAGCTCCGCCGTGTTCTCGGGCCTGCTCGCCGTGGTCTTCGGCGTGTGGTGGCTGCGCGAGCGCACTCTGTCGATCCATTCGGTCACCACGCTGCCGCGTGAGGCGTTCTACTGGCTCGCCGTTCTCGTCACCTTCGCGCTCGGCACCGCGACCGGCGACTGGACCCTCGAACTCACCGGCTGGAGCCCGGGAGTCTCGGTCCTGCTGCCGCTCGGCCTGATCGCGTCGATCACCCTGCTGTGGAAGTTCGGCGCCAACCCGGTGCTGTCCTTCTGGCTCGCCTACATCCTGACCCGCCCGCTGGGCGCCAACATCGGTGACTGGCTCGGCTCCCCGAAGACCGCCCCGCCCGGCGAACCGACCGGCCTCGCACTGGGCACCTTCACCACCAGCCTGATCTTCCTCGGCCTGATCCTGGCGACGGTCGTCTACCTGACGGTGACGCGCTCCGACGTGACCGAGACCTACGAGGCCACGCACACCCCGCAGCACAACGCCGACCCGCGCAAGGAACGCGTCGCGCTGGTGTGCTTCGCTCTCCTCGCCGTCGCCACCGGGGCCCTGCTGTCCTGGGCCCACTCCCGGCCGCACGTCGGCCCGGCACCGGAGGCGGACGCCACCTCCACCGTTCAACTCGCCCCTGGCCAGGCGGTGAAGAAGTTCCCGTCCTCGAAGGTCGACGCGCTGAGGACGCTCGCATCGACGTCGCTGAAGGACGCCAAGTCGGGGAACGCGACCGGCGCCCATGCGGCCGCCCAGTCGCTGCGGGACCTCTGGGACGCCGACCAGGCGACGTTGCAGCCGCTGGACAACACCGGCTGGACGTTCCTCGACGCCCAGATGGACCAGGTCCTGAAGACCTTCGGCATCGACCACTCGAACCCCCCGATGGCACCGACCCGCCAGCAGGCCGAACTCGACAAGCTCCTCACCGATATGCGCTGAGCGGAACGGGGCCGGTCGGCGGCTGCTCACCGGGGCCGCCGCCGACCCCGGTCCGGCCCGGCCCAGGGAATAAAACGGAGCCATCCTCCGTTACGCCCGGGGTCAAGCCACCACGCAGCCAGGAGGAGACCCGTGCCGGTCCACCCCGACCCGATCCGCGGCGCAGCCAGCGGCACCGCCCCCACCCCCCTCTCCGTCCTGGACCTGGTCACCGTCGGCGCGGGACGCACCGCCACCCAGGCCCTGCGAACCAGCGTCGACATCGCACGCCTGGCCGAACGCCGCGGGTTCCACCGCTACTGGGTCGCCGAACACCACTCCATGCCGGGCGTGGCCTCCAGTTCGCCCGCCGTGATCCTCGCCCACCTCGCCGCCCACACCGACCGCATCCGCCTCGGCTCCGGCGGCGTCATGCTGCCCAACCACGCACCGCTGGTCATCGCCGAACAGTTCGGCACGCTGGAGGCCATGGCCCCCGGCCGCGTCGACCTCGGCCTCGGTCGCGCCCCCGGCACCGACGGCGCCACGGCCGCCGCCCTGCGCCGCACCGACCACCTGGACGAAGGCGCCGACGGATTCCCGGGACAGCTGGCCGAGTTGACCCGCTTCCTCGACGACGACTTCCCCGACGGCCACCCCTACTCCCGCATCCACGCCGTCCCGGGCCCGGTGCAGGCCACGTCGCCCGGCGGAGTGCAGGACCCGCACCGCCCGCCGATCTGGCTGCTCGGCTCGTCCGGCTTCAGCGCCCGCCTGGCCGCCGCGCTCGGCCTGCCGTTCGCCTTCGCGCACCACTTCTCCGCGCAGAACACCATCCCGGCGCTCGACCTCTACCGCGAGTCGTTCCAGCCCTCCGCCGTCCTGTCCGAGCCGTACGCCCTCATCGGCGTCTCCGCGCTCGCCACCGACGACGACGGCACCGAGGCCCGCCGCCAGGTACGCGCCGCCTGCCTCAACATGATTCGCCTGCGCACCGGACGGCCGGGCCTGGTCCCGACACCGGAGGAGGCGGAGTCGTACCAGTTCAACGAAATGGAGAGGGAGTTCGTCCGCACCTGGACGGCCAACGTCGTCCACGGCACGGCCGACGAGGTCCGCACCGGGCTCGACGACCTCCACAAGCGCACCGGCGCCGACGAGTTGATGCTCACGGCCAACGCCCACAGCGGCGACGTACGCCTGCGCTCCTACGAACTCATCGCAGACGCCTACGGGTTGCCGAACCCGGAGCCCTCCGTGTCGGCCTGACAGGTGCCCCGCCCCGACGCGAGCAGCTCCGCGATCCGCTCCGCCGGCACCGGCCGCGAGTAGAGCCAGCCCTGCCCGGCGTCGCACCCGATCCGCCGCAGCCGCTCGGCCTGCTGCGCCGTCTCCACGCACTCCGCCGTGACGGTCAGGCCGAGCCGGTGCGCGAGCTGCACCAGTGCCTCCACGATCACCGCGTCGGCCGGGTCGGTGGGCGCGCCGCCGGATTCCGACGGCGCCCCCTCGTGCCGAGCCTCGCACTGGGTCTCGTGCCGAGCCGCGCGCTGGGTCTCGTGCCGGGTGTCGCCCTGCGTCTCGTACTGGGTCTGGGCCTGGGGCTGGGTCTGGGGCTCGTACTGGGTCTGGGTCTGGGTCTGGGGCTGGGTCTGGGTCTGGGTCTCGTACTGGAATCCGCGGACGAAGGACCCGTCCAGCTTCAAGGCCGAGACCGGGAGGCGGCTGAGGTAGGCGAGGTTGGAGTAGCCGGTGCCGAAGTCGTCGATGGCGATCCGCACGCCCATGTCGCTCAGCGCCCGCAACGCCCGCAGCGGCCGCCCCGCCGACCCCATCACGGCGGACTCGGTGAGTTCCAACTGGAGGAGTTCAGCCGGGAGCCCGGTCTCCTCCAGGATCTGCGCCACGTCCGCGACCAGGTCCGAGTCCCACACCTGCCGCACCGCCACGTTCACGCTCACGAACAGCGGCGGCACGCCGGGATGGTCCAGCTGCCAGCGCCGCGCCTGTCGGCACGCGGTACGCAGCACCCAGCGGCCCAGCTGCACGATGGAGCCGTCCTCCTCGGCCAGACCGATGAACCGATTCGGCGTAAGCAGCCCGAACTGTGGATGCCGCCACCGCACCAGCGCCTCCACGCCGTGCGGCCGCCCGCCAGCCAGCTCCACCAACGGCTGGTAGTCGAGGACGAACTCACCCCGCTCGACCGCGGGCCGCAGCCCTGACGCGAGCGCCTGGCGGGTCACGCGGTGGGCGTTGCGCTCCGGGTCGAAGAGCGTCCAACGGGCCTTGCCGTCGGCCTTCGCCCAGTACAGCGTGGTGTCCGCGGCCTGCATCAGACCGGTCGTCGTGGCACCCGCGATCTGCCGCTCGACCACCCCGATCGACGCCGACAGCGACAGCCGCTGCCCGCACAGGTCGAACGGCTCCTGCAGCGCGTCCAGCACGGCCTGTGCGAGCGCGGCCGGCTGCTCGGTGCCGGTCGAGTCCTCGACGAGCAGCGCGAACTCGTCGCCGCCGAGCCGGGCCACCAGCGGGACACCACCGGTGGCGTGCGCGGCCTGCTGCTGCGCGCAGCGCGTGAGCCGTTCGGCGACCGCCGCGAGGAGCCGGTCGCCGACGTGGTGGCCGAGCGTGTCGTTGACCGCCTTGAACCCGTCGAGATCGAGGTAGCACAGGCCGACCCGGCCGGTCGCGCCGGTGCCCTCGTACGCGCCCGATTCGAGCGCGGCGTCGAGCCGTTCGAAGAACAGGGAGCGGTTGGCCAGCCGTGTCACCGGGTCGTGCATCCGCAAGTGGCGCAGCCGGTCCTGGAGTTCGCGGCGCGCGCTGATGTCGCTGAGCGAGAGCAGCACGGCGTCCGAGCCCGGCATCGGCTCCACGGTGACCTGCGCCCACACCGAGTGGCCCGCCGCGTGCTTGAGCCGCCGCGTGAGGCTGAGCCGCGCCTGCCGCCCGCGCAGCACTTCGAGGTACGTGTGCCAGGTGCGCGGGTCGGACGACAGGTCGAGCAGTTCCGCGGCGACCCGGCCGACGAGCGCTCCACCGCCCGTGGTGCGCAGCAGCGGCAGCGCCGCGGCGTTGGCGTCGACGATGAGCCCGGCGCGGTCGACCACCACCATGGCGAGCGGCGAGGCGTGGAAGGCGCCGCGGTGCACGGCGTCGGGGCCGCGCGCGGGAGCGGCGCCCCGCGGATCGTCGGCCCCGACCCCGCCACTCTCCGTGACGGATTCCGGGCGTGGGTCGAGGTGTGGGCCGGTGTCCGGGCCGGGGCGTGGGCCGGGTGGGGACGCCTCTGTCGCGACCGTAGGCCCTTCGGGCTGTGCGCTCACCGCTCGCTCCCGCAGTGCGTCGTCTGGTTGGTGTCGTCTGGTCGAGTCGTCTCGTTGTGCGGTCTGGGCAGCCGGGTCCCGGCAGGAAAGTGCCGATCATAGAGGCCGGTCGGAGGGGTATCCAGCTCCGCCGCCGCTCGGCCCGCGCCACGGGCGGACGGGGGCCGCTCCGGCAGATCGTTTCTGCTCGCCTTCGAGCGGCCTTCTGGTGTCCCTCGACCGTCTGTGACATTCCGTGACCGGACGCCGTGTCGCGGGCTCACTCGTCCGGGTCAGATAAACAGGCCGAACTACAACAAACACGAACAGTCTGGGTGGGATGTCCCGCAATCCCCTCCCGGAGGTCGACTTGCCGCGTCCGCAGCCACTCGGGGGAGTGGACAGGCCCCGTCTGCGTTCGACCGCGGCGGCGCTGACCGCTCTGACCGCCATGGCGGCGACGGGTCTGGTCGCAGGCCCGGCGTCCGCCACCAGGACCGGGGCGGCCTGCGCCCTGGAGCGCCGCCCCGTCCACCACTCCGAAGGTCTCGACAGCTGGAACCCGGCGTATGCGCGGCCCACCAGGACGCTGCACGCCGTGATGGTCTTCCTGTCGTTCCCGGACGCGACACCGCTGACCACGCCGCGCCAGCTCGCGGCGGACTACTTCCCGGCCACGACCCGCTTCTACGAGCGTGCCTCCTACGGCAAGTTCCGGCTGGTTCCGCACCCGCAGACACGGTGGATCGAGATGCCGCACGCCTCCACCTCGTACGAGATAAGGCGGGACTGGGACGCCGAACACCGAGCGGCCTATCTGCGGGACGCGCTGCGCGTGGCCGACCCGCACACGGACTTCTCGAAGTACGACATCGTCTACTTCGTCGCCGACCCGGACGCGCCGGGCGTCGACTCGGACGCGACGAAGGTCGTCAACTTCGACCGGCCGATGCGTGCCGACGGCACGGACATCCGCCGTGTCGTCACCGTCTTCGAGCGGCATCCGCCGGACCGCGACGTGCTGGCGCACGAGACGGGCCACGTCTTCGACCTGCCCGACCTCTACCATCGGCCGACCGACGGCAAGGGCGACTGGGACACGTACGTCGGGGACTGGGACGTGATGGGCAGCCAGTTCGGTCTCGCGCCGGACTTCTTCGCGTGGCACAAGTGGAAGCTGGGCTGGCTCGACTCCTCGCAGGTGGTGTGTGTCACGCGGGGCGTCACACGGGTGACGCTGGAGCCGCTGAGCGGGGTGCCGCAGGGGTCTGGGGCGCCGTTCGGGAGGGTCGGCGGCGCGAAGCTGGCGGTGGTGCGCACGGGCCGCGACTCCGTTCTCGCGCTGGAGGCGCGTGGCGGCGCGGGCAACGACACGACGACCTGCCGGAAGGGCATCCTGGCCTACCACGTCCACAGCGACTCGGCCTCCGGCCACGGCCCCATCGAAGTGGTGGACACGCATCCGCACACGGGTGCGTGTTACGGCGAATCGGTCTACCCGCCCCTGGCGGACGCCCCCCTGAAGGTCGGCGAAACCTATACGATCCCCGGCGACGGAGTCCGCGTCGCGGTCACGGGCCGCACCCCGTCCGGGGCGTGGTCGGTGACGGTGACCACGGGGGTGGGTGACTGAGCGGGGTGCGTTGCAGTGTTCCGGGTTCCGGGTTCCGTTTCCGTTTCCGCTTCCCCTTCCCCTTCCCCTTCCCCTTCCCCTTCCGCTTCGGCCGTGCCGGGGACGCGTCGCCGCGTGCGGGCCGGTACCCGCGTCCCGCGCAGTTCGCCGCGCCCCTTCGGGGTGCGTGCTTCCGCTGTGCGGTCTTGGGCGGTCTGCCGTCTTGGGCGGCAGGGCGGGCAAGGTGGCACCCTCGGCGCGGCATGCCGTTGACGGGTGGTGGTGGCCCCGGCGCGGGGGAGGGGGTGTGGGTGGCGGAGCCCCCACGACGTGCGGCGAAGCCGCCCGAAGCCACACAGAAACAACGGTGGCGGAACGGTTCGCGCCTTCCGCGAACACATCCCGCCACCGACAACGTGCGTGGCCGGGGACTCGAACCCCGGACCCGCTGATGCCGCGTCTTCCCGGGGGACAACCCCCGGACCCCCGGCCGCCTGGGCGCCGCGCCGCGCCGCGCCGAGGCCCGACGCAATGGCGAAGGCCCCCCGCGTGAACGGAGGGCCTTCGTCGTGTCGGTGCGCCGCCAGGGACTCGAACCCCGGACCCGCTGATTAAGAGTCAGCTGCTCTAACCAACTGAGCTAGCGGCGCCTGCTGACGTCGTAGACCTTAGCATCATGGTCGGCGTGGGGAAAAATCGATACCCGTACGGTGGCCTGCGCATGCGCGCGGGCCGCGCGTACGCACGCCCACAGCAGGGTCTCCGGTCCCGGCAGCCACGGACGGCGGGTGTCCGGGGCCACCACCCAGCGCGAGTCGAGGTGCTGGGGCGTGGGCGCGGTCAGGGCCGTACGGCAGGTGGGGGCCGGTACCGTCACCGCGTCGCCGCTGCCGTGGAAGAGCAGCGGCGGAACCTCCCGGCCCCACTCCTCCCACGCCATGAGCGAGGGCAGTCGGTGCGCGGTGCCGGGCGCCGAGAACAGCAGCATCCGCCCCCGGTGCGCGGCGACGGGGCCGGAGCCGGGGCCCTCGTCCCAGAGCTGCTCCAGCATGAGTCGGCCGAAGACCGCGGGCACGTTGACCACGTCGAAGACGGAGCCGCAGGCCAGTACGACAGGTGCGGAGGGCCGGGACTCCCAGTGGGCGAGCGTGGAGCGCGGATACGTCCCCGCGGAGGCGAGCCAGGCGGCGCCGTCGGGGGTGACGCCCGCGACGTCGAACCGGTCGTGGGCGGTGGCAGGCGCTGCGGGTACGGGGGCCGGGTGAGGGTGCGCGGTGCTCATGACGTCTACGTCTACAGGGTGTGAGGGTGCGACTCCCAAGAGTTGCGGGAAATCGGGACACGAGGGCGGGGGGAGGAGTATCTTGCCCCCCTGGCATATGCCCCGAGGTCGTGACGACGGGCCTCCCCTCCCGTCCCGTCGCAGACACCGGGCCCGGCGCCCGGAGCCCCGGACCTCGAACAACGGACCGCGGACCTCGAACAACGGACCGCGGACCACGGACCCCGGACCACAGGCCGCGGAGACGGGACCGCGGAGACCGGGCCACGGACCGCGGAGACCGGGCCACGGACCGCGGGGACCGGGCCACGGACCGCGGAGACCGGATACCGCTCAGCGGCTCTCGTCCCGCGCGCCGCGCAGCAGGTCACGGCCGAACTCGACCATCTTCTTCGCGTAGTCCTCGGTCCACTCCGCTCGCTCCGCGATGTCCGCCGTCGTCAGCCGGTCGAACCGGCGCGGGTCGGCGAGCTGGGCGGCGGCGATCGCCTGGAACTCGACGGAGCGGTCCGCCGCCGCGCGGAACGCGTGCGTCAGCTCGGTGGCCCGGGAGAGCAGTTCGCGCGGGTCGTCGGTCGACTCCAGGCCGAAGAAGTGGTCCGGGTCGGCGGCCGCCTCGGCCGGTTCGAAGATCAGCGGTGCGGGCCGCAGCCGTGGCCGCGACGTACGGGGCCGCTCGGGCTCCGCCATGGTGGTTCCTCCTCGTCCTTGCCGCGGGCCCCGCGCTCGCGGCCGGGCCCACCTTCCATTGTCCGGCGCCGCGCAAGAGCGCCCCGGCCCCTCAAGGAGTCCACGGCACCCGGTGGCGGCCCAGCCGTTCCAGTACGGAATGGTTCGCCTCCCACCCGTCAGGGAACTTCACGGTCACCCCCAGCTGCACCGGGTCCGCCGACGGATGCTCGTCGAGCAGTTCGGTCACACCCGCCCGGCACACCACCACGCACGCGTGCCGGTGCCGCGACGTCAGGACGCACAGCCGTCCCGTCTCCAGGTGGAACGCCGTCGCGTCCGGCCGACCGGACAGCGGGTGGAGGACCACCGTCACGTCGAACTCGCGGCCCTGAAGCCGGTTCGCCGTGTCGACCGTGACGCCCGTGACCTCAAGCCCCGTCAGGGCCGCCCGCACCGCCGCCGCCTGGTCGCGGTGGGCGGTGCCGACGCAGATCCGGTCCGCGGTCAGCGGCGAGCCGTCCACCGCGCCCCGCTCCGACCGCGTCACGCCCTCCCGGTCGAGCAGCCGCCGCACCACCTGGGCCACCGCCCGCACGGCCTCGGGGTCCGTACGCGGGGTGTGCGCGGCGGGCAGCTCCAGCAGGCCCCACCCGGACACCGCCGCCTCGTCGACGACCCGGTCCACCCCGCCCCCGTCCGACGCCACCCGGAACTCCAGGCTCCGGTCGCCTTCGCCCGTGCCGCTGCGGAACCGCGTGTACGGGTAGAACGCGTCCGACACCAGCGGCGCCGCCGACGCGGGCAGCCGCCACGACACCGGGAGCCGGTGCTGCGGCAGCCGGGGGTTGTGGGCCAGCAGGGTCGCGACCGCCGAGGCCGACGGGTCGTAGGACAGGCCCGCCCACTGCTCGGAGCCGACGATCGCGAACGGGTCGAGCTGCCCCGGGTCGCCCACGAACAGCGCCCGCTCGAAGAGGCCGGCCACGGCGAGCAGCGCGTCCGAACGCATCTGGTACGCCTCGTCGACGATCGCGTGCCGCCACGGCCCGCCCACGTCGTCCGCCTTGACGTGCGCCCACTTCGCCGCGGTGGAGATGACCACCGGCAGCGGCGCGAGGTCGCCCGCCTTCGTCGAGGTCCGCACGTTCGCCAGATCGTCGAGGGCCTTGTCGTACGCGTCCGGGTCGCTGCTGTGCAGCCGCCCGACCGGCAGCTCGGGGTTCTTCTCGTTCAGGCGTACGACGAGGTCGTCGACCTGGGCGTTGGTCTGCGCGACCACCATCAGCGGCCGCCCCGCCGCCGCGAGTTCGAGCGCCGCGCGCACGACGAGGGTCGACTTGCCGGCGCCCGGCGGAGAGTCCACGACGACACCGCGCGCGTCGCCGTGCAGCGTGTCGCGGAGGATGGCGTCGGTGGCCGCCGCGGCCGCCGCGCCCGGATCGAAGGCCGGGTCGTCGGGGTCGAGGGCCGGGTCGCCGGGGCCGGCAGGCGCCCCGGCCGGGCTGGTCGTGCGCACGGTCACAGGTGGTCCTCCAGCGTCACGGGCACGGGCACGGGCACGGGCGCGGTCACAGCAGGTCCTCCGTCGTCAGGGCGTCCGGCGCCTCGGCGCCCGTGGCCGGGGGACCGCCGTGGGTCCACGGCGTCTCCTCCGGCTCCGGCAGCTTCGGCCCGCCGCGCTGCTCGTGCTCGAACGTCGTCCAGCACACCCGGTCGCCCTTGCGTGGCACCGAGCCCTCGTCCGGTTCCTTGCCGCGCCCCATCTTGTCCAGGACGCGCAGCACCACCGCGGAGCCGCCGTCGTCCTCGTACGCCACGAACTCGGCGGTCTGCGGCTTGCCGTCCAGGGAGCGGTAGACCTTGGCGCGCTCGGCGAGGCGGGGCACGTCGTCGGTGCGGACCGTGACCAGGGGGCGGGGCCGCTTCTTGTCGTTGTACGCCATCACCACCTCGGTCACCTCGCCCTCGAACGCCTCCCCGGCAAGGCGTCGCCCGGCCATCACCAGCGGATCGTCGAGCGCCTCCTGCGCGTCCAGGCGTGCCTGTTCGCGCTCGCGCGTGGCCAGCTTGTTCGCCGCGGTCACCGCGTCGTCGCGGCGCGGCTGCGGCGGCTCGCCCGCCGCGACCCGGTCCCGGTGCGCGGTGAACGACCACCGGTCGCGGGTCCATCGGTCGGCGACATGCGCGCCCTCGGGCAGCGTGCACAGCGCGTCGAGGCCGCGCCACACCGCGTCCCAGGTAGGCCGGGTGCGGGACTCGACCAGGGCGTGGATCTCCCGCTCGGCGGCGGTGAGCTCGGCGAGGCGGCCGTCCGCCTCGACCGGGTCCTCGGCGGCGGCCAGTCTCTTACGGGCCCGGTCGTAGCGCTCGATGGCGGGGGCCAGCAGCCTGTTGTCGAACGCGGGGTCGGTGGCCGGGCCCGCGGGCGGGCACAGGAGCTGGCCCGCGGCGTCCCGTGCGCTCTCGGCGCGCAGCGCCGCGGCGGCGCCCGACGTGCCCTCGGGTGCCTCGATCCAGGCGAGCAGCGCGCCCAGGTGCTGGTCCTCGAGAGTGGACTGGCCGGTCGCCCAGTGCCGGGTGAGCAGGTCCGTCATGGCGAGCAGCAGCGAGGAACCGGGCACGCGGGCGCGCTCCCCGAAGTGGGTGAGCCAGCGGCCGAGCAGCGGCACGTGCGGCGGCGCGGGGTGGGGCGCCTCGGGGTCCTGCTCGGCGGTGCGGCGGAACCGCATCGAGCGGCCCAGGAGGCGGACGAACTCGATGCCCGCGCGGCTCGGCACGATGATCTGCGGCGCGTCCGCGCACAGCTCGACCTCGACCTTGACCCGCTTTCCGGTCTCCGGGTCGGTCTCGGCGCGCTCGGCGGCCTCGACGTCCGCCGCGTACCCGTCCACGTACGGCAGCACGCTCTCGGCGAGCCGTGTCAGAAATCCGAACCGCAGGTCCCGGTCGCGCGGCTGCTCCACGACGAGCAGGCGCGGCGCCGTCCGCTCGGTACCGACGAGCGCCCCGAGCGGTGCCCCGGCCTCACCGGCGGTGGTCAGCGGCACGAGCACCAGCGGCCGCTGGGACAGGTGCCGATGCCGGACGGTGGCCACCGGCCGTGCCCGTCCGCTCGCGGTGGCCTCAAGACGGGCGAGGTGGTTGATCAGGCTCATCGGGCCCCCTCCAGGGCCTGGGCGCGGAGGGCGGCCGCGCGGCGCAGGGCCGCCACCGTCGGGTCTCTCGGGTCGCCCGTCTCGCCGTGGGCCGCGGCGAGCGCTTCGGCCACCGTGGTCAGGCCGCCCAGTTCGGCGCGGACGGGACGGCCGAGCGCGGTCACGGCGCCCGCCGCCCGCGCGCGGTCGCGGCAGTGGAACGCCAGCTCGCACGCGGCCAGGCACTCCGGCGCGTACGTCGCAGGGACCGACTCGACCGCCTCCACGAGCTCGTCCGCGGGCTGCTCCGGGTCGAAGCGGGTGCCCGGCGGCAGCTGCTCGGCGATCTCCTCGACGCGGGTGAGCCTGGCCAGCTGGCGCCGGGTCACCGACAGCTGCTTGCGCACGTCGACCGCGGACGCGGCCGGAAGGTTCGTGAAGTCCTTGGGGCACACGAGAACGACCCGGTCGCGTACGCGGGGGCGGCCGCGCGTGTCCGCCGCTCCGTCCTCCAGGCGCGCCGCGACCTGTTCCAGCGCCAGGACGTACACCGCCGCCTGGCGGGCGGCCGCGCCGACCTTCGACGGGTCCGCCGCGCCGTCGATCATCGGGAACGACTTGATCTCGACGACCGTCCAGCTCCCGTCCGGATGCACGACCACGGCGTCGGGCTCCAGGAACGCCGGGCTGCCCGCCACGTCGAGAGCCAGCATCGGGTGGTCGAGGAACGTCCAGGTACCCGGCGACGTCTCCGAGCGCCGTGAGGCCCCGCGCAACGCCAGTGCGGTACGGGCCGTGCGGCCTTCGGGGCCGATCGCCGACAGGTCGGGGGCGCGCACCGTGTCGGGGGTCGGCTCCGCGTCCGTGCCGCCCACGCGCGCGTGCACCAGGCGCAGGAGCTCGGCGCCGCCGTCGGCCTTCACCCGCGCCTCGAACACCGTGCCGCGGGCCAGCGCGAACTGGGACTGGCCGAACCCGGACGGCGCGCCGAGCGCGTCGGCGAGGAGCGCCTTGTCGACCCCGGCCCCGTCCAGGAGCGCGCGCC
>NZ_JAPHNL010000320.1 GCF_026274175.1 Streptomyces beihaiensis
TTGTCCTGCGCGGACTCGACATCGGCCTCCAGGCCGAGCTGCTCGACCAGCCAGCGGTCGAACTCGATGGCGGCCCGTAGCGGCTGAGGTGGTCGTCGAGGGCGGCCGCCCGCCCGTCGGCGTACCAGCCCGCCAGCAGCCGGGTGTCGCCCGGAGCCGCCGTGAGGTGGGCGTTCGCGCAGGGTGCGGTGGCCGGGGCGTTCACCGTACGCCTCCGAGGGCGAGCGCCGTGGCGGCGGCGCGGTGCGCCCAGCCGGGTCGCAGCGGGCCGGTGGCGAGGAACACGCCGAGCACGACCGGTACGGCGGCCGCGGTCACCGCGGCGACCAGACGTCCGGCCACGCGCCCCGGCCCGGACTTGGCGAGCCGCCACCACACGGCGGCCACCACGGTGGCCAGGCACGCGGCGTAGAGCCACAGTTGGAAGGGCAGCCGGGTGTCGGTGCCGGTGGCGACACCGTGGAAGAGGGCGAACGGCCAGGCCGCGTACGCCAGCCAGTGCACGGTCTTCCACAGGCGCACGCCGAGCCGCTGCCGCAGGGCGCTGGTGATGAGCACCGCGAGCAGCAGGTCGAGCGCGACCGTGCCGAGGCCGAGCCAGAGCGGCCGGTACGAGGCGACGAACGGAACCACGGACACCGCCCACCCCAGGTGGACGAACGGGTCGAGCACGGCGGTCACGACGTGCAGGACGAGGAACACCAGCGTGAGCAGCGACAGGTTGCGGTGCAGCGCGCCGATCTCGAACCGGCCGATGCGGCGGGGCTCGGCGCGGCGCCCGGAACCGATGCCGAGGGCCACGGTGCCGGTGAGCAGGACCAGGGAGGTGGTTCCGGCGGCACGGCTGGCATACCACAGGGGGCTGGGGCCGCCGGCGAGGGCCAGTGCGGTCGTCATCGCGCACCTCCGGGGGCGGGCCGACGGCTGTACGGGGTGGTGGCGGAGGAGGGGGGTGTTGCGGGCTCTGCGGGTGCTATGGGTACTACGGGCTCTGCGGGCGGGGGTGCGGGGTGCGAGGCCGGGGAGGGCGCGTCGGAGTCGGGCGGCCAGCCGCCGACCCGTACGACGCGGCCGTCCACGCCGACCAGCCGTGCGGGCAGCGCGCCGCCGCGCAGCCAGTCGACGGCCCGGTCGCCCAGCACGATCGCCGCCGTGCTCGCGGTGTTGGCGTCCACACACGTGGCGGCGGCGACCGTGACCGTCCGCCAGACGGGGGTGGCCGGTTCGCCGGTGGCCGGGTCCACGATGTGGTGCAGGGTGCGTCCCGCGCGCCGCCAGGTGCGTACGCGGATGCCGGAGGTCGCCAGCGCGCCGCCGGTCACCGCGACGGCGGGGCCGTGGACCGGGGCGGGCCGGGCGTGGTCGTCGGCCAGGGCGACGCGCCAGCCGCCCTCGGGCGCCGGTCCGGCCACCGAGAGGTCACCGCCGAGGCTGACGAGGACCCCGCAGCCCGCGGCCGCTGCGGCGCCCCGTGCGGCCCGGTCGGCGGCGAGCGCCTTGGCGGTCGCTCCCAGGTCCAGGTGCGTGTGCGGGGGCAGGCGCAGTCGCCGGGTGCGCGGGTCGAAGACGATCCGGCGCCATCCGGGGGCCGGACGCGGCGGCGGCAGGGGGCGGGTGTCGTCGGGGCGCAGGGAGACGAAGGTGCGGTCGTAGCCGAGCCCGGCCACCGCGCGCCCGACGGTCGGGTCCACGGCGCCGTCGGTGAGGTCCGCGGCCCGAAGCGCGGCCGCGAGGGCCTCGGCGAAGCGTTCACTGACCGTCGTCGTGGTGCGCGGGCCGAGGTTGACGCGGCTGAGTTCGGAGTCGTGGCGGAAGCGGCTGCAGGTGCGGTCGACGGCGTCCAGTTCGGCGCGCAGGACCGCTTCCGCGGCGGGCAGGGCGCTCGGTTCGGTGACGAGCAGCACGGCTGTCGTGCCGAGGGCGGGGAAGCGTGCCTCGGCCACGGTCGGCCCCGGGACGCGTGTGGTCATGATGCCCCCGTGGTGGTCTGCGGTGTCTGCTGGGTGGAGGCGGGCGGCTGGGCCGGCGCCTGTGGGGCGTTCCTGGTGGACGAGCCCGCCCCGTCGTCCGAGCCGCCCTCGCCGTCGTCCCCTCCGGTCGACGTGGACGAGGCGGGCGTACTCCGCCCGGACGGGGCGGACGGTGCGGGGGAGGCCGAACTCCCCGGAAGCAGATGCGTGTAGAGGCCGCCCAAGGCGGCCGTGGCGGCCACCGCGCCGGCGGCGACCCACCGGGTGAGGCGGCGGCTGCGGCGCAGGCCGTGATCGCGCGCCTGAGGTGACCCGGCCGGAGGGAACGGCTGGTCGAAGTCGTCGGGTGAAGGTGCCATCGCAGCGGCTCCAGAGGTTCGGCCGCCCGTGTCGGGCTGGCACTTACAGGCTGCGACGGCGGCCCCCAGGAACTTGCTCGCGTCTCTTTCAGGATTGGTAAAGATCCGGCGGCTCTCGGACCGGGTGGGCGAAGAGACCGGGGGCCGCCGTGGTGGACGGCTCAGCACTGCGGTGGGCGGCTCGGGGGGGTGTGGTGGTTGGTTCGGAGGATGTGGGGTGTGGGGTGTGGGGTGTGGTGGTGGTTGGTTCAGGGGGTGTGGGGGGCGGCGGTGGGCCGAAGGGCCACGGGCGTGGGCTCGGGTCGGGGGCGGCGAAGGCGGGCTCGGGTCAGGGGCGGACGTGGGCCGGCGCGCCCCCGGCCCGAGCCTGCCTCTGGTTGGCCGGGGCAGACGTGGGCTGCCCGGGCCCGGCGGCGCACGGGGCCGGGCGGCGGACGGGGCCGGGCGGCGGGCGGGGCCTCAAGGCCACAGCGGCAGTTCCAGTACGACGGTCAGCCCGCCGCCCGGTGTGTCCTCCAGCCGTGCCGTTCCGCCGTTGGCGGTCACCAGGCGGTGGACGATGGCGAGCCCCAGACCGGTGCCCTTGGCCTCCGGATTGCCGAACCGGTGGAAGGCGACGGCCTTCGCCTCGGGGCCCATCCCGGGGCCGTCGTCCCGTACGCGCAGGCGGGCCGCTCCGTCGGCCGTCCGGTGATCGAGCGTCACGCTCCCGCCCTCGGGCACCGCGTCCACGGCGTTGGCGATCAGGTTGTCGAGGACCTGTTCCAGGTGGCCCGCGCCGAGCGCGGCGGACAGGGCGGGGCCCGCCGAGGCGGTCAGCCGTATGCCGCGTTCCTCGGCGACCGGCGCCCAGGCCGCCACGCGTTCGGACACCACCTCGTCGAGCCGGACGGCGACCGGCCGGGGCGTGGCCTGCTCGGCGCGCGCCACCGCCAGCAGCCCGTCGACGAGCCGGGACAGCCGGGAGATCTCCTCCTCGGCGAAGGCCAGCTCCTCGGCGGTGTCGGCGTCGGCCCCGGCGGCGAGGATGTCGAGCCGGAGCCGCAGCGCGGCCAGCGGCGTACGCAACTGGTGGGACACGTCGGCGAGTACGGTCCGGTGGCCGTGGACGAGGGCCTCGGTGCGGGCGGCCATGGTGTTGAAGGTGGCGGCGAGCCTGCGCACCTCCGGTGGTCCGGCTCCGACCTCGGCTCGTTCGTCGAGCGCGCCCTCGCCCAGCCGCCGCGCGCTGGCGTCCAGTCTCGACAGGGGGCGGCTGACCCAGCGGGCGAGACGGACGGACAGCAGGACGGACGCGCCGAGCCCCGCCGCACCGATTGCCGCGGACCATCCCCAGATGGCGGCGATCCGGGCGTCGAGCGGCGCGGCGGAACGGGCCAGGACGACCGCGCCGGCGGGGGAGCGGACCTCACCGGCGGGTTCCGCGGTCAGGAGCCGGCCCGCGTTCTCGGGCCCCTCCGGCTCGCTGCCGGTCAGGATCTGTCCCACCATCTGTTCCGCGTCTGGCCCCTGGGCCGCGGTGCAGGGCGTGCCGGCCACGAGGTGCGCGGAGGCGTCGTACACGGCCGCGCAGTCCCCCCGCCTGGCCGCGGTGTCCAGTTCCTGGCGCATCGTGGTGGCCGGCTTGTGGTCGGAGAGGTATTCCTCGGCCGCGGCCGCGATGACGCGGGTGGCCGCCCGCTGGTTGTCACGGAAGGCGACCCGCTCGCGGGCCGTCAGCGACACGGCGAGCGGGACGACCGCCAGTACCAGCAGTACGCAGGTCAGGACCAGCAGCGTCCAGGTGATC
Organism: Streptomyces beihaiensis; assembly: GCF_026274175.1. Lineage (GTDB taxonomy): Bacteria > Actinomycetota > Actinomycetes > Streptomycetales > Streptomycetaceae > Streptomyces > Streptomyces beihaiensis. Next base: position 4,119 of record NZ_JAPHNL010000320.1, read on the forward strand.
CGGCGGGTCACGGCCGCTCCCGGGGCTCCACGACCGTTCCGAGCCGGAACCCGTGCCCGTAGACGGTCTCGATCAGCCCCGGCACGGCGAGCTTGCGGCGCAACGCGGCGACGTGCACATCCACCACCTTGGTGGGGCCGTACCAGTGGGCGTCCCAGGCCCGGTCCAGGATCTGCTGCCGGCTCACCACCCGGCCGGGGTCGGCGGCGAGGCACTCCAGGACGCCGAACTCCTTCGGCGTCAGCGCGACCACGTGCCCGTCGACGGAGACCTGCCGGGTGCGCAGGTCGAGCGCGAGCGGGCCGTGGCGGAAGACCTCCGGTTCCGCCGGGCGCCGACGTCGCAGCACGGCCCGGATCCGTGCGAGCAACTCGGCGAGGCCGAACGGTTTGACCAGGTAGTCGTCGGCACCTTCGTCCAGGGCCACCACCCGGTCGGCCTCCTCGCCCCGCGCGGTGACGGCGATGATCGCGGCGTCCGACCGGGCCCGTAGCCTGCGGCAGACCTCGACGCCGTCGATGTCGGGCAGCCCCAGGTCGAGAAGGACGACATCGGGGCTCGACGCGGACAGTGCCGCCCGGCCGGTTCCGACGCGCTCCACCGTGTAGCCGGCCTGCCGCAGCCCTCGCACCAGGGACTCCGCGATGCCGCGGTCGTCCTCGACGACGAGCACGCGCGTCTCCTCGGCCGCACCCGCGATGTCGGTGCCCATGCCCGCCACCCGCCTCCCTGGCGGAGAGATCAGCAGTCCGTCCCTCTGCCACCCAGCGTGCCCTGGGGCCGGTCACGACGGCAGGGCCGACCGTCCCCGACACGCCGCCGACCCGCTTCTCCGGCGTCCCGTTTCTCCGGCGTCCCGCTTCTCCGCCTTCGCCGTTCCGGACATACAGGTGGACGATGGACGTAAGAAGAAAGCGCAGGAGGAAGGCGCTGGAGGAAGGCGCTGGAGGAAGGCGCTGGAAGAACGGGCGCCAGAAGGAGGCGCTGCGCGATGCCCCAGTACATGGATGTCCACCACGGGATGAAGGGCCTCACGGCCGACCAACTGATGGAGGCCCACCGGGCCGACCTGGCCATCGAGAGCGAGGAGAGCGTCCACTTCGAGAAGGCGTGGGCGGACCCGGAGTCCGGCACGGTCTTCTGCCTCTCCGAGGCTCCCTCGGCCGAAGCGGTCCAGCGCGTCCACGAACGCACGGGTCACCGGGCCGACGAGGTCCACCCGGTGCCCCTGACCGTGTGAAGGGAGAGCCCGATCGTGAAGCGCGGCGGACGAGTTCGCCGCGCTTCGCCTCGGCCGGACGGCGGGGGCCGCGTCGCTCACAGCGGGCTTCTCGCCGGGCACGCCCACGGCAGGCGGGAGATCAGCCAGCCGTCGCCCAGCGGGGTTCCCTCGGCGGTGAGCAGGGCTCCCGAGCAGGCACGTACGGCATCCGTCAGCGCTGTTCCGCGCAGTGCGGGAGCCTCGGCCAGCGCCTGCGCGAGTGCTGTGACGGCGGCTCTGGCTCGGTGCACCGTGCACATCCGCGGGTGAACGGCCCAGACGTCACGGTCCGACGCGGCGTGGCACAGCTGGGCGAACGAGGCAAGCCCGCAGTCTGTCGGGGTGAGGACGGGCCCCGTACCGCGTGCGAGGCGCGCGAACCGGTCCTGCGGCGCCAGCACCGCCAGTACGCCACCAGGGCCCGGCGTGAGCCCCGCCTTTCCCGCCTCCTCGGCGACGGCGAGGCCGAGCGCCGCCCAGGCGGGTTCCTCGTCCTGGGCGACGGCGAGTTCGCGCACGCCGAGGGCCAGCGCTCCCTCGACGATCACGCGGGCCAGCGCGTCGTCGTCGGGCGCCCAGCTCAGCGCGGGCGCCCCGGCTCGTACGAAGGGGAGCAGGCAGGGGAGCCCCGCGGCCCGGTACACGGGCAGAGCCCGGCGAGCGCCTTCCGCGTCGGCGTGGCCGACAACTGCCGCGTATCCGCCGTCGGCGACGGTACGGGCGGCCTCTGGAGTCTCGTTGTGCACGTGCCACTCGGCGGCGTCCGGACGGGCCGCTCTGATCATTTCCAGCTGGTCGAGAAGGGCCGCTCCCCAGGCCGTGCGCGGACCGCTCAGCGGCGCGACGACGGCCACGCTCGGCCTGGTCACCGGGTCAGCCCCAGATCAGCGAGTCGCTGCCGGCCGCGACCACCTGGGCGCGGGCGCCGGTCGTGGCGGTGCTGCCGGTCTTGGGCGCGCCGACCGTCGTGGCGCTCCGGGCGTCGGCGAGGAAGAGGGTTGCTGCGAGGAGAAGGGCTGCGGCGAGAACGGTGAACAGGCCACGGACGGGGCGGGAAGCAGACATGAAGGTCCCCCTGGAAGGTCGTCTGAGAGGTCGTCTGAGAGGTCGTCTGAGAGGTCGTCGGGAAGGCTGTCCGGAAGGCCATCGGGAAGGCCATCGGGAAGGCCGTCGGAAAGGCTGTCGAGAAGGCCGTCGGGAAGACTGCCTTGAAGATCTTCGTTCGGTGCGTGCCGAGCCAGCATGTTCCGGGGCGGCCGCCCGCGGCTATGCCGGAGGGCATTCCGGGACCGGTCATGGCCAGGGGCGGACGGTGGCCGGAGCGTGGCGCGGGATCGCCCACTCGCTCGCCCGTCCGCCTGGCTGACCGCGGGACGTCCGCAAGAACCGCCCGCAAGGACGGCTCGCAAGGACGGCTCGCAAGGACGGCCCGCAAGGACGGCCCGCAAGAAACGGCCCGCAAGGACGGATGTCCGCATCCCGGACTGCGGCTTTTCCGCGGGAAGTTCCGTTTCTAAGATCTCGGACGGGGCGCTTCAGGGGGACGGGCGCGTGAGTCAGCAGGGGGATGATTCCGGGTGGACGCACGCACGCGGGCACAGGAGCTCTACCGTCTCGCTCTGGACGACGCGTCCTGGCTCCCGGAGACCCTCACCGAGAGCCGCGGTTGGAGCGCGACGGAACTCGCCGAGGCACTCCGGCTGCTCGGCCGGCTCGGCCTGTTCGTGCCCTCGTCGGACAACCGCAACGGGTGGGCGGCGCTCTCCCCGGACACCGCACTGCGCAACCTGCTCCTCGACGAGGAGCAGCACGCGGACGCCCTGCTGGCCGCGGTCCGGCAGACACGTTCCGCGCTCGCCCAGGTCGTCGCGGACTTCCAGCCCGTCCACGCCCGTGAGCTCTCCTCCGTGCAGATGGAGGTGGTGACCGGTGTGGCCAACGTGTCGGCCACCCTGGCGGACGCCTCCCGGCGGGCCGAGGAGGAGGTGCTCTCGCTGCACCCCGGACGGGCGCTGCCCGCCGAGATGGTCGAGGCGGGGCTCCAGCGCGACCGGCACGTGCTGGGCCGCGGGATACGCATGCGTACGGTCCATCTGGGCTCGGCGGCCGCTGTACCGCACATGACGGCGTACCTGCGACGGCTGAACGGCGCGGGCGCCCAGGTCCGCACCGCGCACACATTGCCGCTGCGACTGATCGTGGTGGACCGCTCGCTGGCGATCGTGCCGGCGGCCCGGCCGGCCGAGGGGGAGGCCGGGGAGATCGCCGCTGTCGTGCTGCGCGGCGAGACGCTGGTCGGGGTGTTCCGCGGGATCTTCGAGCACTGCTGGTCGAGCGCCGCCGTGCTGACCGAGTCCGCGACCGAGAGCCCCGAGGGCGACTGGCACCCGACCGGCCGCCACCGCGAACTGGTGCGGATGCTCGCCGGCGGACTCACCGACGAGGCGATGGCCCGCAAGCTCGGGGTCTCCGAGCGTACGGTCCGCCGCCTGGTCTCCGAGCTGACCGAACGGCTAGGCGCGGCCAGCCGGTTCCAGGCCGGGGTCTGCGCGGTCCGGCTCGGCTGGCTCGACGACTGACGTCGGCCGCGGGGTGGCCGCACTGCGGCCCCACGCCGTGCCTGCGAGCACGAGGAGAGCCCCCAGCAGCCCCAGCCACCCCGGCCGGTCCCCCGCGAGCGCGATCCCGACCACGGCGGCCCACACCGGCTCGGTGCCGAGCAGCAGACTGACACGGGAGGGCGACGTCCGGCGTACGGCCCACATCTGCACGAAGAACGCGAACAGCGTGCAGAACACCGACAGGTAGAGCAGCCCGAGCCATTCCCCGGCGCCGAAGTCGGCCGCGGCCGCCCACGGAGTGCTGCCGGTGCCAGGCACCGTGGACAGGAGCGCGAACACGACCACCGCGCCGCCCAGCTGGACCGTGGTCAGCGACAGCGAGTCGGCGCCCCGCACCGAACGCATGCGCGACATGGCCAGGACGTGCACGGTACGGGCCACGGCCGCGCCCAGCATGAGCAGATCGCCGAGCGACGGCGCGCTGAACCCGGCGCCCTGGGTGAGGAGCAGGACGCCCAGTACCGAGAGCCCGGCGGCCGAGACGAACGACCGGGAGGGCCGGGTGCCGGTGAGCCGGGCCTCCGCGAGCGGTGTGAAGATCATGGTCAGGCTGATGATGAGCCCCGCGTTGGTCGCCGAGGTGTGTACGACGCCGTACGTCTCCAGGAGAAAGATCCCGGAAAGGATCAGGCCGAGTACCCCGGCGGCCCGTACCTGCGCCCCCTTCAACGCCCGCAGTCTGCGCCACCCGGCGACCACCAGGACCGGCAGCACCACGGCGAACCGCAGAACGAGCACGGCCAGCACCGTGCGCGTCGTGGCGACATCCTTGGCGGCAAGATAGCTGGAGCCCCATACCAACGCGACCAGCAGGACAGGCAGATCGGTCAGCCAGGCGCGGCGGGTCGCATCGACGGGCATGGGGACTCCTAGGCAGGCGGACGGTGCTCGGACGGCGGAGGGAAGCGGTGCGCTGCGTGCACTTCGTGTGCTGTGTGTGCTGTGTGTGCCGCGTGCGCTGCGCGTTGTGGTGCCGGGTGCGGTGGTGGTCTGTGACGGCTCAGCGCGCGGTGTAGGCGATCACCAGGACGTCGCGGTGGGCGGCGAGTTCGGGGTCCACCGGCCGCACCGGGGTCACCGAGTGCAGCGTGCGGCGGTCGTCGCCCAGCAGCAGGTCACCGGGCTCGGACAGAGTAGCCGTGAGCAGATGTTCGCCCTCGTCGGTGTACACAGCGCTCTCACCGCCGGTGACGTTGCGGCGGCCGATCAGCAGCGAGGTGATGAAGGTGACGCCGTCCCGGTGCCGCCCCTCGGGCGCGGGCTGGCCCTGCTGATCGGCGGAGGCGCTGATGCGGTACGGGTGGAGCTTCACGTTCCACGATGCCGTGCCGTCGATGGCGGTGAAGATCCTGCCGAGCTCGACGAGGACGGAACGCAGGAGCGGATCACCGGTGAAGGACTCCGTGAGCGGGTCGAATATCCGCTCGATGCCGCCGTTGAGCGGGTTGATGTCCGACTCCTGACGGTACGGCGCGTGCGGAAGCAGGGTCAGCTCGTCGGCGGCCGAGTCGAGCTCGAACTGACCGTAGCGGCGAAACCGGTAGGTGCCTCCGTCGGCCATGTAGGTGTCGAGCGTGAGCTCGTCCCAGTGGGCGGCGAAGCGCGCCCAGTCGGCGGCGTCGACACCGGCGAGCGCGGAGAGCCGGGCGGCGGGCATGAGATGGCCGCCGGGTCCGGCGAGGGCGTCGACGGCGTCGGCGGCGGGGTGAGAGGTGGTGGCGGTGGCCATGGAGTGCTCCGTAGGAGAAGAAGAAGCGGCGAAAGGACGGACGGACGGATGGATGGATGGCTGAACAGGCGGAAACGCGAGAACGACTCGGAGGAGAGGGAAGAGAGAAAAAACTAGAAAGAGCTAGAAAGGGCTGAAAAGAATCATGAAGAACCATGAAGGACCAGGAACAGACACGGGCGGGATTCAGACGACAGAGGCGAGAACCGGCTCGGCCGCACGGACGAACGGCGCCGACTCCGCGCTGATCGCCTGCTCCTCCCACGCCTCCCGGTCGCGCAGGTAGAGCGGTGTGCCGGCGGTGATGGAGCGCGTGTCGGCGCCGCCGGTGCGCAGCCTCCAGGTCACGGACCCGGTGGTGCGGGCGGCGCAGGCGTCGATGAACACCTGGGTGGCGAGTCGCAGTTCGCCGAACCAGCGGCCTTCGAGGGCCTCGCGTGTCCAGACCTGTTCCAGATGCCGCTTCTCGCGGATGAGTTCGGCGTCCAGGCAGGCGCTCTCGATGTGCCGGTAGCTGCTGAGCAGGAGCCAGGCTGCGGGCATCTCCCTGATCTCAAGGACCTTCTCGCCGTGGGTCGAGGTGCTCAAGGCCGGAGTAGCGGCCGAGTCCGTACGCGCCGACCCGCCGGTTGAGCCGGTCGATCAGCCCGGTCAGCGGCAGCGGCTCACCGTCGACGGCGGCGGGGCGTCCACGCTCGAAGGTGACGGTCAGCGTGTCGGTCTCGCCGGGGGCGGCGACCGGTCGGCTCCAGGCGTACATCTCCTCGGGGACCTCGTGACGTTCGGGGTCGTCGAGGATGCCCGACTCGAACTCGCGGCACCACAGGTTGGAGTCGCCGCTGACGATCCGTCCGGCGAGCAGGTCGACTCCGGCGGCCCGCAGTTCGACGAGCTTGTCCTCGCGGGTGACAGGATCGAGGTCGTACGGGCTGCCGAACCAGCCTTCGTAACCGAGCAGCCCCAGCGCCCCGTTGAGGCGGCGCAGGGTGTTCTGGGAGCGGTTCGCGGTGTGCAGCACGGCCTGCGCGCCGAGCGAGCGGGCCAGGCCGACCGCGCTGTCGGCGATCAGCGGACGGCTCAGCGTGGAGCTGACGGGGTGGATGCCGAGGTAGACGGCCTGGGCCGCGATCGCGGGTGCCACGTACCGGTCGGCGAACTCGTCGCGTCGGTCGAGGATGTGGATCGTCGCGCCGAGCGCGTCGGCCACCTGACGCTTGTAGGTGGTGGACTCGTCCTCGCCGATGTCGACACTCACGGCGTGCACCTCGCGGATCCCCATCCGCCGCAGCCGCAGCAGCAGGTATGAACTGTCGAGTCCGCCGCTGAACAGGGTCACGACGGGGCGGTCCCGGTCCAGGGAGCCGAGCTGTGAGAAGGAACGTATGAGCGGGGAACGCATGGCTTCTCCAACCTCTGCACTGATCACAGGTGGGAGACTTCCCTGCCGGGCGGCCCCCGACAATGGATCACAGGCGTCCGCGCCCGGCCATGACCGGACCCGGAAACACGCTCCCGACGCTTCGGGAGCCACGAGGCCCGGCGACATCGCGCAGCTTGGCGCGGGGACGATCACCAAGCGCAAGGACGGCCGCTATCAGTGCGCTGTCTACGTCCTTCAGCCGGACGTCACCCGCGCCCGCAACTTCGCCCACGGCAAGACCTGGACGGAGTGCGACGCGAAGCGCCGGGAACTGCTCGACAAGGTCGACCAAGGCGTGCCCGTGCCGGACCCGGTCGGCGAAGCTCTCCGAGTGGCTGCCGTACTGGGTGGACCACGTGATCAAGACGCGGCGGAAGCTCAGCACCTACGACACGTACGAGGCGCACGTCCGGCTCTGCCTGGTGCCCATGCTTGGCGCGAAGCGGCTGCGATCTCACGGCGCCGCTGACGTACGCCGTTTCCTCATCCGCCTGGAGAAGAAGACGACTGCGGCGACGGACAAGGAAGCGCACCGCGTGCTGCGGTCGGCCCTGTCCTCCGCCAGCCGTGAGGAACTGATCACCCGGAACGTCGCGAAGCTCGTCGAGTCACCCCAGACCAAAGCACGGGAGCTGAGCCCTTGGACCCTGGACGACCTTGACCTCGACCGGGCCGACATCGGTCAGCACAGTCTTCGCCCGGGTCCCGTTGCGGCTGTTGCCGCTGCCCCCTGCCCTCGGCACCGTGCTTCTCGTATCCGAGGTGATCGGTGATCTCGCCCTCCAGGGCGGACTCCAGCACCCGCTTCGTCAGCTGCTGGAGCAGCCCACCCTCCCCGGTCAGCTGCAGGCCCTCGGTACGGGCCCGGTCCACGAGCCTCGCGGCCAACTGCTCGTCACTCGCCGGCACGGCCTCCACCGCCGCCTCACTGCCCGGTATCTGCTCGATGGTGGTGTCGCTCATCTGGCGTCTCCTTGATCATCGGATCCGCCGATCACTGAACGCTCCCGGCTCGGGCGCGAGGTCAGCGAGATCATCCAGGCCGGGAGTGTCCTGAAGATCGTGTAAGCCCGGTGTGACCGGTCTGGCATGAGGCGTGGTCTCTGCCGGGAAGGATCAGGATGGGCATCAAGGACGAACGGCCCCGTGACAGCAACAAGATCGTACGCACGGGAGCCGAGTTGGCACGACTGTGGCTGGCTTCCTCGCGGATCATTCCCACGTTCGACCAGCGCGTCGGCGTGGTTATGAACCCGGGTTGGTGTCGGATACCTGCACGCAGCTCTTGGGCGTGGTGGGCCCCGGGCCGGGGGCGACTCGAGCGCGACGACGTTGGCCGCGCCAGGGGCGCCCCGACGATGGCCAATGGCGTCTTCGTCGACAACGCGCGAGTCGTCGGGACGTGACGTGGAGTCGAAAGACGCTCAGAGAGTGAAGACTTCGATCGGGCATGTGGCTGCGCCGCTGCGGGCGATGCGTGCGTCGCAGGTGATCAGTGGTGTGCCGAGTGTCTCGGCGAGGGCGACGTACTGGGCGTCGTAGACGGACAGGTTCTGGCGCAGGGCACGGATGCGCTCGAAGAGCGGCAGTGTTTCGTGTCGGGTCAGAGGCAGTTGCCGGTAGTCGTCGATGGCTTTGATGACCTGCGTCTGACCCAGCTTGCCGCCGCGTTCCATGCTCAGCAGTGCTGACTGGATCTCGTAGTCCAGCAAGGTGGGGGCGAAGACGGTGCCTGCTTGGGCGATACGTGCGCGCAGGAGGTGGGCGTCTTTGGCCCGCGAGGTCAGCGCAGGTACGAGCGCCGAGCAGTCGATGACGATCACCGTCCGGCCCGCATCTCGTCGATGGCCTCAAGTACGTCGCGTGTGCTGATGTCGGCGGTGGCCTCGCGGTCGAGGCGTTCCATCATCTCGCCCAGCGTCGGCTTGGCCGTCTCGCGGGCCAGGACCTCCTTCACGTAGGACTGCAGGCTCTGTCCGGCCTGGGCCGCGCGGACCTTGAGGGTCTGCAGTTGGTCATCCGGGACGTCGCGGATCGTCAGAACAGTCATGCATGCATTCTAGCGTCAGTAGCTGCAAAATGCATGCAGAGCGTCCTGGGCTCAGGAAGGCCGCGAGATTCGGCACCCCAGTCTTGCCTGATCTCTCCGGCTCTTTCGTTGTCGAGGTCGAAGTTGTGACCACCGCTCTGTTCGGCCGCTGCGCGCGTTTCGTGGTCTCCCGCGCCCGAGCGGTCTGAGGGAACTCCCACTTGTTGTGCGGGATTTGCGGCCGGATGCATGCCGCAGTTCAAGATCGTTTGCCCCCTGCTGCCCCCGGGCAGAAAAACGCCCTCTCGGAAGACCTCTCCGAGAGGGCAAAATGTGCTCTGACCTGCATAAATGCTGTGCCCCCGGCAGGATTCGAACCTGCGACACCCGCTTTAGGAGTTTTCTCGGGTCAGGGCTGTGACCTGCGAAAACGGTGACCGCAGGGTGTCTGGCCTGGAAAAACACCACTCCGTAGTTCTCACGTTCTCGCGAGGCTTCCCGGCCTCATGTGTGCCGAATCCGTTCCGGCGAGGGGTACCTGCTTGCGGCACCTCAAGCGATGCACTGACCGATCCCGACTACGTGTCCTCGCTGCGATGTCCGTGCAGGCGATAGCCCATCTCATCCGGATGGCGCATGACCCGAGCAAGGCGCCAGGCGGCGTCATAGGACAATCGGCCACGCTCTCGTACTCGCAGCCGCAGAGCCAACACGCTGGTGACGGGATCAAGGACCCAGCGCAGCGCAGCGCTCTTCACTGCGCTTCGCCCGAAAGGAGAGCGAGGCGATGGGCTGTGTTTTCGTCGCCGAACGCGCGGACAGCATCGGCAAGGATGGTGAGCAGCTCTTTGCGCCCTTCCTCCGTCAGACCGGCGACGAAGTCGTGGAGCAGCTGCGCCACTGTCACCCATTGCTGTCCCGGCTGCCATTGCCGGACCTCGCGCACCAGGGTTTCGAGGTCGGTGCCCTCAGGAGGACCCCCTAGGCGGGACCAGTGCTTCGACGCCCCTTCCAGCAGCCCGTAGAGGCGGGCAGTGGCCGGGTTCGCCAGGATCTCCTCACGGAGGAACGCCTCACGTGCTCGGACCTGCCGCCGTGCCAGCTCGTCCAGCTCATGGTCGCGGCGTATTCGCTCTTCCTGCCGCTGACACCCTTGCCGCAGGCGTTCCGTGCGGAGAGCAGCCTCCCGGATGGCGTCCTCCACGGTGATTCGCACCTGGACGTCGGTGACCACCACACCGCCGGCGACGAGAGGCAGCTGTTCCTGGACGGCGACGCTGATGTCTTGCTCGGCGGCTTTAGGACGAAGGACGTCACAGCGCGCGGCCGCCTCCTCGATCTTCTCTCTCGCAAGGCGTGGTGCTGTGTGCCGATTCGCCGACGCGGTGCCGCTGGCGCGACGCCAGGTCACCCGGATTTCGGCGGTGAAGGGCAGCACTGGGTCCATGCTCTTCAGGCGGTCCGTGAAGATGGATGTCCAGCTGGCGTTGTCTTCTGTCGTGGAGGCAGGCGCCTTGGTGGCCCGGCGTCTCATTCGGCGTCACCCTTCGCATCGGCCTGTGGCTCATCGCATGAAGCACCTGGCGACAAGGGCTGACCCCCGATTGGCTGATTGCGTCGGGCAATGAGGTCCTGGTCGAGCAAGGCGGACAGTTCGCGCTTGAGGTCATCCTTTTCCTTGGAGTAGGGGCGGTCCTGTCCTTGCACCCACCACTGGGCTGAGGTGCGCAGAGTCTCGCGAAGGATCGGACCTTCGGCCCCCGGTACGTTCACGGCCTGACGCAGGGTGTCGAAGACCACGGACTTGAGTTCGTGCCGTTCCCGTGCTGCATCAAGCCATGTGAAGACGGCCTTATCGAGGTCTCGTTCCCCTGTCGGCCCAGCCGCTTGACGCAACAGGGTGCGCCAGCCGGTTACAAGCCCTTGCACGGTGGGGTGGAATGCGTCCTCCTCGTCGGAATTCTCCTCGGCCATGGCTTGGAGGAGCGGCGGAAGGCCAGATGCCTCGGGCGGGGAGTTTAGGGCTAGAGCGCTGAACGTGCGGTGCCCCACGGTCTGGCTCGTCTTCTCCGACTTACACCAATCGACGACGTACCCGAACAACATCTGTCGTACGGTGGCGTCCTCCCAGAGGACGCGCACCGCCTCGCGCAGCGCATCGATCACGTCAGGGCGACCTTGCGCGGCCACATTTCTGAGCCGACGCAGGGCCTTCGCTGTATGCCGGCGCCCGAATGCGCCCGTACACACCTCTACAACGACACGTTGCAGGTGCGGTTGGTTGCGACTCGACCAGGCCAGCAGCATGGAATGGATGTACGGTGCGCTGGCGGCATGGATGGCAGCGGAGTCCAGGAGTTCAACGGCGAGTGGCCATAGCTCCTTGGTTGTCCCCTGCTTGTACCATTCCTCGACGATCCGCTCCAACGGAGTCTGACGACGATGTCGAACGGCCCATCGCAGGGCGAACTGACCCACGCGCTGGGCCAAGGCAAGCCGCCCATCCTTGCTGATGATCTCCAGCGCTTCTTTGCTCACGTCGGTATCGACGACGGGTGCATGTGCGAGCCACTCGAGGAAGGTGGTGCGTGCCAGGGGGCGGTCGTTCCAGAAGTACTCGATGACGGCGTCGTCCCAGTGCGGGCGGGTGAAGGTGAGAGTGCCGTCGTCTTCACGCCGTGCTCCCACGGCCCTCGTCATGGCGATGACGCCGGGTTCCCGCTGGCCGTCCACCTCGACTGGCACGTCATCGAGCTTTTCGGTGAGTTCCGCCGCCTTGGCGTACACGTGCCCGACCGGATCGCCGCGGAGAACGGCGGCAGCCAGCAGGAAGTTGCGTTCGAAACTGGTCCGGGTGCGTCCCTTGGGCTCGTGCCAGCGATAGAGCGCATCCTCCCAGTTGCTATGAGCGGCCACCACATTGGCCACCTGCTTGTCGAACGTCAGGCGCGAGGAGCCTGACTGCTTCTGCCTGAGCGCCTGTTCCAGGTCGGCAGTAACCGGTGTGGCTGACTGGGCTGCCCGGTGCTGTTCCAGCATGAGATACACGAGGTTGAGCACATCGGTCGGTGCTTGGCCTGCAAGGAGCGGTCTGATGTCCTTGTGATCGAGCCACAGGTCTGCTGGGAAGTCGGCCTCCTGCGCCAGAAGCCACCGTTCGGCGATGTCGCGCGGACTCACCGCTCCCAACTCCGGGGCGACCCCATCCGGCGCCCCGTGGCTGATACGCCTCCACTGCTCGGGACGAGTGAGCACAATCAGCCGGCAGTCACGTCGCAGGAGGCGCTCGACGAGTTTGGTCAGGTTGCCTCCGAAGGATTCGTCGACCACGAAGTCACCTTCATCAGGTGGAAGCTCCAGCAGGTAGCCGCAGTGGCGGTCGTGCGGCAGCCGTCTGGTCGGGAAGTGTTTGGAGCCCCCGAAGGACAGCGGCCGCACTTCGTTGATGGCGCCGTCGTCCAGGAGATGAGCGAACAGCGCGTAGGCGGTGAAGGTCCGGCTGCTGTTCGGTGGGCGGTTGATGACCATGACGGAGCCTGCCGCACGCAGGGTTTCTAGGGCCTGCTGGAAAGGGCTGCTGGGTGCGAGCCGGTCCTCACGATGGGGCTCGGCGTACACCTCGCGGACCACGGCGAGGTACTCGCGCGAAATCGGGGCGTGCGAGTCGAGGGTCTGCTCGTACACATACTTCGTGCCGATCTGCTCGCCGTAGTTGTTAAAGGCCCGTTGCAGCACGGCGGCCTGTCCGACTGCCTCAACCGTGTCTCGCGTCGGTACCCCGGCTGGAGGCCGCCGCGGGAAGCGGTCGTCGGAGGCGTTCTCGGCGGCTGCGGCCTCTGCTGACGTTCCTGGTGCCGGTGATGCGGCTAACGCGGCGATGCTGGGCGGCAGCGGAGGCGGTGGTGGCAGCTCGGGCAGGCTGTTCGGTCCGGGACCCGGGTTCTGCGGTGCCGGCGTGGGTTGCACCCAGGCTTTCCGCTGCTCGTCCTCCCAGCCTTCACTTCCCGTGGACGGTGCCAGGGGCCGCTGCGGACGTTCTCCGGTACGGCTGTTGTCGAAGCTCATGCTGTTGCCGCCCTGCCTCAGCCGATGGTGCCTTCTACCTCGATGCCGACCTGCTCTCCTCTCTCTTCGATGGTCCCGGCCTCTTGATCGACGTGTGCCCGTCCGCGTTCCGTGATGTCACCGCCAACGCGCATGCCGACCTGCTTGCCGTGAAGGGAATCGGCCCGTTGCGAGACCTCCACCCCGGGCCGGTCTGCTTCCTTCTCGTCGCCGAAGGGCAAGCGGCGCCCGTATACCTCTTCCAAGTCCCGGCGAAGGCGACCCAGAAGTTCACGCAACTCGTCGTCATCGCCCTGGAGGAACTCGGGCCGCGACAGGTAGACGCGGAGCGCACCGTGGGCCCCCGTGATGCGTGCGATGCGCTCGTCGGAGAGTGCGGGGGCCCTGACCAGCAGGGGCTGTGTCTGTCCCGGAACCTGCTCGGGCTCGTCCACCGGCACTCGACCTGCTCGCCGGTCCAACACAGCACTCGCGCGGTCGAAGAGAAACCTGACCGCTTCGGTCAGCAGCGTCCCGGCCAGTACGGGAAATGCCAATGGATCCATGTGCTTCCTCCCCCTCCCCGTTGGTCTGCGAGGCGGTCGCATCTTCCACAGGTAGGTGCGACTGGCACTTACGCAGACAAAAACGGGATCACCGTACGAGGGTGATCATTGCGAGTGACAGAGAGGAAACTGGTCGATTATCAAAGTGGCCGAAGAGGCGATATTGACACACTGTAGAAACGCCATTGACGTTGGGTGATCGTCCGCTGGTGGGAAGAGCGCACCGCACTCGTCTTGCTCGACGGCTGGAAGCGCACGATGTTCGATAACCGTTCGCAGGAAGGCGGTGTCTCATTCCTGCCACCGGTCCCGGTTGGTGCGGAGGATCACCACGGCTTCGCCGGCACCTGCACGACACATAGCTGGAGGCGATCGGCCAGTGGAGCGCCTGTTTGAGTGCTGGCACGGAGCACGCACAAACCCACGCCTTGGACGGCGCTGGCACAGGTGGTGCAAGGCTGTCCCCACCCGGGCGGATCACGGCGCAACCACCTGCCCATCGCTCGGAGGCGGTCAACACGACCCGAGTTGCCTAATGGGCCATCGGACGAAGCTGGTGACCGCTGATCGTCCTACCCAAGGACCAGTTCGCGGAAGGTATTGCGGATGTCGGCCAGTGAGCTGCGGTCGCGGGTGTAATAGAGCTTGTTGGTCAGGAGCACTGCCCACCGGCCCTCGGCAGGGCAGATCCACATACCTGTGCCGGTGAAGCCGTAGTGAACCCAGACGTCTTCCTCGGCGGTGGTGCCGGGCGCGGGGTGCCAGAACAGGCCACGAGCGGGTTGGAGCTGGCCCGTCTGGATCGTCAGGGAGCGGGTGATCCACTCACTCCCGAAACCAGCCCGGAACTGGGAAGCGGCAGGGGCGAGCATGTACCGGAGGAAGGCGGCGAGATCGTCGAGGACGGTGAAGGCGCCAGCGATGCCGCAGACGCCGCCGAGAAGGCGTGCAGAGAAGTCGTGTGCGACTCCCTTGAGATGAGTGTCGGTGTCCTGGTCGAGTTCGGTGGGCGCGCAGCGGGCGGCGAGGTCGGCAGGCAGGGGGCCGAAGCGGGTGGAGGTCATGCCCAGTGGGGTCCAAGTGCGGGTGGTGGCCAGTTGGTGCAGGGGCTGGCCGGAGAGGTGTTCGGTGAGGTAGCCCAGGATGAGGGCGGCCCGGTCGGTGTACTCGACGGCCTCTCCGGGTGCCCGATGGAGTTGTTCGTGGAGGACGCCTCGACGGATCTCCTGGGGGTCGGTGCCGTAGAGGTTCTTGAGTTGGGCTCGCAGCGGGACACCGGCGGTGTGCGTCAGCAACTGTTGGGTGGTGACGGTGCCGAGTGGGTGGCCGGCGACCTCGGGCCAGAACGTGCCGAGCAGCTGATCGAGGTCGAAGGTGCCGTCCTCCCACAGGGCGCCGATGGAGGACCAGACGGCCAGGATCTTGGTGAGGCTGGCCGAGTCGAAGACAGTGTCGGTGCGCATCGGCACGTCCGGCTCGCCGGGGTCGAGGACGCCGGTGGTGCCCTGGGCGAGGGTGCCGGTGGCGTCACCGACGGCCCACACGGCGCCGGGAAACACCTTGTCGCGGACTCCCTCGTTGAGCAGGGCTTCGATGCGGTCGCGGTCGTACGTCATGGTCTCCCTCTTCGCCGGGGTATCCCGTCATTCAGCGTAGTTACGTTCGCGGGGCGGTTCGGGTAGTGACCGTGTCGGGTCGTCCGGCGGTCGCTTCAGGTGAGGTGTCGGCCGAGGTCGGTCAGGGACCGTGCGGTCGCCGAGAGGGGATGGCGAGCCGCGTTGGCGTAGCCCGCCTGTCGCAGGGCGGTCAGCAGTCCCGGTGTCTTTCTCAGCCGGTCGAGGTCGCGCGCGAGTGCGGCGGAATTGGTGAAGTCGGTGGCCATGCCGGAAGCGGCGAGCGCTTCGCTGAGGCCGGGTACAGGTTGGTACAGGACGGGGAGTCCGCACGCTTGGGCTTCCAGTGCGACCAGTCCCATGGCTTCCAGGGTGGTGGACGGCATGACCAGTACGTCGTGTTCGATGAAGGCTTTCCACAATTGTGGGCGGCGGAGCCAGCCGAGGTAGCGGACTCGTACGCTGGCTCGTTGCAGCAGCGGGGCCAGCGCGTGGAACTGGGCTCTGGGCGCCGCGACGCTCAGCTCGATGCCGGGCACGGGAGCCAGGCTCTTGATCAGGGCTTTGACGCCCTTTTCGGTAGTCAGGCGTCCTGCGTACAGAAGCCGAAGGTGGCTGGTGGATGTGCGCAGTGGTCGGGCTGGCGGATCGGTGAGCAGGTGGTCGGGGATACCCCAAGGGATGTGGGTGATCTTGCGGCGTTCGATCTGCGGAGCGAGTTTGAGGAGGCGGTCGGCCATTGCGTTGGTGGGGACCACGATGGCGTGGGCGGCCCTGGATGTTTCGCGCAGCACTTGTAGCTGGTCTCGGTGTGTCTCGGCGAAGAGCAGGTCCGTGCCGTGGACGAGGGCGATCCGGGGATGTGCGGGCAGCGCGCGGATGAGGGCTGGTGTGGCGCCGAACGCGAGGTGCTGCAAGTGGAGGACGTCGATCTGTGTGGCATCGACCGCGGCCGTGAGCGCTCTGCGAAGGGTGGCGACGTAGCGGCTAAAGGCCGTTCCTTCCAGGCATTTACCTGCCACGGGGAGCAGGTTGAGTCCGACGGGCGGCCGGGAACCGTGACCAGGTGGCGCGAGCATGAAGGCGCGGGCCGGGATGAGGGGCTGCTGGCCGGTGTAGAGGTCGAGGAAGAGCTCGACGCTCCCGCCGGGGCTTCCGACGGGGAGATCCAGGAAGGTGGCGGCCATCGGGCCGTCGGCCGAGCGACCGTTCACCGCACGCCTCCGTTGATCTCCTCGTAGAGGCGTGAGATGTCGATGCCTTCCGTAGATGCGTACTTGGCAGGCTGCCGCTGGTAGCTGGCCGGTGCGCCGAAGGTGGTGAGGAAGACGAGCTTGCCGAAGGTCATGCCCGGATACACGCGCACCGGTCGGGCGGCGCGGATCTCCAGCGTCCACCGGATCGCATGGCCCTGGTGTCCGAGCGGAGCCGACACGTGGACCCAGATGCCCAGGGAGCCGGAGGTGCGGTCGCCGTTCAGCAGCTGCGCGTACATCTCCGAACCGGTCCGCTCCAAGGTGATGCCAAGGTAGAGCAAGCCAGGGCGCAGCACGAAGCCGGCGTCGGGGATGGACTGCTCGGTGAAGGCGGTAGGGGTCGCGGCGTCGAGGTCGCCGTCGCAGACGCGGATCGTGTTGCCGAGCCGCCAGTCGTAGGCGTTGGGGGAGACGCGGCTGGGCTCGTACGGGTCGATGGTGATCTCGCCGGCCTGGACGGCGGCTGCGATGGCGGGGCCGGTGAGGATCACGATGCCACCGCCCGGAGTCGGGCGAGGTCTCGCCAGTAGGCGGAGGGCTGCGGTCCTGCGGCGGCCTGGTACTTGCCACGGTAGCGGTCGACGGCACCGGTGGAGACGAAGAACATGATCTGCCCGATCTTCATGCCGGCATACACGCGCAGCGGCCGGATCGGGGTAAGCATGAGCGTCCACTGGCCGTGGAAGCCGATGTCGCCGATGGGGGCGGTGATCTCGACGAACAGGCCGAGACGTCCGACGGAGGAGCGGCCGAACAGCAACGGCACGAATGTGTCGGAGCCGACCTCTTCGAGGGTGTGGCCGAGGTAGAGCTCGCCCGGCTGGAGGATGTGTCCGTCCGGGCCGATGGTGGTTTCGCGGGTGGGGTTGGGCCGGTGGGCGTCCAAGACGGGGCCTGTGTAGGTGATCAGGGTGGGCCCCAGACGCACGTTGTAGCTGTTGGGGTTGACCTGATCGGCGGCGAACGGGGTGATGCGGAGGCGGCCGTCGTGAGCGGCAGCGGTGATCTCCGGGCCGGTGAGGATCATTACCTACCTCCTTCGGCGGTGTCGGGAGCGGTGAGGACGTGTCGGACGGCCTGGTCCAGACGCAGGCCGGCCTCGTGCGTGCGCTCGCCGAGGTAGGTGTCGGCGAGGTAGTCGGTGGTCAGCACGGTGGTGACGGCGTCCGGGAAGGGATCGGGTGCGGTGACGAGCGGGCCGGTCTGGGGGGTCAGAGCCGAAATCAGGCCGGGGAGGTCCCCACGTACCGGATCCGGCACGTGGGCGTGCACCAGCTGGTTACCGAACGGCTCGATGGAGAGCAGGTCGCCCTGGGTGAGGTTGCCGCCGAGGGGTACGGCGCGTAACGCCGTCTCGTTGAGGATGACCGCGTCTGCGCCGAGCCCCGTACGCAGCCGGGCGGTGAGGTCCAGGAGCAGGCTGCGCCGATCGAGGGCCTGGTGGCGGTAGGCCGGGCTGATCGGGCCGAGGACGTCGGCCAGCTGCTGCTTGACGTCTTCGATGCGGGAGCGCAGATCCGCAATCTCCGTCGGAACGACGCTCGGGGCCCGATCGGGGAAGGATGCGGTGCCCGCACCCCATCCCGTACCCACGGGCATGGCGATCGCATAGCCGCCGGCGAGCTCCCGGCCCTTGACGACCAGGGTGCCGTCGATTCGGACCGGCCCGTACTGATCGCTGTGGCAGTGCCCTGCGAAGACCACGTCGAGGAAGGGACAGGCCGCCGCGAGTTCCCGGTCCTCTTCGAAGCCGGAGTGGCTGAGCAGGACCCAGCTGTCCACCTCGTGGTGGGCGAGAATCACCTCACGCAGGGCCTGGAGGGGATCGGTGACGCAGTGGCCGACTCGCTGGGCGGCCGGGATCGAGTGGAAGGCTTGCCGACCGATCACAGCGGTTACGCCGACGCGCCGTCCATCGATGTCGGCGATGTGCAGGCGGCGGAACAGAGCGTCGCCGGTGTTGGCATCGACGGCGTTGGCGCAGACAGTGCGCCGGTGAAGGGCGGGTTCGAAGTGGTGGGGCCAGCCGTGGTTGCCAGGGGCCAGCACGTCGTACAGCCCGAGCAGGATCTCCCGCTCGATCGTGCCGCGAGCGAGGCGGTAATACCCGCTGCCTTCGAAGAAGTCGCCGCAGTCCACGATGAGCGAGGTCGGGCGCAGCGCGTGGAGGTGGGTCAGAAACGGTGCCGCGTTGTCGAAGGCGGAGTGGACGTCCGTCGTGGCAACGATCTGCCGCAGGTTCCAGCCGTCGGTGGTCACGGGGTGACCTCGCAGATGTCGGCACCCAGGGCACGCAGCTTGCCGGACAAGTCCGCGTGGCCGCGGCGCAACTGGTCGAGGCCGCCGATGGTGGTGATGCCTCGGGCCGTGAGGCCGACGACCATCAGGGCGGACCCGGTGCGGATGTCGGTGGCTTCAACGCCCGCGCCCGTCAGCTGCTGGGGCCCGGTCAGGCAGCATTCGGTGGGCGAGATCTCTTCGATCTCGGCGCCCAGGCGGGTCAGCTGCGGCAGCAGGTTGCCGTGGCGGCCGGGATTGATGGCGTCGGCGAACAGATGTGTACCGGGCAGTCCGAGGGCGAGTGCCATGAGCGGTGGTTCGAAGTCGGCGTCCAAGCCGGCCGGGCTCAGGGAGGCGATGGCCCGCAGGGGACGACCAGTGGGGACTGCCTCCTGGGCGCGGACGGTAAGGCCGTCCGGCTCCGCGTCCACGGGGATGCCGAGCTAATGAAGGGCAGCCATGAACGGGCCTACGTCCTTGCCCTGCACGCCATTGATACGGGCAGTACCGCGCGTCGCGGCGATCGCGCAGGCCAGCGTGGCTGCCTCGATCTTGTCTCCGGGCACTGTCCAGGCAGCGGGAGCAGTCGGCGACGAGGAGGGCGGTGAGAGAGCGAGCACATGCTCGCCTGCGCGCGTCTCCCAGCCCACCGAACTCAGGGCGTCGAGCACGCTCAGGACTTCGGCCGAGAGATTGGGCTGGCCCAGCCGTAAGGGCCGGCCGGTCGTGAGGGCGCGCAGTGTCGCGGCCACGGTCGCACCGCGAGAGCGGAACGGCAGTGCGATGGAGACGGTGCCGGTGTGAGAAGTGAGGGCCTCGATGCTGTATCCGGAGCTGTCCTGCCGGCTCCGGTCGCCGAACGCCTCGTACACCTTGAAGTGCAGCTCCATCCCGCGCGCACCGATCCGGCAGCCGCCCGGCCAGGGCAGCCGTGCCTGGCCGTAACGCGCGAGCAGAGCGGGGACGAGGTAGTACGAGGCTCGGATCTGGGCTGCCTGCGCCAGATCGGGCAGTCCCCGAGATGCCTCCGTCGGCAGGACCACGTAAGTGGCCGGTTCGCCGACGGGCTGCGCGGCATACCAGCCCCCTGTTGCAGAAGAGTGATCATGATCTGGACGTCGGTGCTGTTCGGGACGTTGCTCAGCCGCACCGCGCGACCAAGGGCGGCCGCTGCGGCCAAGAGCGGCAGGGCGGCGTTCTTGGAGCCGTCGACGCTCACGGTGCCAGCCAGCGGCGGCCCAGGGCGTACGGCGATCACCTCGGCGGCCACGCCGGGGGCGTGGGTGGTCGTCATCAGCAACTCCTTTGGAGGGGAGGGAAAGAGGCGACTTCCTGGCTGGGTTTGCTGGTCAAGTCGATTTCGGCCCAGCAGCGCTTGCCGGTCTCGGTCGGTTCGGCGTGGTACCGGTCGGCGAGAGCGGCGACGAGGAACAGGCCCCGTCCGCACTCGCTGTCCGCGTCGGGCAGAGCTGGCTGGGGCAGTACCGGGCTCGTGTCGCGGACCTCGATCCGCAGGACGGCCTCGTCGAGACAGACCGCGAGCGAGACGGATCCGGTGCCGGCGTACTGGATCGCGTTGGTGACGAGCTCGCTGACCAGCAGTTCGGCTGTGTGCACCACCTCGGCGCCCAGCCCCGAGCCCCAGCCCGCTATCGCGTCCACGGCCCGGTGCCGGGCCTCGCTTGCTGCGGCGGGCGTCGCGGGTAGGGAGAGAGCGAGCTGGTGCGCTTCCATGAGCGGCCTCCCGGTGTAGGTGCGGCCACACCAAGCAACCAGCCCGTCGCCGTGAGTGGTGAGCCCTGACGCCGGCGCTGCATGACTTATGCAGGAGCTGCATCACCGCCAACTACGGCTGATCTATGCTCGATTGAGCAGGCAGGATCAGCGACGGCGGAAGGAGCCGTGGCAGATGGCCGATGCGCATGGCGAAGCGAGACGGATCGGAGAACGGATCCGTCGGGCACGGGCGTTACAGCGGCGTTCACAGCACGACGTGGCCGCAGCGCTCGGGTATCACCAGTCCAAGGTGAGCCGTCTCGAGAGCGGTCGCGGCACGGAGGACATCCGCGTACTAAGCGCCATCGCGCAGGAACTGAACATCCCACCTCATGAGTTGGGCCTCGCCCCATCTCAGGACGTCTCCCCCGCCGATCAAGAAGCTGACGACATGCACCGCCGCACCTTCCTCGCCGCGAGCATCGCAGCGCTCGCGGCCCCGGCCGGCTCTTCGGCCTCGCACACCGCCCTCATCCAGGCCCTCCTGCCCGGTCCCGGCCCTGCGGGCACCGGTGATCCCCAGGACACCGCCGTCCTGTATGAACGCGTCGGATCAGCACTCAGGCTCTTCCATACCTGCCATTACGCAGAGCTGGAGCGCACCCTCCCGAGCCTGATCGCCGACCTGCGGAGGGCTGCCAGCGATGCGACGGACAGGGACCTCGTGTCCCGGCTCCTGGCCACGGCGTACCAGACGACGACGAGCCTGTTGCTCAAGCAGCACGACCAGGGCAACGCATGGCTCGCCGTCGGCCGGGCGATGGCCGAGGCCGAACGCTCGGGGGATCCGGTGGTCCTTGCCTCCAGCGTCCGCGTCCAGGCCCACGTGCTGGTCCGAGAGAAGCACGCCACTGAGGCCGTCACCTTGGTCCGGCACACCGCCGACCAGCTCACCGGCTCCTATGATCGGCGCTCTCCGAAGTACCTTGCCGCTGTCGGACTGCTGCTCCTGCGCGGAGTGACTGCGGCCAGCAGCCGCGGTGATCGCGCGGCCACAAAGGAATTCCTCACCGAGGCGAAGGAAGTCTCCCGGTACGTCACTCTCGACCGGCCCGACGCCTGGGCCACCTTCAGCCCGACCAATGTCGCCCTGCATGAGCTGAGCGCCCTGGTGGCCTTCGGCGACGCCGGCCTCGCCCTCCAGGCGGCCCGGCCCCTCATGCGCCGGCACATCCCGGTGCCCGAACGCCGCGCCGCACTGTGGGTGGAGGCGGCCCGCGCCTACAGCCAGCAGGGCCGCCTTGCCGACGGCTACCAGGCCCTACGTAGCGCCGAGACCTGCGCCGCCCAGGACATCCGCCGCCCCGACATCCGCAACCTGGTCGCGGACATGGCCGCCCGGGACCGCCGACGTACTCTGCCGGAACTGCACCACTTCAGCCGTCAACTGGGAGTCCCCGCGTGACCGAACCGACCGCCCCGGACAAGAAGCCCTTCCTGTACGTCGTCGTGTGCGCGGCGGGCGTGGCCCGCGACGTCGGCAAGCTGATCACCGCTGCCCAGGAGGCGAACTGGGACGTCGGTGTCGTCGCCACACCGCAGGGCCTCGGCTTTATCGACGCGACGGCGGTCGAGGCACAGACCGGCTACCCGATTCGCTCCGCCTGGCGCTCGCCGGGCGACCCTCGTCCGCTGCCGCCGGCGGACGCCATCGCGGTCGCGCCGGCCACCTTCAACACGATCAACAAGTGGGCCGCCGGGATCTCCGACACCCTGGCGCTGGGCATCCTGTGCGAGGCGTACGGCATGGGCATCCCGACCGTGGCCCTGCCCTACCTGAACTCCGCCCAGGCCGCCCACCCCGCCTACCAGGAGAGCCTGGACCGGTTGCGGGGGATGGGTGTCCTGATCGGTTCCTGCGAACCGCACCGACCGAGGGCCGGCGGCGCGGCGGAGCGCTTCCGCTGGGAGGAAGCTCTTGAACTGCTGGAGCCTCTGGTCGGCACGGCGCGGTGACGCCTTTTCCTCTCGCGCGTAGGTCCATTCACGGGTAGCCGCGTACAGTGCTCGCGTTGCCTCAGTGACCGCAGCTCAAGGCGTCACCGCCCTGGTCCCTTCAGATGGTCAGTTGGGCAATCTGCGGGGCGTCTCCAAGGCCCGAGATCAGGCTGATCTTGGGTACGGGCTTTTCCGCTCTGCGGCGACCGGCAATCTCGGACTTGATGGCTTCTAGAGTCGTGACAGACCACTGAGCCTGGGCCGTAGCCAAGACAAGGCCAACCGCTCCGACGAGCGTGCACCCTTCTATGAGCTTGCCTGCCTCGCGTCGACGTTGCTTTGCACTGTCACCGAGGGAGTCGTTGCTCTTGGCTTCCCCTACCCATAGCTCCTCCGTGGTGGCCAGGGCAAAGTCCATCTCAACGAACCGGTTTCCGTCTTTGATTAGTTCGAACTCCTCGCAGACCAGTGCCTGCCGCGCCCAGTACTGGCTGCGTAGATACTGCGTGGCCAGTAGTGGCACGTCTCCGTCGTTCATTACGAGTTCCAAGACTGCGGGATGGAGGTCGTAGAACCAGCGGGGCTCGTGCGCTGCTGGCCTCCAGCGTTCCTTCGTTAGCTGGTTTTCCCCTCCGCAGCGCCTGCAGCGGTAGCTCTGACTGATCTCGGACAGAGGGTAGAACTCTAGAATGGGACAGTGACCGCAGCCAAGGATCAGTCCGCGGCGCAGCACGCCCTGTGAGGTCCATTGATCGATTTGCCCTCTGCGTGCTGTCATGTCCCAGTCAGTGTCGTCGTGGGCTGCGACTGCTTCCCATGAGAGAACGACTGCGGATTTGAGCTTCCATCGGCTGCCTTCCGGGATGTCGTCTTGTGCGGAATTCGGCAAGAAGCGGCGAAGCAAAGCCCATCCTGGGCTCGCGGCCAGCTTTTCGAGATTGGTGCGGGATCCAAGGAGGCGTTCGGTTATGGCAGCTCGTTTTCCAGCAGGGCTGGGAAGCACTTCGACAGCATGCGTTGATGCTGTGACCTGGAGCATACGCTTGATGCCGGGCCAGGCCAGCTTCGGGGATGCGAGTGAGCCAGCTAGCGATGCTCCGCTGGGGACGAAGTCGAACCGGTGAGACCAATATGTGACGCCACCGTCGCCGGCGCGAACGAAAGTCTCCCATGGGTTTTGGCCCGTTGCGGTGACTGTTGAGGAGAGGGCGGGGAGAGGAGGCAATGGGTGGTTATGGGCGATGAGAGTGACCTGCCAGCGATGCCTGTTCGGATCGAGGCCGCGCGGCACCTCTGCTGCCAGGGAGAGCGACGTCTGGAGCGATCCGTCTGATTCCACAGTGACAGGCAAAGAACGTGGCTGGTCCCAGGTATCCCGCAACACCACCATGAACGGGTTATCCAGATTGATGTTGACAGGAGCAACCACATCGAAGCGGTGCTCCTCCTCTTCTGGCTCGATATGCCGTATGGGGCGGTTTTCCCATCTGGCGTTGATGCGCTGGTGGGTCTCTTCAGTGCTCAGCGACGCGCTTGTCACCAGCAGCCGGTCCGATCCGCGACCAGAGAACAACCACATGTCGCTGATTCCAGGCTCTGCCCATGGAAGCCACGTCACCGAGCCGCGGATCTGCCGCAGGACTTCGGCGAGCGCGAAGTCTTCGGGCTGATTGCCTAGGACAGCGACGCGCTCCTGTGGTCGAAAGGATCTTGTGATTGGGACACACAACCCGGCCTCGTGGGAACGCATCGCTTTGGAATCGTCACGCACGCCGGGGTGCAACTGCGACAGAAGCGGCGACTCAGTGCCGCGGGTGGCGGCTTCCCGCCACTCCTTGTCCGTGATCTGCCCGCCGATCGTGGATGCTTCGATGCCAACATGCATCGCGTAGGCCAGGGCATCCGCGGTACTCACCAGACTCCTCGGTACACCGATGAGAGGGGATGTGGCCACGGCAGCCAGTGGCGTCAGTTCGCGAGGGTTGTCGTCGTCAAACAGATGGCTGCATTGGATGAGGTCTTCTCTCTTATTGGGAGCAAGTTGCAGACGAAGATGATCAGCGGCCGCTTCTGCCTCCTGTACTACGGGACTGTTCCACGGCTCTTTGTACAGCATCTGCCTGAACTGATCGGCCGCGGCACTGTCAGATATCCCCCTTTCGGTCAGCAGCCGGTCGATGGCACCCGGATTGAGGCCGTCGTATGTGGCCCACGATGGCACGTAAGCAAGCACGTGATCTGGGTTCAAGCGGGCCAGGCATCGATCGACAGCGGGGTGTCCGACCGCGCTGGCAGGCACGACCACGCTTCCGCTGCAGCCCCACACCGCCGACAGTCGGGCGAGAGCGGCTGCCGTCCAGACAAACCAATCCCCGTCATCGTGTGGCGCTACTACCACCATCCGGGGCGGCCTGGCCGCATAGGACAGCGGAAGGAAGGTGATGGACTGCTCCGGCATCCGTCCAGTCTCGCACCGCAAGAGCTGCTCCCAGAGGTCGGCTCCTCAATGCGACGTTCTCCCAAGAACTGATATGGCCAACCTGCCCCAGCATGTCTCGGATCACTTAGTGCGTTGTGGCAAACCGGATCTTGTTCGAGCGGCAGCGGGTGGTCGTCTGGACTGAGGTTCGGGTGCGGTCGCGG
>NZ_JAPHNL010000321.1 GCF_026274175.1 Streptomyces beihaiensis
CGGGCCTCCGCCCGGCCGCCCCACTGGCGGTCCTCCTCACCGTACGAGCCCTGACCTCTCGGGGCGCCGCGGGATTCTGAGGGCGACGCGGTGGTGCCTCGCGGTGCCGCGCGGCGGCCCGGTGATCCGGACGCTCCGCGGCGTGCGGCGGCACGCCCGCCGCCCTGCGGCGGCTTGCGACGGTGCTCGCTCATCGAACGACTACTCCTCGGGCAGGCGCGGCCTCGCGCGCCTGGAAACGGCGGCAGGTTTCCGGTCCCCCCGACGTGCGGATCCGTCCCCCTCGGTCTTCATCCGCACTGCACCAGGGACCACGACGTCCACGGACGTCACTTGGTTCCCGGCGGTCTGCATGACCGACAGACTACGCACCGTCAAAACCCGCCTAGGGCCGAAGTTCACCCCAAAACAGGCAACTTGTTTCCTACGAATCGGTGATGTGACGCCGTTCACGATCTCTCCTCTTGTCGCATCCGGAGGGTCGTTCTATCGTCGAGATGTATCGAGCCGATACATCAGCACGACATAAAGAGTCGATACACGGACTCGCGACAGTGAGGAGGCGACCATGAGCCGGCGGTCCGGCATCCTTGAGTTCGCCGTACTCGGACTGCTCCGCGAGTCCCCGATGCACGGCTATGAGCTGCGCAAACGACTCAACACATCACTTGGGGTGTTCCGTGCTTTCAGCTACGGAACGCTGTACCCCTGCCTCAAGACGCTGGTCACCAACGGCTGGCTGATCGAGGAATCGAGCGCCGGCCCCGCCGGCGCCCCCGCCGCCCCGCTCTCGGGCCGTCGCGCCAAGATCGTCTATCGGTTGACGGCCGAAGGTAAGGAGCACTTCGAGGACCTGCTCTCGCAGACCGGTCCCGATGCGTACGAGGACGAGCACTTCGCCGCGCGCTTCGCCTTCTTCGGACAGACATCGCGCGACGTGCGAATGCGCGTCCTCGAGGGCCGTCGCAGCCGCCTGGAGGAGCGCCTCGAGAAGATGCGCCTCTCCTTCGCCCGCACCCGGGAGCGCCTCGACGACTACACGCTGGAGCTGCAGCGGCACGGCATGGAGTCCGTGGAGCGCGAAGTGCGCTGGCTGAACGAGCTCATCGAGAGTGAGCGAGCGGGCCGTGACCAACGGCGGCCCGACCCGGAGGGCGCGGCTCAGCAGGACACATCTGGAGAGACGGGCGGCCTGCCCCGGAACCGGGACAGCACCCGGCCGGATCCGTCCGACGACACCGCCACGTGAGGCCCGGTCAGGGCTTCACCGAGTACACACAGGGAGCAACCGGAATGGGTTCGGTTCGCGTAGCCATCGTCGGCGTGGGCAACTGCGCCGCCTCGCTGGTCCAGGGCGTCGAGTTCTACAAGGACGCGTCGCCGGAGGCCAAGGTCCCCGGCCTGATGCACGTCCAGTTCGGCGACTACCACGTCGGCGACGTCGAGTTCGTCGCCGCCTTCGACGTCGACGCGAAGAAGGTCGGCCTCGACCTCGCGGACGCCATCGGCGCCTCCGAGAACAACACCATCAAGATCTGCGACGTCCCGAACAAGGGCGTCCAGGTCCAGCGCGGCCACACCCTCGACGGCCTGGGCAAGTACTACCGCGAGACGATCGAGGAGTCCTCCGAGGCGCCCGTCGACGTCGTCCAGGTCCTCAAGGACAAGCAGGTCGACGTTCTCGTCTGCTACCTGCCCGTGGGCTCCGAGGACGCCGCCAAGTTCTACGCGCAGTGCGCCATCGACGCCAAGGTCGCGTTCGTCAACGCTCTTCCGGTCTTCATCGCCGGTACCAAGGAGTGGGCGGACAAGTTCACCGAGGCGGGCGTCCCGATCGTCGGCGACGACATCAAGTCCCAGGTCGGCGCCACCATCACCCACCGCGTGATGGCCAAGCTGTTCGAGGACCGCGGTGTCCGTCTCGAGCGCACCATGCAGCTCAACGTCGGCGGCAACATGGACTTCAAGAACATGCTTGAGCGCGACCGCCTCGAGTCGAAGAAGATCTCCAAGACGCAGGCCGTCACCTCCCAGATCCGTGACCGCGAGCTGGGCGAGAAGAACGTCCACATCGGCCCGTCCGACTACGTCGCGTGGCTCGACGACCGCAAGTGGGCGTACGTCCGCCTTGAGGGCCGCGCCTTCGGTGAGGTTCCGCTGAACCTGGAGTACAAGCTCGAGGTCTGGGACTCCCCGAACTCCGCGGGTGTCATCATCGACGCCCTGCGCGCCGCGAAGATCGCCAAGGACCGCGGCATCGGCGGTCCGATCCTCTCCGCCTCCTCGTACTTCATGAAGTCCCCGCCGGTGCAGTACTTCGACGACGAGGCCTTCGACAACGTCGAGAAGTTCATCAAGGGCGAAGTCGAGCGCTGACCGGAGACCGGGCGCGCGCCGCGCGCCTGCCCCCGAGACCGTGTTTCACGTGAAACACAGCTCGCCGCCGGACCGGTCGAGGCCCCTCGGAACGCACACGTCGTGCGACCGAGGGGCCCGTCGCATATGTGAGGCTGTGGCCCATGGCTGTCGTCCGTGACCTGCGCGTCCTTCTGCGTCTACGCGACTTCCGGCGCCTGCTCGCGGTACGGCTGCTCTCGCAGGGGGCGGACGGCGTGTACCAGGTCGCACTCGCCACGTACGTCGTGTTCTCCCCGGAGAACCAGACCTCCCCCGCAGCGGTTGCCACGGCCATGGCAGTGCTGCTGCTTCCGTACTCGCTCGTGGGCCCGTTCGCGGGTGTGCTGCTGGATCACTGGCGCCGTCGGCAGGTCTTCGTCTACGGAAATCTCCTCCGGGCGCTCCTCGCCTCCGGCACGGCCGTGCTCATGGTGACCGACGTTCCGAAGTGGCTCTTCTACGTCTCGGCGCTCTGCGTCACCGCGGTCAATCGCTTCGTTCTGGCCGGGCTGTCGGCCGCGCTGCCCCGCGTCGTCGACACGGACCGGCTGGTCATCGCCAACTCCCTCTCACCCACCGCGGGAACGCTCGCCGCGACCGCGGGCGGCGGACTCGCCTTCGTCGTACGCCTGGTCGGCTCGGACTCGGACGCGACGGTCGTACTCCTCGGCGCGATCGTCTATCTGTGCGCCTCACTCTCGGCGCTCCGCTTGGACGTACAACTGCTGGGACCGGACCCCAAGCTGGCCCGCCCCGAGCTGCGTTCCGCTGTGGCAGGAACCGTGCGCGGCCTGCTCTCCGGAGTGCGGCATCTCGCCTCCCGACCGCGCGCCGCCCGCGCACTCGGCGCCATGACACTCATGCGGTTCTGCTACGGAGCTCTGCTCGTCATGGTGCTCATGCTCTGTCGCTACGCCTGGTCGTCCTCCGAGTCCCGGGGGCTCGCCTTGCTCGGCCTCGCTGTGGGCATCTCCGGCGCCGGATTCTTCGCCGCGGCCGTGGTGACGCCAGCGGCCGCGGGACGGTTCGGCCCTGACGGCTGGATCGTGGTCTGTGCCGCCGTCGCCGCGCTGCTCGAACCCGCGCTGGGGCTCCCCTTCGAACCGGGACCGATGCTGGTGGCCGCGTTCGTCCTCGGGCTGACCACACAAGGCGCCAAGATCTCCACCGACACCGTCGTGCAGTCGTCCGTCGAGGACGGCTTTCGCGGCCGGATCTTCTCTGTCTACGACGTCCTCTTCAACGTCTCTTTCGTCGGCGCGGCCGGAGTGGCGGCGCTGATGCTGCCGCCGGACGGCCGGTCGGTACCGCTCGTGATCCTTGTGGCGGCCGTCTACGCCATGGTGGCCCTGGCGATGCGCCGCCGACGTTTCACGTGAAACACCGAGCGCTGGTACGACGTCGGGGTGCTTGTTTCACGTGAAACAAGCACCCCGACGTCGTCCTCCGTCACCGCCGAGCCCTTATTCCTGAGCCCGCTCGGCCCACCACTCCTTGAGAGCCGCCACCGCCGCGTCGTGCCCCATCGGCCCGTTCTCCAGGCGCAGTTCGAGCAAGAACTTGTATGCCTGGCCGATCACCGGGCCGGGCCCGACACCCAGGATCTCCATAATCTGGTTGCCGTCGAGGTCCGGGCGGATCGAGTCGAGCTGTTCCCGCTCCTGAAGCTGCGCGATGCGCTCCTCAAGCCCGTCGTAGGCCCGGGACAGCGCGTTCGCCTTCCGCTTGTTCCGGGTGGTGCAGTCCGAGCGAGTCAGTTTGTGCAGACGATCGAGGAGCGGTCCGGCGTCACGTACATAACGGCGCACCGCCGAGTCCGTCCACTCGCCGTTGCCGTACCCGTGGAAGCGCAGGTGCAGCTCGACGAGGCGGGAGACGTCCTTCACGAGCTCGTTCGAGTACTTGAGGGCGGCCATGCGCTTCTTCGTCATCTTCGCGCCGACCACCTCGTGGTGGTGGAAGGAGACCCGACCGTCCTTCTCGAAGCGGCGCGTGCGGGGCTTGCCGATGTCGTGCAGCAGCGCCGACAGCCGCAGCGTCAGATCGGGGCCGTCCGTCTCCAGTGCCATCGCCTGCTCAAGAACGATCAAGGTGTGGTCGTAGACATCCTTGTGCCGATGGTGCTCGTCACGCTCCAGGCGCAGCGCGGGCAGCTCGGGCAGGACGTGGTCGGCGAGGCCGGTGTCGACCAGAAGAGTCAGCCCCTTGCGCGGGTGAGTGGACAGGATCAGCTTGTTCAGCTCGTCCCTGACCCGCTCCGCCGAGACGATCTCGATACGCCCGGCCATCGACGTCATCGCCTCGATGACCTCGGGCGCCACGTCGAAGTCGAGCTGAGCGGCGAACCGGGCCGCCCGCATCATGCGCAGCGGGTCGTCCGAGAAGGAGTCCTCGGGCGTGCCCGGTGTGCGCAGAACACGCGCCGACAGGTCCTCCAGGCCCCCGTGCGGGTCGATGAAGTCCTTCTCCGGCAGCGCCACAGCCATCGCGTTGACGGTGAAGTCGCGGCGGACGAGGTCCTCCTCGATCGAGTGCCCGTAGGCCACCTCCGGCTTGCGCGACGTGCGGTCGTACGCCTCGGAGCGGTAGGTGGTGATCTCGATCTGGAAGGTCTGCTCCGTGTCGCCGCTGCGGCCGTGCTTCTGGCAGCCGACCGTGCCGAACGCGATCCCGACCTCCCACACCGCGTCGGCCCACGGGCGGACGATCTTCAGGACGTCATCGGGCCTGGCGTCGGTGGTGAAGTCGAGATCGTTACCGAGTCGGCCGAGCAGTGCGTCCCGCACAGACCCTCCGACCAGGGCGAGAGAGAACCCGGCCTCCTGGAATCGGCGCGCGAGGTCGTCCGCGACGGGCGAGACCCGCAGCAGCTCGCTCACCGCGCGTCGCTGCACCTGGCTCAGGTCACTGGAATTGTCTTCATGGGCGTTCGGCACAACAGGACAGGGTACGTGGCCCGGGCCGCCGGAACCGAACCGTGCGCGGGGCCGTCCCCCTCCATACGGAACACACACGGGCGCAGCACCTCTACCCTGTCTCCACGATCAAGTGGAGCGGACCGCGGCACTCGGTCACAGAGCTCCTCGTTACCATGCGTGGACACATCTGCGACCACTGACGACGACGAGGAACGGACGAGCGCGTGGCCCAGGCGGCAGACCTTCCAGGGGCGAGTCCCTCACCTGCCCGCCGGTTGCTGCGGCGCACGGGGGCTCTGCTCGCCACAGCGCCGCTTCTGGCGACACTGCCATTGCTCACGGGCGCGTACCCGGCCGACGCGGCAGCCACCGGCACGAGCACGGTGGAAGTCGACGTGAACTCGCTCTCACCGAACGTCCCCCGCGACAGCGACACCATCAAGATCACCGGTACGGTCACCAACAAGGGCCACCAGACCGTCACCGACGCCCACGTGGGTCTGCGGGTCGGCGTCTCCTACACCAGCCGGTCGGCCATCGACACGGCAGCACGAAACAGCTCCGGCGGTGCCCCGGACGGCACCGAAGTGGCGAGCAAGTACGCCGAGAAGTTCGCCAAGCTCACCCCCGGCGTCCCACAGAACTTCACGCTCTCCGTTCCGGTCAAGGCGCTGCACCTCGGCGCCGACGGCGTCTACGAGCTCGGCGTCGGCCTCATGGGGCAGACGGCCGCCCAGCAGTACCAGCACACACTCGGAATCCAGCGGACGTTCCTGCCCTGGCAACCGGACGGGGCCGACACCAAAACACGGACGACGGTCCTGTGGCCGCTGATCTCCCGCACGGCGCTCACCGCCGAAACGGGCACCGGCGAGCAGCAGACGCCCGTCTTCGACAACGACAACCTCGCCGAGGAGATCGGTCCGGGCGGCCGCCTCCAGCAGATGCTGGACCTCGGCCGAGACCTCGACGTCACGTGGGTGGTCGACCCCGACCTGCTGGCGTCGGTCGACGCGATGACAGAGGCGTACAAGGTCAAGGGCAAGGACGGAAGCCTCACCCCGGGCAAGCACCAGGCCGTCGCCAAGGAATGGCTGAACAAACTACAGAGGGCCGTGCGGGGCCAGAAGGTCGTCACACTGCCGTACGCCGATCCCGACCTGGCCTCGCTCGCCCACAGCGGCACGAAGGTCGCCGGCTCCCTCGCGCACCTCAAGGACGCCACCGACGCCGCCACGCCGACCGTGGACACGATCCTCCACGCGAAGGCGGACACGTCCTATGCCTGGCCCGCCGAAGGCGCGCTCGACCCGGACATCGTCAAGGTCGCCACATCCGCGGGCGCCAGCAAGATCATCGCGCGCAGCGACACCTTCCGGGAGACCGGCAACCTCCCGTACACGCCGTCCGCAGCCCGCCCCATCGGTGGCGGCACGACGGCTGTCGTCGCCGACGCACGCCTGTCCACCGCGTTCGACGGCGACATGACCCGGGCCGAGAACAGCACGCTCGCCGTACAGAGGTTCCTCGCCCAGAGCCTGGCGCTCAACCGGCAGACCACCCGAGAGCGCCACATCGTCGTGGCCCCGCAGCGCATGCCGTCCGTCAGCCAGGCCCAGGCACTGGCCACAGCCGTGCACGCGCTCCAGGGCGGCACCTGGTCGCGGGCCCAGACTCTCTCCGCCGCCGCCTCGGCCAAGCCTGACCCGGGCGCGGCCACGCGTGTCCCGTCGGCACACGCCTATCCGTCGTCCCTGCGCCGCCATGAACTGCACCGCTCGGCGTACACGCAGATCCAGGACACCCAGCGTGGCCTGGAGACCTTCATGCGCGTCCTCACCTCGCCGTCGCGCGTGGTCACCCCCTTCGGACGAGCGATGGACCGTGAGCTGTCGACGTCGTGGCGCGGCGATGCCAAGACTGCCCGGGAGTTCCGGGACGGCGTGTCCGGCTATCTGTCCGGCCTCACCGAGCAAGTGGCGCTCATCGACAAGTCCGAGGTGAAGCTCTCCGGGCGCAGCGCCACCATCCCGGTGTCGGTGCAGAACAACCTCTGGCAGGACGTCGACCACCTGGTGCTGCGGCTCACGTCGAACAACGGCACCCGCCTGAAGATCGGCGGCGGCCCGTACCAGGACCAGCCGGTGAAGATCGTCAGCGGGCACAGCCAGTCCGTGAAGTTCACCACCTCCGCCAAGGCCACCGGTCCCGTCATCGTCCGCGCCCAGCTCTTCACCGAGGACGGGCAGCCCTACGGCAAGGCGGTCGCGTTCAAAGTCGATGTCACCGAGATCACGCCGACCGTGATGCTCGTCGTCGCCGGTGGCGTCCTCCTGCTCGTCCTTGCCGGATTCCGCATGTACACCCAGCGCAAGCGCGCCGCCGCGGCGCGGGACACCGCAGGCCCGCAGGACGACACCGGCACCGTGCAGGCCGCCGCGCCGGAGCCCACCGCGCAGGTGGACGTTCCGAAGCAGGCGGGTGACCCGACGGCTGACACCTCTGCGCAAAGCGCCGCCCCGTCGGGCACGAGTGAGAGAGTGGAGCGTTGAGCGATGTCGTGGCCGGCCGGCCGGGGACGATGAGGTGGGGTAACCATGAACGCGCCGTACAACGGTGACCGTGGCCAGGGCCAAGGCGGCTCCGGCGCGGGTGACGGCTACCCGTACCCCGGCTCCCCGGGGCCCGACGGGCAGGTCCCGCCACCGCACCCCGCGCCCGACGCGTACCCGCAGGACGCCTACCTGCAGGACGCGTACGCCCAGGATCCCTACCGGTCCAACGACCTGGCGGCACAGGACCCGGTGACCGAGGCGCTGTACGACCGAGCCGCGCACCCCCCGCCGCCCCCGGGCACGTACCAGGCGCAGCCGCCCCTGTACGCACCGCCGCCCCCCCAGCAGTCTCAGCCCGATCCGCGTGTGTGGGCGCAGACGCCCGCACCGGAGCCGGAGGGCCCCACTCAATACCTTCCGTACGGCGACGACGCCCGCACGACCCAGTTCGTCGGCGTCGACGACCTGGTCACACAGGCCGCCGAGGAGCAGCAGGAGCCGGACGCCTTCGCCCACCTCTTCCGCGACCAGCAGCCCGGCTACGGCGGCGGCCGCGCCCCGGCTGCCCCGGCCGACCAGACCGGCTACCCGGCGCCCGCCGCGGGCCCCACGGCGTTCCCACCGCAGGCGCCCCCTCCCCCGCCGCCGCCTGCCGCCCCCGTGCCCACCCCCGCGCCGAGGAAGGGCGGCCGCGCCTCAAGCCTCATGAAGTCGAGTGCGGTGATGGCCGCCGGCACGCTCGTCTCCCGCCTCACCGGATTCGTCCGCACCGTGGTGATCACGGCGGCACTGGGCGCCGGACTGCTCGGCGACACCTGGAGCGTCGCGTACACGCTGCCGACGATGATCTACATCCTGACCGTCGGCGGCGGCCTGAACTCGGTCTTCGTGCCGCAGCTGGTGCGCGCCATGAAGGAGGACGACGACGGCGGCGAGGCATACGCCAACCGTCTGCTCACCCTGGTCATGGTGGCGCTCGCGGCGATCGTCGCGCTCATCGTGTTCGCCGCCCCACTGCTGGTGAACCTGATGTCGGACACGGTCTCCAGCAACCAGGCCGCCGACAACGTCGGCGTCACCCTCGCCCGCTACTGCCTGCCCACGATCTTCTTCATGGGTGTGCACGTGGTCATGGGCCAGATCCTGAACGCGCGCGGGAAGTTCGGCGCGATGATGTGGACCCCGGTCCTGAACAACATCGTCATGATCTTCACGTTCGGCCTGTTCATCTGGGTCTACGGCACTGCGGCCCATTCCCACATGCAGGTCACCAACATTCCGCCGGAAGGCGTCCGGCTCCTCGGCATCGGCACCCTGCTCGGCCTGACCGTGCAGGCGCTGGCGATGATCCCCTACCTGCGCGAGACCGGTTTCCGCTTCCGGCTCCGCTTCGACTGGCGGGGCCACGGCCTGGGCAAGGCCGTCAAGCTCGCCAAGTGGACCATGCTCTTCGTCCTGGCCAACCAGGCGGGGCTGATCATCGTCACTCAGCTCGCCACCGCCGCCGGGGACGCGTCCCCCGTCAAGGGCACAGGCATCATGGGCTACCAGAACGCCCAGCTGATCTGGGCCATGCCGCAGGCCATCATCACCGTCTCCGTCATGGCCGCGATGCTCCCGCGCATCTCCCGCGCCGCCCACGACGGCGACCCGGGCGCGGTCCGCGACGACATCTCCTCCGGTCTGCGCACCTCGGCCGTGGCGATCGTCCCGGTGGCATTCATGTTCGTGGCGCTCGGCATCCCGATGTGCACCCTGCTGTTCGGCTCCAGCGGCCCCCGGGCCGCGCTGTCCATGGGCTACATCCTCATGGCGTTCGGCCTCGGCCTCATCCCGTACTCCGTGCAGTACGTCGTCCTCCGCGGCTTCTACGCGTACGAGGACACCCGCACGCCCTTCTACAACACGGTCATCGTGGCCGCCGTCAACGCCGCCGCCGCGGGCCTGTGCTACCTGGTACTGCCCGCCCAGTGGGCGGTCGTCGGCATGGCCTTCGCCTACGGCCTCGCCTATGCGATCGGTGTCGGTGTCGCCTGGCGGCGGCTGCGCAAGCGGCTCGGCGGGGACCTGGACGGCGCGCAGGTCGTGCGCACCTACGCCCGCCTGTGCATGGCCGCGCTGCCCGCCGCGGTCATCGCCGGCGGAATCGGGTACGCGCTCACGAAGACGCTAGGCCACGGCGTGACCGGATCGATCGCGGCACTGGTCGTCGGCGGCGCGGCGCTATTGGCCGTCTTCTACGTCGCGGCCCGCAAGATGCGCATCGAAGAACTGAACTCGTTGGTCGGAATGGTCCGCGGTCGCCTCGGCCGCTGAGTCCACCTGAAGTCCGTGCAACCATCATCGGCCACTGTGTGTCGTGCATAGCGTCGGACTGTGGGCACAATTGGCTGTGGCGGCGGAGTGATTGCAACGGATGGGGAGGCAGGAACGACGGTGGCGGAACGGAGCACGGCTGCCGTCGACGTGGCCGACAACGGCGGCGATGAGCCGCCGACCGCCAAGGCGGACAAGGCCACGGCCGACGGGGTGGCCCAGACCGGGGAGCGGGACACGACAGCACGCGAGGAGCCGGCGGAGACAGCGGAGACCGGCACGCATCTGAGCCCGGGCGCGTCGACGCCGCCCGAACTGCACAGTGGCCACAAGCTCGCCAGACGCTACCGGCTCGAGGAGTGCGTCACCCGTCTGGACGGTTTCAGCAGTTGGCGTGCGGTGGACGAGAAGCTGCGCCGCGCCGTCGGCGTGCACCTGCTGCCCGCCGACCACCTGCGCGCCCGCTCGGTGCTCGCGGCCGCGCGCTCCTCGGCGCTGCTCGGCGACCCGCGTTTCGTGCAGGTTCTGGATGCCGTCGAGGAGAACGATCTCGTCTACGTCGTCCACGAGTGGCTGCCCGACGCCACAGAGTTGACCGCCCTGCTCGCCGCGAGCAGCCTGGAAGCCCACGACGCCTACCAGATGGTCAACCAGGTCTCCCACGCCATGGCCGCGGCGCACCGCGAGGGCCTGGCCCACCTGCGGCTCACACCCAGCGCCGTCCTTCGCACCTCGACCGGCCAGTGGCGCATCCGCGGCCTCGCCGTCAACGCGGCGCTGCGCGGGATCACCTCCGACACGCCGCAGCGCACCGACACCGAGGCGATCGGGGCACTCCTGTACGCGTCTTTGACCCAGCGCTGGCCGTACGAGGACGACGCGTACGGGCTGTCGGGGCTGCCCAAGGGGGTGGGTCTCATCGCACCCGACCAGGTGCGGGCAGGCGTGCACCGCGGCCTCTCCGAACTCGCCATGCGCGCGCTCGCCAACGCCGGAGCGACGGCGTCCCGCCAGGACCCCCCGTGCACCACGCCCGAGGACCTGGTGAAGGCGATCGGTGACATGCCGAAGATCCGTCCGCCGGAGCCCGCCTTCACCGCGCCCCCGGAGTACCAGCAGACCACCTACCAACAGGGCACGTACGGCCGTGCGGCCGTTCCCGCGGCCACCCAGCCCGTCGCCACGCCGCCGCCACCGCTGCAGAGCCGTACCGGCAAGGCCCTGAAGTGGGCTGTCTCGGCCCTCCTGATCGCCGCCTTGGGTCTGGGCAGTTGGCAGCTCGCGGACGCTCTCATGGACCGGGGCACGAAGTCCGAGGACAGCAACCAGACGCAGACGACGAACGACGGCAACAAGCCCGCCGCGCCCCTGAAGCAGATCCCGATCGACAGCGTGCGGGAGTTCGCGCCGAGCGGGTCCGGCATACAGGAGAAGGAAGTCCAACTCGCCGTCGACGGCAAGGCGGACACCGCGTGGATCACTCCGCAGTACCGGGGATACGCGAACTTCGGGAACCTGCCGCAGCGCAAGGAGGGCAGCGGACTCATCCTGGACCTCGGAAGCGTGCAAAGCGTGTCCCGCATCGATGTCTCCATGTATCGGAGCGGGCAGACCGCCGAGGTACTCGCGGCGGACACCGGCAGCTCGGCTCCGTCGTCCCTGAGCGATTTCTCCAGGCGGTTGACGGAGCTGTCGCCGACCGGATCGAGCCTCCAGGTCCAACTGAAGAAGCCGATCCGCACGCGGTACGTTCTCATCCACATCACGAAGCTGCCGGAAGACGGGTCCGCGAACCTGTTCCGCGGTGGCATCTCGGAGGTCGAGATCAAGGGCTGACCGAGGGCCGGCCCGGTCCGGAGCTCGCGATGTGCGTCGCCTTCTCAGAGGCGAGTACGTAGAGTTTCCCTCGGGAGGGCCAATGGCAGAGGGCGCCGGATACGGTGACGTGAGCGACGAGCGCCTTCTCGCCTGCCATGTGGATGGCGACCCCGACGCCTTCGGTGAGCTCGTGAGGCGGCACCGCGACCGGCTCTGGGCCGTGGCGCTACGGACGCTCGGCGATCGTGAAGAGGCCGCTGACGCCGTCCAGGACGCCCTCGTCTCCGCCTACCGGGCCGCCCACACGTTCAAGGGGCGCTCAGCCGTCACCACGTGGCTGCACCGCATCACGGTGAACGCCTGCCTCGACCGCGCCCGCAAGGCGGCCTCCCGCAAGACTTCCCCGGTCGACGACACCGAGCGCCTGGAGCAGTTGCTGGAGCCACACGAGTCCGCTTCGGCGCCGGTGGAGCGCAACGATCTGCACCGACAGCTGCTGGAGGCTCTCGGCACACTGCCTCCCGACCAGCGAGCGGCGCTCGTTCTGGTGGACATGCAGAGCTATCCCGTCGCGGAAGCGGCCCGGATCCTGGGTGTGCCGACCGGCACGGTCAAGAGCCGATGCGCACGTGGCAGAGCCAGACTGCTGCCGATTCTCACCCATCTACGGCCGGAACGCACCGGCGACGGCGCGGGCCCCGGCGAGAGGCGGAACCGTACGCAGGGCCCATCCGTCCCACCGGCAGCGGATCCACCGCCCACGACGCCACGAGCCAGGGATCCGCGCGATACCGGACCGAATGATTCAGCTACAGCGAGGGACGGAGGTGGACGCGCGTGACCACGACCGACATGGCAGAACACCCGGAGGTCGAGGAGCTCTCCGACCTCGCCGAGGGCCTGCTCTCCCCGTCCCGCACCTCCACCGTGAGGGAACACCTCGACGGCTGCGCTCTCTGCGCCGACGTGTACGCCTCCCTCGCGGAGATCCGGAGCAGTCTGGGCACGCTGCCGGGCCCGCCCCGCATGCCGGACGACATCGCCCGCCGCATCGACGCCGCCCTGGCCGCCGAAGCCTTCCTCGACGCGCTGGCCCCCGGCGAACAGAGCGAGCCCGAAGCACCGGCGTCTGTTTCACGTGAAACATCGACGCCGGGCGCCGCCTCATCGTCGCGTACTGCCGACCGTCCGGCCGGACACGCACCTGCCGCCGCCGGCCCGGGGCGCAAGGCCCGCGCACCCCGACGGCGGGCAAGGACCATCGTCGGCGCTCTCGTCGGCGTGGGGATCACGGGCGGTGCCCTGGCTCTGGGCGCTGTGCTGCTGGCACCCGGTGGCAGTGATTCCTCGACCGCGGGCCGAGCCCCAGCCACCACGCGGGCCGCCTCGACGTTCACCACCGGCACGCTCAAAGCGAAGGTGGCGGATCTCCTCGCCTCCAGCGACACGACCGACCTGGCACCGGCCACCAAGCACCCGTCCCTCGACGCCGAGGACGGCGGCCCCAGGATGCCCCGGTCCGCATCCCCGATGCGGGAACGTGCGGTCTCCGTGCCCGCCTGCATCCAGCAGGGCACCCGCCGCACCGATGCTCCTCTCGCGGCGGAGCAGGGCACGTACCAGGGCAAGCGCGCCTACCTCGTCGTCCTGCCCGGCAAGGACGATCCGGCCCACCGCGTCACAGCCTTCGTCGTCGATGCCTCCTGCGTCCAGCAGGGCACGTCGACCGGCACGCTGCTGTACACCCACTCCTACGCCCGCGACTGACAGACCGCTTCCGTGCGGCCTGAGCTGCTTGCGAACGCATTCCCGACGCGTGCCTGGCGTGCGCCCGGACACGTCGGGAATGCGTGACCCGTAGGATCCGTTGGGTGGGGTGAGAGTCCACCGAGAGGCTCATCCCGGTAGTACGCAGCAGTCCCGCAGAGACGAGGAATCAAGCCGTGAGCGACGTCCGTAACGTGATCATCATCGGCTCCGGGCCGGCCGGCTACACGGCGGCGCTCTACACGGCGCGCGCATCGCTGAAGCCGCTCGTGTTCGAAGGAGCCGTCACCGCAGGCGGTGCGCTGATGAACACGACCGAGGTGGAGAACTTCCCCGGCTTCCAGGACGGCATCATGGGCCCCGAGCTCATGGACAACATGCGCGCTCAGGCCGAGCGCTTCGGTGCCGAGCTGGTCCCCGACGACGTCGTGTCCGTCGACCTGAGCGGTGAGATCAAGACCGTGACGGACACCGCGGGCACCGTGCACCGTGCGAAGGCCGTCATCGTCTCCACCGGCTCCCAGCACCGCAAGCTCGGGCTGCCGAACGAGGACGCGCTCTCCGGCCGCGGTGTCTCCTGGTGCGCGACCTGTGACGGCTTCTTCTTCAAGGACCAGGACATCGCTGTGATCGGCGGCGGCGACACCGCGATGGAGGAGGCCACCTTCCTGTCGCGCTTCGCCAAGACCGTGACGATCGTGCACCGTCGCGACACCCTGCGCGCCTCCAAGGCGATGCAGGACCGCGCCTTCGCCGACCCGAAGATCAAGTTCATCTGGGACAGCGAGGTCGCGGAGATCAAGGGGGACCCGAAGCTTGAGGGGCTGACGCTGCGCAACCTCAAGACGGGCGAGACGTCCGAGCTGCCGGTGACGGGCCTGTTCATCGCGATCGGCCACGACCCGCGCACGGAGCTCTTCAAGGGTCAGCTCGACCTGGACGACGAGGGCTACCTGAAGGTCGATGCCCCGTCGACGCGCACCAACCTGACCGGTGTCTTCGGCGCCGGTGACGTCGTCGACCACACCTACCGCCAGGCGATCACCGCGGCCGGGACCGGCTGCTCGGCCGCGCTCGACGCCGAGCGTTTCCTGGCCGCTCTCACGGACGCCGAGGCGGCCGAGCCCGAGAAGACCCCGGCTGTCTGAGCCCGCCCAGAACTTCCCCTCCCGCATCACCCCGAAGAAATAAGGAGCCCGCTGTGGCCGGCAACCTGAAGAACGTGACGGACGACTCCTTCGAAGAGGACGTCCTCAAGAGCGACAAGCCCGTCCTGGTCGACTTCTGGGCCGCCTGGTGCGGTCCGTGCCGCCAGATCGCCCCGTCGCTCGAGGCCATCGCGGCCGAGCACGGCGACAAGATCGAGGTCGTCAAGCTCAACATCGACGAGAACCCGGCCGTCGCCGCCAAGTACGGCGTCATGTCGATCCCGACCCTCAACGTCTACCAGGGCGGCGAGGTCGCCAAGACGATCGTCGGTGCGAAGCCGAAGGCCGCCATCGTGCGTGACCTCGAGGACTTCA
Organism: Streptomyces beihaiensis; assembly: GCF_026274175.1. Taxonomy (GTDB): domain Bacteria; phylum Actinomycetota; class Actinomycetes; order Streptomycetales; family Streptomycetaceae; genus Streptomyces; species Streptomyces beihaiensis. The sequence goes on from NZ_JAPHNL010000321.1 coordinate 15,295, forward strand.
TCGCCGAGTGACCACACTCTGTTTCACGTGAAACATGCACGGGCCGACCCTGGCAGGGTCGGCCCGTGCGGCGTTTCCGCGCCTCGCTCACAGCGCGGCCTCTCACACTCAGCGCGGCTCTCTCACAGCGGACGCAGCGCGGGCTCCTTCTGTACCGCGCCCAGCAGCCGGTCCAGCGCCAGTTCCACGTCTTCCTTCCAGGACAGGGTGGAGCGCAGCTCCAGGCGCAGCCGCGGATACGCGTGATGCGGCCGGACCGTCTTGAACCCCACCGCAAGCAGATGGTCGGCAGGCAGCAGACAGGCGGGCTCGGTCCACTTGGCGTTCCCGAACGCCTCGATCGCCTTGAATCCCCGGCGCAGCAGATCCTTGGCGACGGTCTGCACGATGACGCGGCCCAGCCCCTGGCCCTGATACCCCGGCATGATCCAGGCGGTCATCAGCTGTACGGCGTCGGGGGAGACGGGGCTCGTGGGAAATGCGGTCGACCGGGGAACGTAGGCGGGCGGAGCGTAGAGCACGAAGCCGACCGGCACGTCATCGACGTAGACGACGCGCCCGCAGGATCCCCATTCCAGCAGGACGGCCGAGATCCAGGCTTCCTTCTCCAGCTCGGGTCTACCGGCCTTCACCGCTGCTTCGCCGCTGACGGGGTCCAGCTCCCAGAAGACACACGCCCGACAGCGCTTGGGAAGGTCCGGAAGGTTGTCCAGCGTGAGCGGTACAAGCCGACGCCCCATGAAGGCAGTTCCTCACTTCCTTCGCCCGCCGCGGCACGGGCGGCCGCCAGAGTGCTCCGTTCCCTGAGCAGACCGCCGACGAATCCGCCGACCGCGCCCAGTCCGAGACCTGCGGTCATCAGTCCGGTGCGACTCACCGATCGCATGACGCCCGCCTCCCCGCTGAGGTGCCGCCGGGTGAATGCGCTCTCCCGATCGCATCGTAGCTATGAAGCGATTCACTCGATACCGTAAGAAAGCAAAGAGCGGGCCGTGTTCCGGTACAGACCGGACACGGCCCGCTCGGGCCCTTGAGCGCGGGGATCAGTCCTGCTCTTCGTCGCCTGCTTCCTCAGCGAGACCGCCCTGAAGGACGGGCCCCTCGCCCGGGGCAAGCGTGCCAAGGATGCGGCCGAGGTCGTCCATGGAAGCGAACTCCACGACGATCTTGCCTTTCTTCTGCCCCAGGTCGACCTTCACACGCGTCTCGAACCGGTCCGAGAGCCGCGTGGCGAGTTCGCTCAGGGCAGGAGACACGCGCGCACCGGCCCTCGGCCCCTTCGACCGCGTGGTGCTGGTGGGGCGCGAACCCATGAGGGTCACGATCTCCTCGACCGCACGCACCGACAGCCCCTCGGCCACGATGCGGTGGGCCAAGCGCTCCTGCTCCTCCGAGTCCTCCACAGACAGCAGGGCCCGGGCGTGGCCGGCGGAGAGCACTCCGGCCGCGACGCGCTTCTGCACCGGCGGAGAGAGCTTCAGCAGACGCAGTGTGTTGGAGACCTGCGGGCGGGACCGTCCGATGCGGTCGGCCAGCTGATCGTGCGTGCAGTTGAAGTCCTTGAGCAACTGGTCGTAGGCGGCCGCCTCTTCCAGGGGATTCAGCTGAGCACGGTGCAGGTTCTCCAAGAGCGCGTCCAGGAGAAGCTTCTCGTCGTCCGTGGCCCGGACGATGGCAGGAATGCGCTCGAGCCCCGCCTCACGGCACGCCCGCCAGCGCCGCTCACCCATGATGAGCTCGTAGCGTGCCGGTCCCACCTGCCGTACGACGACGGGCTGCAGCAGACCGACTTCCTTGATGGAGGTGACGAGTTCGGCCAAGGCGTCGTCGTCGAACACCTCGCGCGGCTGCCGCGGGTTCGGTGTGATCGAGTCGAGCGGCACCTCGGCGAAGTGCGCGCTCGCCGGGCGCTCCAGGCCGTCCATGGGGTCGACGGGCCGGTCCGTGGTTTCACGTGGAACCGGCGTCTGCGCCAGGGCCGCGACCTTCGCCGCGGGCACTCCCCGCTCGGCCGTCAGAACCGGCACATCCGCGGGGGACGTGGAGGCCGCACCGCCCGTGGGGGCGGCCGACGATGTCTTCTCGGGGGTGGGAGCCGCAGGAATCAGCGCTCCGAGGCCGCGGCCCAGCCCCCTCCGTCGCTCACTCACTGAATTCCCTCCGGCGTACTCTGCTGATCAAGTGGGGCGCCCGCGTGGGCCTGCTGGGCGTCGTAGTGGATCCCGACCCCGCGCAGCGCCATCTCGCGCGCCGCTTCGAGGTACGAGAGCGCACCACTCGACCCAGGATCGTAAGTCAGTACCGTCTGCCCGTAGCTCGGAGCTTCCGAGATACGCACCGAGCGGGGAATGCTCGTCCGCAGGACCTCTTCACCGAAGTGATTACGGACCTCGTCGGCGACCTGGGAAGCCAGCCGAGTTCGACCGTCGTACATGGTGAGAAGGATCGTGGAGACGTGGAGCGCGGGGTTGAGGTGGCCGCGCACCAGATCCACGTTCCGCAGAAGTTGGCCCAGGCCCTCCAGCGCGTAGTACTCACACTGGATCGGAATGAGCACCTCGGCACCGGCGACCAGTGCGTTGACCGTCAGCAGGCCGAGAGACGGCGGGCAGTCGATGAGGATGTAGTCCAACGGCTGCTCGTACGCCTGGATGGCGCGCTGCAGCCGGCTCTCCCGTGCCACGAGCGAGACCAGTTCGATCTCCGCACCGGCGAGATCGATGGTGGCCGGGGCGCAGAAGAGTCCTTCGACGTCAGGGACGGGCTGGACCACATCGGAGAGCGGCTTGCTCTCGACCAACACGTCATAGATGGAGGGAACTTCGGCGTGATGGTCGATACCCAGAGCCGTGGAGGCATTCCCCTGGGGGTCCAGGTCGATCACCAGAACGCGAGCGCCGTGCAGCGCGAGCGAAGCAGCGAGGTTGACCGTCGTCGTGGTCTTGCCGACCCCGCCCTTCTGGTTGGCCACCACCATGACGCGGGTCTGCTCAGGTCGGGGCAGACCCTCGCCCGCGCGGCCGAGAGCCTCCACTGCCAGCTGGGCAGCGCGACCGATGGGTGTGTCGTCCATCGGGGGCGGTGTTTCACGTGAAACATCCTCCCCCGCCGACTCGGTACGGGGACCGGGGACCGGATCGGTCATCGGTCCCGCGATGTTGGCGTCGGACCGCAAGGATTCACTCTCCTCGACTTCAGGCTCGCAATGAACAGAGCCTCCCATGCCTTCGGGGTCGAGAACCAGCGAGGCCCGGTCTTCTGTGGATGAATCCCCTTCTGTGGACAACTTTGTGTCCCGATCGAGGGATCCGAGGGGTCTACGGTCGCGGGGAGCAGCCGCCGCGCGGCCGCGACTGATGATGCCATGCAGCAGTGAGCGACGTTTCACGTGAAACACGATGCACGGCGGCACGGTGAGCGCCCGTACGACACCCCGAGATGCGTACGTTTGACAGCTTTTGTGGAGTACCGCTGGTCGTCAGGACGGATCAGCGACACCCGTCAACGTCGACGGCGCGCCCGCCCCGTACGGGCCGCCTTGGCCCGCTTGGCCGCGAAGCGCACACCGCCCGGGCTCTCACCGACCTCTACTCGCACCACCGTGGACAGAGGCGAGACCACACCCTCACCGACATGCAGCACCGAGGTCTCCACGGCACCGAGCTTGCCCAGCGCTGCACCGGCGCTCTTGACCTCTTCCTCCGCCGTGTCGCCCTTGAGCGCCAGCATCTCCCCGTACGGCCGCAGCAGCGGGACGCCCCACGCGGCCAGCCGGTCCAACGGCGCGACGGCACGCGCCGTGACCACATGGACGGGAGGCAGCTTGCCGAGCATCTCCTCGGCGCGGCCTCGCACGACGGTCACATGGTCGAGCCCGAGCAGCTCGACGACCTCGGTGAGGAACGTCGTACGGCGCAGCAGTGGCTCAAGGAGCGTGATCTTGAGGTCCGGACGGACCAGAGCCAGGGGAATACCCGGAAGCCCGGCGCCCGAACCGACGTCGCACACCGTGACGCCCTCGGGCACGACCTCGGAGAGTACGGCGCAGTTCAGAAGATGGCGCTCCCACAGGCGCGGCACCTCACGCGGACCGATGAGGCCACGCTGCACTCCCGCGTCAGCGAGAAGCTCCGCATACCGGACCGCGTCCGGGAAGCGCTCGCCGAATACCGCCCTGGCCTGCTCCGGAGCCGGGGGGAGTTCTACTGACTCCGACACGGGAACCGTCCTTCCGTACCGCTACCGCACTGGGTGGGTGTTCTCAGGGGCTGACAAAGATCGGCCCCGCCTGCGAACAGACGGGGCCGGAGAGCGGAGTGCCGCTCAGGCGGGGAGCACGACGACGAAACGCTGCGGCTCCTCGCCCTCGGACTCGCTGCGCAGACCCGCGGCCTTGACCGCGTCGTGCACGACCTTGCGCTCGAAGGGCGTCATCGGCTTCATCTTGACCGGCTCACCGGTGCTCTTCACCTCGGCCGCGGCCTTGGCGCCCTGCTCGGTGAGGTCGGCGCGCTTCTTGGCGCGGTATCCGGCGATGTCCAGCATCAGGCGGCTGCGGTCCCCGGTCTCCCGGTGCACCGCGAGCCGCGTCAGCTCCTGGAGCGCCTCGAGAACCTCACCGTCACGGCCGACCAGCTTCTGCAGATCACGGCTGCCGGTGTCACCGACGATGGAGACGGCGGCCCGGTCGGCCTCGACATCCATGTCGATGTCACCGTCGAGGTCGGCGATGTCCAGCAGACCCTCGAGGTAGTCCGCCGCGATCTCGCCCTCCTGCTCAAGGCGGGTCAGGGTGTCGCCACCCTCAGGAGCGGCGGAGGTGGTGCCTTCCGTCACGGGATGGACTCCTTCTTACGTCGGTCGCGATCTGTCGCTGTCTTACGACGAGGTCTTCGAGGTCGAGGTCTTACTTCTTGGACGAGGACTTGGGCCGCTGCGGGCCCTTGCCCTGTCCCGACTTGGCCCTGCTGCGCCCCTGCGAGGAACCCGAGGGCTTGGTGCCGCCGCCCTGCGCGCCGTCCTTCTTCTCCAGCGACGGCTTCTTGTCGCCGGACGCCCCCTTTGACGAAGAGGACGACGAGGACGACGGCGACGACGAGGACGAGGACGACGAACTCGAATGCTGCGTGGCCGAGCCGCCGGACTGGCGCTGCGCCTTGGACTGGCGCTTGGGCTGCTGGCGCTTGGGGGTGCCGGCCGCCGTGGTGGGCGTGCCCTCTTCGTCCAGGACCGCGGTCGCCGCCGAGCTCTTCACCACGGTGCCGTCGGCCTGCGCGGCGAGCCCGGCCTTGGTCAGACCGTTGACGAACTTGCGCTCGAACTCGTTGCGGTCGCGGCCCTTCGCGACGATGCCCTTGATCATGTTGCGGTCGCGGCGGTTGCGGGCCTTCTCTGCGTGCGTGACGTGCTTGAGCAGACGGTCCAGGTAGGCCGACTGGGCCTTGGAGCCGGGCGTCGGGTTGTTGTGGATCACGTACATCTGCTGGCCCATGGTCCACACGTTGGTGGTCAGCCAGTAGACGAGAACACCGACCGGGAAGTTGATGCCGAAGACGGCGAACATGACAGGGAAGACGTACATCAGCATCTTCTGCTGCTGCATGAACGGCGTCTTCACCGTGGTGTCGACGTTCTTCGTCATCAGCTGGCGCTGCGTGTAGAACTGCGACGCCGACATCATCACGATCATGATCGCGGTGACGACACGGACGTCGGTGAGCGTGGCACCGAGCGAAGCGACCTTGTCCGCGCTGTCCGTGAACTTCGCGGCCAGCGGGGCGCCGAAGATGTGCGCCTTACGGGCACTCGCCAGCAGGTTGTCGTCGATGACACCGATCGTCGAGCCCGTCGCGATGCCGTTGAGCACGTGGTACAGGGCGAAGAAGAACGGGGACTGCGCCAGGATGGGAAGGCACGAGGAGAGCGGGTTGGTACCCGACTCCTTGTACAGCTTCATCATCTCTTCGGACTGGCGCTGCTTGTCGTTCTTGTAGCGCTCCTGGATCTTCTTCATCTCGGGCTGCAGCGTCTGCATCGCCCGAGTCGCCTTGATCTGCTTCACGAAGAGCGGGACCAGGCAGATCCGGATGAGGATCACAAGGGACACGATCGACAGACCCCAGGCCCAGCCCGTGTCGGGACCGAAGATCTTCCCGTACACCGCGTGGAACTGGACGATGACCCACGAGACCGGTGTCGTGACGAAGCTGAACAGACTGGCAATCGTGTTCACTAATCAGGCTCCTTGAGCATGGGACGGGTCGGCGGCCGGGCTCACGGGGGAGCCTTCAGAAGGCGCGCCGGCGGCGGATGGCCCGCCCTTGCGTTCGCGCCAGGCGTTGCGCAGCATTTCATGCCACCGCGGACGCTTACGCGGTGGAACATGATCGACACCGCCGAGTGACCACGGATTGCACCGAAGGATGCGCCACGCGGTGAGGGCGGTGCCCTTGATCGCACCGTGCCGGTCGATGGCCGTGAAGCCGTAGTGAGAGCACGACGGGTAGTACTTGCACACCGGACCCAGCAGCGGACTGATGGTCCACTGGTAGATCTTGATCAGGGCGAGAAGCGGGTACTTCATCGCACGCCCCCTCCTAGGAGCCGCCGCAGCGCGGCATCCAGGTCTCGGGCCAGCTGTGCGTGGGTCGCGTCACCCGCGCCGGGCAACGCGCGTACGACTACCAGGCTACCTGGGGGCAGCAGGATCACTCGGTCACGCATGAGGTGGCGCAACTTGCGCTTCACCGCGTTCCGTACGACGGCTCCACCCACGGCCTTGCTCACGACGAAACCCGCACGCGGCGGGGGAACGCTCTCCCCCAGCGCGTGCGGGTCCGGTGAACCGCTGCGTAGATGGACGACGAGAAGCGGGCGTCCGGCCCGGCGTCCTCGGCGTACCGCGGTCGCGAAGTCCTCGCGCCGCCTCAGCCGATACTCGGTAGGCAGCACGTCATGACCTGTGGTGCGATCAGGCGGACAGGCGGGCGCGACCCTTGCCACGGCGGGACGCGAGAATCGCGCGGCCGGCACGGGTGCGCATCCGCAGCCGGAAGCCGTGGGTCTTCGCGCGACGACGGTTGTTCGGCTGGAAGGTGCGCTTGCTCACTCGGGGGCTCCAGAAGAAATCGTGTGGTGGCGGGACATCGCCTGGCTGTCACCGTGCGCCCACGAGTAGCTCGCAATACGCCCGAGTGCACCGCTAGACGGCCCGCGAAGATTCGGGGACCGTGACCTTGCCCATCGGAGGCAGGCGGCAGCAGCCATCGACAACTCGACCTGGTCACGGTACGCGGGGCTACGCCATCCGGTCAAACCGGGGCCGCACGGGAGACACTGTCCACAGGCTGGGGACAACAACTTGAACCGCGACGGTCGCGCTGACTACCGTGGCTGAACTCCGATTCGTTCCCTTCTCACCGCCCCACCCGATTTTTGTCCGACCCGGCTCGGACCCTTCCACCCGACCCGTCCCCGGAATCACACGTTCGTGGGACCAGCGAGAGAGCGTGCCCTGTGGCTGACGTACCTGCCGATCTTGCCGCAGTGTGGCCACGAGTCCTGGAACAGCTCCTCGGCGAGGGACACGGGCAGGGTGTGGAGACGAAGGACGAACACTGGATCCGCCGCTGCCAGCCGCTGGCCCTGGTCGCCGACACCGCGCTGCTGGCCGTGCCCAACGAGTTCGCCAAGGGCGTGCTCGAAGGGCGCCTCGCCCCGGTCGTCAGCGAGACGCTCAGCCGCGAGTGCGGCCGCCCCATCCGCATCGCGATCACGGTCGACGACACCGTCGGCGAACCGCCCGCCCCCGCCCCCGCGCCCTCCGCAACCGCCACCACCGCAGCGTCCTCCTCGCAGCCCGCGCGCTACGAGGACGCCGAGCTCCCGGTTCCACACGGCGGGCAGGGACACGACACGTACGAGGGGTACGGCGACGGCTACCGGGCCGACGGCTACGACACCTACGGCGGCTACGAGCGCCGTGGCCCGGACGACCGCGACCGCGACCGTGGCCAGGACCGCGGCCAGGACCGCGGCTCCGGCCAGGGTCAGCGCGCCGCCGACCAGCTCCCCACGGCGCGCCCCGCCTACCCGGACTACCAGCGCCCCGAACCCGGCGCCTGGCCGCGACCGCAGCAGGACGAGTACAGCTGGCAGCAGCCGCGGCTGGGCTTCCCGGAGCGGGACCCGTACGCGACACCCCCGCAGCAGCCCCAGCACGACTACCGCCAGCAGGGCTACGAGCCCGAGCGCGGCCGCTACGACGAGCGCGGACCCTACGAGGAGCGCGCACCCCACGAGGGCCGCCCCGCCTACGACGAGCGGCCCGCCTACGACGAGCGCCCGTCCTACGGCGAAGAACGCCCCTACGGCGAGGACCGAGGCGGCTACGACGACCGCACAGGGGCCTCGCAGCACCAGCTCGACCGCCCGCCGCGCCGCGATCCGGCCGAGCCCCCGATGGGCGGCGCCCGCCCCGGCCAGGACAGCGGTCCCGGTCCCGGCCGGGGCGTGCCCAGCGGCGCCCCCGGACCGCTGGCCGCGCAGCCCGCGCCGGCGACCGGACCGGGCGAACCGACCGCACGCCTCAACCCCAAGTACCTCTTCGACACCTTCGTCATCGGCGCGTCGAACCGTTTCGCCCACGCCGCCGCGGTCGCCGTCGCCGAAGCGCCCGCCAAGGCGTACAACCCCCTCTTCATCTACGGGGAGTCGGGCCTCGGCAAGACGCACCTGCTGCACGCCATCGGGCACTACGCGCGCAGCCTCTACCCCGGCACGCGCGTGCGGTACGTGAGCTCGGAGGAGTTCACCAACGAGTTCATCAACTCCATCCGCGACGGCAAGGGCGACAGCTTCCGCAAGCGCTACCGCGAGATGGACATCCTGCTCGTCGACGACATCCAGTTCCTCGCGGACAAGGAGTCGACGCAGGAGGAGTTCTTCCACACCTTCAACACGCTCCACAACGCCAACAAGCAGATCGTGCTCTCCAGCGACCGGCCGCCCAAGCAGCTGGTGACCCTGGAGGACCGGTTGCGCAATCGTTTCGAGTGGGGCCTGATCACGGACGTCCAGCCGCCCGAGCTGGAGACCCGTATCGCCATCCTCCGCAAGAAGGCCGTGCAGGAGCAGCTGAACGCCCCACCGGAGGTGCTGGAGTTCATCGCCTCGCGGATCTCGCGCAACATCCGTGAGCTGGAAGGGGCGTTGATCCGGGTCACGGCGTTCGCGTCGCTGAACCGGCAGCCGGTCGACCTGGGGCTCACCGAGATCGTCCTCAAGGACCTCATCCCAGGTGGCGAGGACGCGGCGCCGGAGATCACCGCGACGGCGATCATGGCCGCCACCGCGGACTACTTCGGTCAGACGGTGGAGGACCTGTGCGGCTCCTCGCGCAGCCGCGTCCTGGTGACGGCACGGCAGATCGCGATGTACCTGTGCCGTGAGCTGACGGACCTCTCCCTGCCGAAGATCGGCGCCCAGTTCGGCGGCCGCGACCACACGACGGTCATGCACGCGGACCGCAAGATCCGGGCCCTGATGGCCGAGCGGCGCTCGATCTACAACCAGGTCACCGAGCTCACCAACCGCATCAAGAACGGCTGACAGCGGCCACCGCGCCGCGCCTGAGGGCGCTTCGGGAGGACTCCCGGAGCGCCCTTCGTGCGTTCGCCGTTCGGGTACGGGACGCGGCGCCCGCCGTCCTGTGTTCGATTTCCAGGGGGGTTACGGCCGTTCTCCACAGATCCGGCAAGTTTCTCCGATCCACAGGTTGGGGACCGCGAAGTTGTCCATACTGCATCCACAGGAGGACCGGGTGGCAAGGCGTCGGGCCAGGTCAGTGCCCTGTGGATTGGTGGAAACCCGATCTCCACAGCCTGTGGACGGATCTTTCGTCCACAGGGTGTGCACGACGTTGTCCACCGCCTGCCCACAGGACCGGATCGGTTCTGCACAGCGATCGACGGCTTCTCCACACCGCTGTCCACTGTTCGGCAACGCGACGCGCGTCGTCACCGCCATGAGTGAAAGGCGTCACATCAGGGTGCCGGGTTGGGCTGTGGGAAACCTGGGTAAAGCTGGGGACGGCTCTGGGGAGAAGTCGCCTCTGCCTGTGCATCGGGTGTGCAGAACTTTCCGCCGTCCACAGCGAGGGCCGGTTGTCCACGGGCACCGCCCACAGGACCGGTGGACAAAAAACCGCTGCTGACCTGCGGATACTTAGTTGTCCACGGTTTCCACAGGCCCTACTACTACTCCCGACTAGAGAGAGCCCGGAAATCGTTTTGAAGCGGGGGCTGTGCACAACTCGCTCCCGGCGGTCCGACTGCCGCTCGGCACGACTTGACCCCGACCGGCACCAGCTGTCAGTGCCGTGCGTCAGACTGGTCCCCGGTGTTCTCCCCATCGGTGGGCGCAGCGACACCACACCTGCCGGAGCGGACCAGACGCGCGGCAGACCGAAGACCAACGCAGGGCGAGAGCAGCCAGCAACAGCAGGAGGCGGCTTACGGTGAAGATCCGGGTGGAACGCGACGTACTCGCGGAGGCAGTGGCCTGGGCGGCGCGCAGCCTCCCGGCACGACCGCCCGCGCCCGTCCTCGCGGGCCTTCTGCTGAAGGCCGAGGAAGGCGCGCTCAGCCTGTCCAGCTTCGACTACGAGGTCTCGGCGCGCGTCTCGGTGGACGCGGAGGTCGACGAGGAGGGCACGGTCCTCGTCTCCGGCCGCCTGCTCGCCGACATCTGCCGCGCCCTGCCCAACCGCCCGGTGGAGATCTCCACAGACGGTGTACGGGCGACCGTGGTCTGCGGCTCCTCGCGGTTCACCCTCCACACGCTGCCTGTGGAGGAGTACCCGGCGCTGCCGCAGATGCCGACCGCCACGGGCACGGTGCCGGGCGAGGTCTTCGCCGCCGCCGCCTCCCAGGTGGCCATCGCCGCGGGCCGCGACGACACGCTGCCCGTCCTGACCGGTGTGCGCATCGAGATCGAGGGCGACACGGTCACGCTGGCCTCCACCGACCGCTACCGCTTCGCGGTCCGCGAGTTCCTGTGGAAGCCGGAGGACCCGGAGGCGTCCGCGGTCGCCCTGGTGCCCGCCAAGACGCTCCTGGACACCGCCAAGGCGCTCACGAGCGGCGACACGGTCACGCTCGCGCTCTCCGGCTCCGGAGCGGGCGAGGGCCTCATCGGCTTCGAGGGCGCGGGCCGCCGCACCACGACCCGCCTCCTGGAAGGCGACCTGCCGAAGTACCGCACGCTGTTCCCGACGGAGTTCAACTCCGTGGCCGTCATCGAGACCGCCCCCTTCGTGGAGGCCGTCAAGCGTGTGGCCCTGGTCGCCGAGCGCAACACTCCGGTGCGGCTGAGCTTCGAGCAGGGTGTGCTCATCCTGGAGGCCGGTTCCAGCGACGACGCGCAGGCTGTGGAGCGGGTGGACGCGCAGCTGGAGGGCGACGACATCTCGATCGCCTTCAACCCGACCTTCCTGCTCGACGGCCTGAGCGCGATCGACTCCCCGGTGGCGCAGCTGTCGTTCACGACGTCCACCAAGCCCGCGCTGCTCAGCGGCAAGCCGGCGGTCGACGCGGAGGCGGACGAGGCGTACAAGTACCTGATCATGCCGGTGCGGCTGTCGGGCTGAGGCCGCCGTGAGCCGAGGGCGGTGCCAAAAGGCGGTCCCGTCAGGGCCGGGCGTTCGGGCTTTCGCGTGAGCGGCCATGCCCACAGGCGCGCGCGGACGGCCGGACTCAGGGCCTGTCCGGCGGATCTCGCCGGGGCCGCGGGGTCCGGCACGCACGTCTGCGGCATTGTCGTCGGTTGCCGACTCCCCCGGCCGAACCTAGTGCCCCGACAGGCAACGTTCGCCCCGTCGCGACGCCCGGCACGCCCTCTCGCCGCACCGGCCGAAAGCCCAAGTACGTCCAGTACGAGGGCTTCCGGCCGGCACGCCGAGAGCACGCACCGGACGCCGCTCCTTGACGGGCAAACGTTGCCTGCCGGAGCACTAGCTTCGCCCGGCTCGGCCGGGAGGCACCCCCTTCGCGTCGCCGCCCTCCTCTGCCTTGCGGCCGCACGCACCGGACCCCGCTCAGCAGCACCGATCGGCACGGTCGACCGAGTCCGACCCGATCCGCCGGACAGGCCCTAGGCTCGGCGCAGGCACGGGCGCTCGCCCTGCCGCACGCCCCGTCGCAACGTAAGGAACCACTGATGGAGCTCGGTCTCGTCGGCCTCGGCAAGATGGGCGGCAACATGCGCGAGCGCATCCGCCGCGCAGGCCACACCGTCATCGGCTACGACCGCAACCCGGACCTCGCGGACGTCCACAGCCTCAAGGAGCTGGTGGACGGGCTCAAGGGCCCGCGCGTGGTGTGGGTGATGGTGCCGGCCGGAGCCGCGACCCAGTCCACCATCGACGAGCTGGGCGACCTCCTCGCACCCGGCGACGTCGTCGTGGACGGCGGGAACTCGCGCTGGACGGACGACGAGAAGCACGCCGCGGAGCTGACGGCCAAGGGCATCGGTTTCGTCGACTGCGGTGTCTCCGGCGGCGTCTGGGGCCTGGAGAACGGCTACGCGCTGATGTACGGCGGCTCCGCCGAGGACGTGGCGAAGGTCCAGCCGGTCTTCGACGCCCTCAAGCCAAAGGGCGCGTACGGGGCCGTGCACGCGGGCAAGGTGGGCGCGGGCCACTTCGCGAAGATGGTCCACAACGGCATCGAGTACGCGATGATGCAGGCCTACGCCGAGGGCTGGGAGCTCCTTGAGGCCGCCGACTCGGTCACCGACGTGCGCGAGGTGTTCCGCTCCTGGCAGGAGGGCACCGTCATCCGCTCCTGGCTGCTCGACCTCGCCGTCAACGCCCTGGACGACGACGAGCACCTGGACAAGCTGCGCGGCTACGCGGCCGACTCCGGCGAGGGACGATGGACGGTGGAGGCCGCCATCGACCACGCCGTGCCGCTGCCCGCCATCACGGCGTCCCTGTTCGCGCGCTTCTCGTCGCGACAGGAGGACTCGCCGCAGATGAAGATGGTCGCGGCGCTGCGCAACCAGTTCGGCGGCCACGCCGTGGCGAAGAAGTGATCCCCGACCAGGAGTAGTCCGCGGCCGGGAGTCGTCCACAGCTGTGGACAGTCCTGGTCGGCGGGTGTTTCCGCAGTCGTTTCCGTAGTCGTTTCCGCAGTCGTTGTACACAGTTCGAGAGCTCCGGGGGAGGTCGGCCCACGACCATGCACATCACCCACCTGTCGCTGGCCGACTTCCGCTCGTACTCCCGGGCCGAGGTCGCGCTCGACCCGGGCGTCACCGCGTTCGTGGGCCCCAACGGACAGGGCAAGACCAATCTCGTCGAGGCCGTCGGCTACCTGGCCCACCTGGGCAGCCACCGGGTCTCGACGGATGCGCCCCTGGTGCGCATGGGCGCCGAGCGGGCGGTGATCCGGGCCGCGGTCCGGCAGGGCGAGCGGCAGCAGCTGATCGAGCTCGAACTCAACCCAGGCAAGGCCAATCGCGCCCGTATCAACAGGTCGTCGCAGGTCAAGCCGCGTGATGTGCTCGGCATCGTACGGACCGTCCTGTTCGCCCCCGAGGATCTCGCCCTGGTCAAGGGGGACCCCGGTGAGCGGCGTCGTTTCCTCGACGAGCTGATCACCGCGCGGGCTCCGCGCATGGCGGGGGTCCGCTCCGACTACGACCGTGTCCTCAAGCAGCGCAACACCCTGCTGAAGTCGGCGGCCCTGGCCCGCCGCCACGGCGGCCGCTCCATGGACCTGTCGACGCTCGACGTGTGGGACCAGCACCTCGCGCGCGCGGGTGCGGAGCTGCTCGCCCAGCGGCTCGACCTGATCGCCGCGCTGCAGCCGCTGGCCGACAAGGCGTACGAGCAGCTGGCGCCCGGCGGTGGACCGGTCGCCCTGGAGTACAAGCCGTCCTCGCCGGACATCGTCGGGCGCGCGCGCGAGGAGCTCTACGAGCAGCTGCTCGCCGCCATGGAGGGTGCGCGCAAGCAGGAGATCGAGCGGGGCGTCACCCTGGTCGGCCCGCACCGCGACGACCTGCTCCTCAAGCTGGGCCGACTGCCCGCCAAGGGCTACGCGAGCCACGGCGAGTCCTGGTCGTACGCGCTGGCGCTGCGCCTGGCCTCGTACGACCTGCTCAGGGCCGAGTCGTACGGGGGTGGCGAAGCCTCGTTCGAGGGCGGTGGCGGGAGACGGGCGGGCGAGCCGATCCTGGTGCTCGACGACGTCTTCGCCGAGCTGGACGCGCGCCGCAGGGAGCGGCTGGCCGAGCTGGTGGCGCCCGGCGAGCAGGTCCTGGTGACGGCGGCCGTGGACGACGATGTGCCGGATGTCCTGGCCGGCGCCAGGTACGCGGTCTCGGAGGGGACGGTGGAGCGGCTGTGAGCGCCGACGCGGGCCCGGGTGCCCCGAATCCCGGAGAGCGGCCGCAGGGCCCGGCTCCGGAGCCGTCCGGTGTCGACATGGCGCGGGTCGCCCTGCGCGCGGCGAAGGAGGCGGCACGCGCGCGGGGTGCCGCGGTGCAGCAGAGGAAGCAGGCGCGCCACGGTGGCGGCCTGCGGTCGGGGGCGCGGGCCGACGGCCGCGACCCGATGGGCCTGGGCTCGGCGATCAACCGGCTGATCACGGAGCGCGGCTGGGAGGCGCCCGCGGCGGTCGGCGGTGTCATGGGCCGCTGGCCGCAGATCGTCGGCGAGGACCTCGCCAGGCACTGCGAGCCGCAGCGGTACGACGAGGACGAGCGCGTCCTGGTGGTGCAGTGCGACTCGGCGGCGTGGGCGACGCAGCTGCGCATGCTCGCTCCGACGCTGGTCAGGCGGCTCAACGAGGACCTGGGCCACGGCACCGTACGCCGTATCGACATCCGCAATCCGGGGGGCGGTCCGCGCCGCTACGGCCCCCTGCGGGCCCCCGGCGGCACGGGCCGCGACGGCGGGTACGACGGCCCCTACGGCTGAGCCCGCGGCCATGGTCGCTGTTGGTTGACGGTCCGAAGCGCTGAGTGCCGCTGTGAGCCTCTTGGAGCCCCGTTCCGTATATGGGGAGTCGGCCGAGTGCGGTTCAGGGCGGCACGTGCGGACTCAGGTACCGCCAAACCCCCATCACTGTCGGCGCTACCGGTAGACTGGAAGCCGATCCCGCCCCACTTGTGGGACGGCACCGAGCAACGCTGACAGGGCTTACCGAACACACACGCCGCAGCCGCTCCGGCCACCGACCGGGAGCTTGGCTTGTGCTGTGCCAGAAAGGGCGCTTCGTGGCCGATTCCGGCAACCCCAACGAGAACATCCCGTCCACCGACACCGAGGCGCAGACGGACGCCGCGCAGGGGTCTTACGACGCCAGTGCGATCACCGTCCTCGAAGGGCTGGACGCGGTCCGCAAGCGACCCGGCATGTACATCGGCTCGACCGGTGAGCGTGGTCTTCACCACATGGTCCAGGAAGTCGTCGACAACTCCGTCGACGAGGCGCTGGCCGGCCACGCCGACACCATCGACGTCACGATCCTGCCCGACGGCGGCGTCCGCGTCATCGACAACGGCCGTGGCATCCCCGTCGGCATCATCCCCTCCGAGGGGAAGCCGGCCGTCGAGGTCGTGCTGACGGTGCTGCACGCGGGCGGCAAGTTCGGCGGCGGCGGGTACGCCGTCTCCGGCGGTCTGCACGGCGTGGGTGTCTCCGTCGTGAACGCGCTGTCCACCAAGGTCTCGGTGGAGATCAAGACGGACGGCCACCGGTGGACTCAGGAGTACAAGGCGGGTGTGCCGACCGCGCCGCTCGCCCAGCACGAGGCCATCGACGAGACCGGCACCTCGGTCACGTTCTGGGCCGACGGCGACATCTTCGAGACGACCGACTACTCCTTCGAGACGCTGTCGCGGCGCTTCCAGGAGATGGCGTTCCTCAACAAGGGCCTGACGATCAAGCTCACGGACGAGCGTGAGGCGGCCAAGGTCACGGCGAGCGCCGACACGGACGAGCCGTCCGACGAGACGCCCGCCGAGGCGCGCTCGGTGACGTACCACTACGAGGGCGGCATCGTCGACTTCGTGACGTACCTGAACTCGCGCAAGGGCGACGTCGTCCACCCCTCCGTGATCGACATCGAGGCCGAGGACAAGGAGCGTCTGCTGTCCGTCGAGGTCGCGATGCAGTGGAACACCAGCTACAGCGAGGGTGTCTACTCGTTCGCGAACACGATCCACACCCACGAGGGCGGCACCCACGAGGAGGGCTTCCGCGCGGCCCTGACCAGTCTGATCAACCGGTACGCGCGCGACAAGAAGCTGCTGCGCGAGAAGGACGACAACCTCACGGGTGACGACATCCGCGAGGGTCTGACCGCGATCATCTCGGTCAAGCTGGGCGAGCCGCAGTTCGAGGGGCAGACGAAGACCAAGCTGGGCAACACGGAGGCGAAGACCTTCGTGCAGAAGGTCGTCCACGAGCACCTGACGGACTGGCTGGACCGGAACCCGAACGAGGCGACGGACATCATCCGCAAGGCCATTCAGGCCGCCACCGCGCGCGTGGCCGCGCGCAAGGCGCGCGACCTGACGCGCCGCAAGGGGCTGCTCGAGTCGGCGTCGCTGCCGGGCAAGCTGAGCGACTGCCAGTCGAACGACCCCACCAAGTGCGAGATCTTCATCGTCGAGGGTGACTCCGCCGGCGGCTCGGCCAAGTCCGGCCGCAACCCGCAGTACCAGGCGATCCTCCCGATCCGGGGCAAGATCCTCAACGTCGAGAAGGCGCGGATCGACAAGATCCTGCAGAACCAGGAGATCCAGGCGCTGATCTCGGCCTTCGGCACCGGAGTCCACGAGGACTTCGACATCGAGAAGCTCCGCTATCACAAGATCATCCTGATGGCGGACGCCGATGTCGACGGCCAGCACATCAACACCCTGCTGCTGACGTTCCTGTTCCGCTTCATGCGGCCGCTGGTCGAGGCGGGGCACGTCTTCCTGTCCCGTCCCCCTCTCTACAAGATCAAGTGGGGCCGTGACGACTTCGAGTACGCGTACTCGGACCGCGAGCGCGACGCCCTGATCGAGCTGGGCAAGCAGAACGGCAAGCGCATCCGCGAGGACTCGGTGCAGCGCTTCAAGGGTCTCGGCGAGATGAACGCCGAGGAGCTGCGCGTGACCACCATGGACCAGGAGCACCGCGTCCTGGGCCAGGTCACGCTCGACGACGCGGCCCAGGCCGACGACCTGTTCTCGGTCCTGATGGGCGAGGACGTCGAGGCGCGCCGCTCGTTCATCCAGCGCAACGCCAAGGACGTCCGCTTCCTCGACATCTGAGTCGGTCTCAGCTGACCGCAGCAGAAAGGATCTTCACCAGCAATGGCCGACGAGACCCCCACGCCTTCCACGCCCGACCCCGGCACGCCCGACGCGAGCGCTCCCGGCGCCGAGGAGACGCAGACGGACATCGCCCTGCGCGTCGAGCCCGTCGGGCTCGAGACGGAGATGCAGCGCTCCTACCTCGACTACGCGATGTCCGTCATCGTGTCCCGCGCGCTGCCCGACGTACGCGACGGTCTCAAGCCCGTCCACCGCCGCGTCCTGTACGCGATGTACGACGGCGGCTACCGGCCCGAGAAGGGCTTCTACAAGTGCGCCCGCGTCGTCGGCGACGTCATGGGCAACTACCACCCGCACGGCGACGTCTCGATCTACGACGCGCTGGTCCGCCTCGCGCAGCCCTGGTCGATGCGCATGCCGCTCGTCGACTCCAACGGCAACTTCGGCTCCCCGGGCAACGACCCGGCGGCCGCCATGCGCTACACCGAGTGCAAGATGGCGCCGCTGGCGATGGAGATGGTCCGCGACATCGACGAGGAGACCGTCGACTTCACGGACAACTACGACGGCCGCTCCCAGGAGCCGACCGTCCTGCCGGCCCGCTTCCCGAACCTGCTGACCAACGGCTCGGCGGGCATCGCGGTCGGCATGGCGACCAACATCCCGCCGCACAACCTGCGCGAGGTCGCGGCGGGCGCCCAGTGGTACCTGGACAACCCCGAGGCATCGCACGAGGAACTCCTCGACGCGCTGATCGAGCGCATCAAGGGCCCCGACTTCCCGTCCGGCGCCCTGGTCGTGGGCCGCAAGGGCATCGAGGAGGCGTACCGCACCGGGCGTGGCTCCATCACGATGCGCGCGGTCGTCGAGGTCGAGGAGATCCAGAACCGCCAGTGCCTGGTGGTCACGGAGCTGCCGTTCCAGGTCAACCCGGACAACCTGGCCCAGAAGATCGCCGACCTGGTCAAGGACGGCAAGATCGGCGGCATCGCCGACGTCCGTGACGAGACCAGCTCCCGTACGGGTCAGCGCCTGGTCATCGTCCTCAAGCGGGACGCGGTGGCGAAGGTCGTCCTCAACAACCTCTACAAGCACACGGACCTCCAGACCAACTTCGGCGCGAACATGCTCGCGCTGGTCGACGGAGTCCCGCGCACGCTGTCCCTGGACGCGTTCATCCGCCTGTGGGTGACCCACCAGATCGAGGTCGTCGTCCGCCGGACGAAGTTCCGGCTGCGCAAGGCCGAGGAGCGGGCCCACATCCTGCGCGGCCTGCTCAAGGCGCTCGACGCGATCGACGAGGTCATCGCGCTGATCCGGCGCAGCGAGACGGTCGACGTGGCACGCAGCGGCCTGATGGGCCTCCTGGAGATCGACGAGATCCAGGCCAACGCCATCCTCGAGATGCAGCTGCGCCGACTGGCCGCCCTGGAGCGTCAGAAGATCGTCCAGGAGCACGACGAACTCCAGGCGAAGATCAACGAGTACAACGCGATCCTGGCCTCGCCGACCCGCCAGCGCGGCATCATCAGCGAGGAACTGACCGCGATCGTCGAGAAGTTCGGCGACGACCGCCGCTCCAAGCTGGTGCCCTTCGAGGGCGACATGTCCATCGAGGACCTGATCGCCGAGGAGGACATCGTCGTCACCATCACGCGCGGCGGCTATGTCAAGCGGACCAAGACGGACGACTACCGCTCGCAGAAGCGCGGCGGCAAGGGCGTACGAGGCACGAAGCTCAAGGAAGACGACATCGTCGACCACTTCTTCGTGTCGACGACGCACCACTGGCTGCTGTTCTTCACCAACAAGGGCCGCGTCTACCGCGCCAAGGCGTACGAGCTCCCGGACGCCGGCCGTGACGCGCGTGGCCAGCACGTCGCCAACCTGCTGGCCTTCCAGCCGGACGAGTCGATCGCGGAGATCCTGGCGATCCGCGACTACGAGGCGGCGCCGTACCTGGTCCTGGCCACGAAGGCGGGCCTGGTGAAGAAGACCCCGCTCAAGGACTACGACTCGCCGCGCTCGGGTGGCGTGATCGCCATCAACCTGCGTGAGACGGCCGAGGGCGCGGACGACGAGCTGATCGGCGCGGAGCTGGTCTCGCCGGACGACGACCTGCTCCTGATCAGCAAGAAGGCGCAGTCCATCCGCTTCACGGCGACGGACGAGGCGCTGCGCCCGATGGGCCGCGCGACGTCCGGCGTCAAGGGGATGAGTTTCCGCGAGGGCGACGAACTGCTCTCGATGAATGTCGTCCGGGCCGGTACGTTCGTCTTCACCGCCACCGACGGCGGGTACGCCAAGCGCACCGCCGTCGACGAGTACCGCGTCCAGGGCCGCGGTGGCCTGGGTATCAAGGCCGCCAAGATCGTGGAGGACCGCGGTGAACTGGTCGGCGCCCTGGTGGTCGAGGAGACCGACGAGATCCTCGCCATCACGCTGTCCGGTGGTGTGATTCGTACGCGAGTCAACGAGGTCAGGGAGACGGGCCGTGACACCATGGGCGTCCAACTGATCAACCTGGGCAAGCGCGATGCCGTCGTCGGCATCGCTCGTAACGCCGAGGCCGGCCGCGAGGCCGAGGAGGTCGACGGCGACGCCGAGACGGCCCCCGAGGGCGAGCGGGCCGCCGGAGCCGAAGCGGTCGAGGGCGGGCAGCCCACGGCCGAGTAGCACGAGGAGAGTGTCATCGTGGGCAGAGCCACGGGAGCAGGCTCTACCGGGACATCCACCGGTACGAGGACCGACGGGGGCCGCGGCTCCGCCCACGACACACAGGACTCCCCGGACGCGCAGGACGCGCCGGGCCCGAAGATCCCGAAGATCCCGCACGAGTCCCAAGGACCCCAGGGGGGAACAGTGACGGACACCCGAGGTCCGCAGACACAGCAGTACGAGGCCGGTGGCGGCGCCTTGCCCGGCGAGAGCCAGCAGGCACCGCAGCCGCAACAGGCCCAGCCGTACCACCCGCCGCAGGCGTACCAGCAGGGCGCCCAGACGCCGACGCCGGGCGGCGCGGTCCGCGTGCCGCGCACCGGGGCGCGCACCACCCCGCGCACCCGCAAGGCGCGCCTGCGTGTGGCCAAGGCCGACCCGTGGTCGGTGATGAAGGTCAGCTTCCTGCTCTCCATCGCGCTCGGCATCTGCACGATCGTCGCGGCGGCGGTGCTGTGGATGGTCATGGACGCGATGGGCGTCTTCTCCACGGTCGGCGGCACGATCTCCGAGGCGACGGGGTCCAACGAGTCCAACGGCTTCGACCTGCAGACCTTCCTCTCGCTCCCGCACGTCCTGATGTTCACCACGATCATCGCGGTCATCGACGTCGTCCTGGCGACGGCCCTGGCCACGCTCGGCGCGTTCATCTACAACCTCTCCGCGGGCTTCGTCGGCGGCGTCGAGCTCACGCTCGCCGAGGACGAGTAGCCGTTCCGGGCGGGTCGGCCCTATCGATTTTGGGACTGGCCGCCTGGTGCGCTAATCTTCAGAGGTCAGCGCGCGGGACACACCCCGCAGAGCGCGGCGGGGCTATAGCTCAGTTGGTTAGAGCGCATCCCTGATAAGGATGAGGCCACAGGTTCAAATCCTGTTAGCCCCACAGTTGCGAGAAGGTGCTTCCCATGGTGGAAGCACCTTCTCGCTGTTTCAGCACCGGGGGGAAGAGGGGCTGTCCGGTTCGTTGTGGTTCTCCGGGCGTGAGGGTTCCTGTTCCGGCACCTGGTGCACACACCGATGACGGTCACTGCTAGCGTCCTCATCCCCCCACGATTGCCCGAAGCGCGGTCTGGAACAGAAGGGGAACGATCTTTGAGTCGCAAGCAGCGGAAACATCGCCGCTCACGAATGAAGGTGGGACTGGCCGCAGGCGGGGTGCTCGCGGTGGTCGCCACCGGGATAGCGGCGGTGGCTGAGGCCAACCCCTCGCCCGACTCGGCCCCGAAGGCCGCGTCGGACACCGCCCTGCAGAGCGAATTCGCCTCGGCCGCACGGGAGTTCAAGGTCCCGCAGAGCGTGCTGATGGCGGTCGCGTACCAGCAGAGCCGCTGGGACACACACGCCGGCAAGCCGAGCATGACCGGCAACTACAACGTGATGGGTCTCACGCAGGTCAGCTCCACGCAGGTGCACAAGCCGTCCACGAGCGAGCGCACGCGGGAACTGAACCTGCGGGGTGAAGAGCATCCGGGTGCGTTCCACCCGTCCAAGCACGTGCTCGCCGAGGTGGGCGCCGTGCAGACCGGTAAGCCCGCGCTGCACACGCTGGACCGTGCGGCCAAGCTCATCGGCACCGACGCCTCGTCGCTGCGCAGCGACAGGGACCAGAGCGTGCGCGGCGGGGCGGCCCTGCTCGCCGAGTACGAGCGTGCCGCGACCGGCGGCCTGCCCACCGACCCGGCGCAGTGGTCCGCGGCGGTGGCGCGGTTCAGCCAGTCACCGGACAGCCGCGGTGCGGCGCAGTTCACCGCGCGGGTCTACGCGCACATGCGGTCCGGCATCAGCCGGGTGACCGCCGACGGCCAGCGGGTCACGCTCCCGCCGCAGCCCGGCCTGAGGCCGCAGGCGACCACGGCCGCCTACTCGACCACCGGCGGCACGTCCACCGGTACCGCCACCGCCACGGACGCCAGTTACGTCACCGGCACGACGACGAGCACCAGCACCATGACCCCGGAGTGCCCCTCCGGTCTGACGTGCAACGTCGCCCCGGCCGCGTACCAGCAGACCAGCTCCACGGACAAGACGCAGTACGGCAACTACGACATCGCGAACCGCCCCACGGACGGTGACGCGATCAAGTACATCGTCATCCACGACACCGAGAGCAGCTACTCCTCGGCGGTCAGTGAGTTCCAGGACCCCACCGCCGGTGCGAGCGCTCACTACGTGGTCCGCTCCTCGGACGGCCTGGTCACGCAGATGGTGCCCACCAAGGACGTCGCCTGGCACGCGGGCAACTGGTACACCAACGAGCACTCCGTGGGCATCGAGCACGAGGGCTTCGCCCTCAAGGGCGGCAGCTGGTACACCGAGTCGGAGTACGAGTCGTCGGCCGCGCTGGTGAAGTACCTCGCGAACAAGTACGGCGTTCCGCTGGACCGCGAGCACATCATCGGCCACGACGACGTCGAGGGCCCGCTCGACGCGTACGTCTCCGGGATGCACTGGGACCCGGGCACGTACTGGGACTGGAACCACTACATGTCCCTGCTCGGCGCGCCGACGAACAGCAACCCGGCCGGGTCGCCGCTCGTCGCCGGTGAGGTGGTGCGGATCGCGCCGCCGTTCAGCACCTCGTACGAGCCGACGGTCAGCGGACAGTCGGCCCAGCCCGCCAACTTCGTGTACCTGCGTACGTCCCCGTCGAGCAGCGCCTCGCTGATCTCGAACCCGTACTTCTCCTCCGGTACGACCGTCGCCTCCGACTGGGGCGACAAGGCGGTCGCGGGGCAGGACTTCGTGGTGGCCACGCAGCAGGGTGACTGGACCGCGATCTGGTACGGCGGCAAGGAGGCGTGGTTCCACAACCCGCACGGCGCGTACACCGTCCCGGTCTCCGACACCTCCGCGTTCAAGGTGGTCACCGCCCGCGACGGCGTCTCCTCCATCCCGGTCTACGGCCGGGCCTACCCGGAGGCGAGCGCGTACCCGACCGGTCTCACCGCGAAGCCGGTGACACCGCTCACCAAGTACTCGATCCCCGCGGGTCAGGCGTACGTCGCCATCGCGCCGGAGAAGTCGAGCTACTACCGCTCGACGACGTTCGACGGCAGCTCCACGTACGACCGTACGGTCATCAGCGGCACCACCACCTACTACCCGATCCGCTTCAACCACCGTCTGGGCTACCTGAGTTCGGCCGACGTGAAGGTGGTCGCCGCGGTGCCGCCGCCGGCTGCGTCGAAGCGGCAGGACCTCATCGCCCGTGACGCGTCGGGCTACCTGTGGGAGTACCAGGGCACGGGCGGCACGGCGTCGTACCCGTTCCTGTCCCGGTACAAGATCGGCCACGGCTGGGGCACCTACACCCTCATGACGGCGATGTCCGTCTTCCACGCCGACGGCACGGGCGACCTGGTCGCGATCGACGGCTCCGGCTACCTCTGGTACTACCAGGGCAGCGGGAACCCCACGTACCCGCTCAAGAGGCGTGTGAAGGCCGGCCACGGGTGGACCGGTTACACCATCCTCGGCATGGGCGACCTGACCGGTGACGGCAAGGCCGACCTGCTGGCCCGCGACAAGTACGGGTATCTGTACGTCTACCCGGGCACCGGCGACCCCACGTCACCGATCGGATCGCGTACCAAGGTGGGCCACGGCTGGACCACCTACACCATGGTCAACAGCGGTGACGTGAACGGTGACGGCAAGCCCGACCTGCTGGCCCGCGACAAGTACGGGTATCTGTACGTCTACCCGGGCACCGGCAGCCTCACGTCGCCGTTCGGATCGCGCGTCAAGGCGGGTCACGGCTGGACCGGCTACACCATGGTCGGCGCCGGTGACCTGAACGGTGACGGCAAGCCGGACCTCGTCGCCCGCGACTCGTCCGGAGAGCTGTACCTCTACCCGGGCACCGGCAGCGAGACGGCGCCGTACAGCTCCCGGAAGGCCATCGGCGGGGGTTGGAACATCTACAACAGCCTCCTGTGACCTGATGCCCCGCGCCTCCCACCCCCGGCGAACAGCCGAGGGTGGGAGGCGAGAGGCGAGAGGCGAGAGGCGAGAGGCGGAAGGCCGAAGGCGGGGCGGGGGGCCGCGGGGCTGCCTAGACTCGCGCCATGACGACCTCAGCGATAGATCTTGCCCGTGACCTGGCTCCCACAGGGGTGCTGCGCGTCTCCATCAACCTGGGCAACCCCGTCCTTGCCCAGGGCACGCCGGACGCGCCGTCCGGAATCACCGTCGCCCTGGCCCGAGAGGTCGCCGCGCGGCTCGGACTGTCGGTCGGCTTCAGCTGCTTCGACGCCGCCCGCAAGTCGTACGCCGCGATGGCCGAGGGCCAGGCCGACCTGTGTTTTCTCGCCGTTGATCCGGCGCGCGAGAAGGACGTCGCGTTCACGACGCCGTACGTGCACATCCAGGGGGTGTACGCGGTTCCGGTCGACTCGTCGTTCGTCTCCGCGGAGGACGTCGACCGGGACGGGGTGCGCGTCGGCGTCAAGAAGGGATCCGCGTACGACCTGTACCTGACGCGCGCTCTGCGTCACGCCACAGTGGTGCGCGGCGAGGACGGCGTCGACGTCTTCCACGCCGAGGGCCTGGAGGTGGCCGCCGGCATCCGCCAGCCGCTGACCGCACATGTCGAGCGGCGGTCCGAACTGCGGCTGCTGGAACCCGCGTTCATGACGATCCGGCAGGCCATGGGCACGACCAAGGACAGGCGTCCGGAGACCGTGCGCTTCCTGAACGACACCGTGACCGAGCTGCTGTCCTCCGGCTTCGTCGCGCAGGCGCTCCGGGACTCGGGGCAGGACCCGATGCTGGCCGCGGCCGTGTAGGAGGGCGCCGGCGGGCTGCCGAGTCAGGGGAGCAAGCCCGGTTGCGGGGGCGAGTTGTTCTTTCGTCTACCCGGGTTCATCGGGGCATGCCAAAGGGGCCCGCTCAGCCTGAGTGTGGGTGGCTGGGGCCTCGGTGAGGTGGGGCGGTGTCGCGTGTGCGCATGGCCGGTGGGCTGGGTCCGGCGATCTGGTGGCCTGGCGATCTGGCGGTCTGGCGGTCTGGCGATCCTGTGGCCTGGTGGCCTGGTGGCCTGGTGGCCTGGTGATCTGGTGGCCTGATGGCCTGATGGCCTGGCGATCTGGCGGTGCGTTCCCGATCGGCGTCTTGGGGCCTGCCCGTCCGTGCGTCTGCCCTGTGTGGGGTGGTGTGCGGGCGGGCGTGTTCGTGTGCTTGGTCCTGCTGGACCTGCTGGTTCTGCTGGTTCTGCTGGTTCTGCCGGTTCCACCGGACGTGTTGGTCCTGCTGGTTCTACTGGACCTGCTGGTTCTGCTGGTCCTGCGTTCTGCTGCGGTAGGGCCGTTGGTGTTGGGTCGTACCGCTTGCTCGGACTGCCGTCGAGGAAATGCCCGTGGCTACGGCTACGACTACTCCTGCGGCTCTTGCTGTGGCTGCGGCGAGCTACTGCTCTGTCGCCAGCGCCGCGTCATCGTTCTGGTCCGCGGGGTCGTGGTGGCGGCCGCCGGGGGTGGTTCCGTGGGCCTCGGCGCTGATGCGCTGCTTCATCGTGGGCGGCAGCTTTCGCTTGAAGGCCCAGAACGGGCGGGCCGTGGTGGGAGCGGGGGCGGTCGCCGCCGAGTTGCTCGCCTCCTGGGTCTGCTGTACGGGCGTGGCCGCGGCGGCCGGGGAGGCGATGCCGAGCGCCGAGAAGAGCGCGATGAAGGCGGAGATGACGACGGTCCACAGCGTCATGACCCGGTTCTTGGTCATGGCCCCTCACTTTCAGGTTGGGCGATTTGCGTACTTTCCTCATGATGTGTATGCGGCGTCGCGAGTGTGGGAGGAGCGTCCGTGGCGCGTCGATCTTCAGATGAACACCACTCGGATGGGGGTATATCGTGTGGATTGACCGTTAAGGTGATTGATTGAGGGGCCTGCGGCAGTATGCGGAGTGCGCTCGTCCGGTTCTACTGCGCCCCGACGGAGGGGAGTTGGGGAGCAGGTACAGGTCACCGATCGATATCGGTCGGTGTGTATAGTCGGGCGCCAGAGGTCCCCTACGTGAAGAAAGACGAGGTCGCGCGGTGAAGAAGCTTCTCCTGGTCGCACTGGCCGCCATCGGCGGGCTCCTCGTGTACCGCCAGATCCAGGCGGATCGCGCCGAGCAGGATCTGTGGACGGAGGCGACCGACTCCGTGCCCACGGGTTCGTGAGTATCGACAACACTCTCTTCACATAGCCCCGGTCGCTCCACAGCGGCCGGGGCTATGTGCTGAGTGCCGTTGTGCCGATGTGTGGCGGGTTTGTGACGCGCGGCGGACAGGGGCCCGGCAGGGACGGCAGGATGGCCGTCCATGGGGAGACTCATGAGGCGGGGCGGACCTGTTGCCGTCGCTGTTGCCAGTGCTGTTGCCGTGGCCCCGGTGGTGGGCCTGTTGCCAGGTTCGTGCGGCGCGGCCGCGGCGGTCGGCACGGTCGGCACGACCACGACCACGACCGCCGACCCGTACGTGTACGGCGACGGCGCCCGTACGGTCCGCGGCGCGCACGGCGCCGGTGACGCCGCACGGCTCAGTACGGCCCGCACGTACCGCAGTTCGATCGGCGTGGGCTCGGACGGTACCGCCTACTACCGGGTCGACCTCGACGGCGCCGCCGACGCGTACGCCTCGGTCGTCGCCGTGCCCCCGCTCGGCTCCGGTGTGAAGGTGTCGTACGCCGACGGCATCACCGTGACGTTGCGGGACAGCGCGGGCCACAGCTGCGGCACCGGACGGGCGACCTTCAGCACGGGGGCGTACCCGCGGCCCGTCGCCGCGGTCGCCGAGCGCAAGATCCGGGCGGGCGCCACGCGGTGCCAGGCGGCCGGGACGTACTACCTGGTCGTGCGGCGGCAGACGGACGCCGATTCCACGCGCGAAACGTGGGGGCTCGAACTGAGCGTGGCCACCGAGCCGGGGCTCGTGACACCGGAGCCCGCCCAGGGGCCGAGCGCCTGGCCCTCCGGCTCGGCGCCGTCTCTGCGGCCGTCTCCGTCCGGCGGCGGGGCGCCGCGCGCCGGAGGCACCGGGTTCAACGATGCCGCGGCGGTGAACGGCGGGGTATGGCGGGACCGGGTGCGGCCGGGCGAGAGCCACTTCTTCCGGGTTCCGGTCGACTGGGGGCAACAGCTCTTCCTCGACGCCGGGCTCAAGGGCGCGGCGGGGGACCGGGCGCGGCGCGGGTACGTGCCGGGAGCGCTCGACGTCCAGCTGTACAACCCGGCGCGTGCGCCCGTCGCGGAGAAGGAGGCCGGGTATGCGGGGGACGCGGCATCGGCGACGTTGGACCCGCTGCCTCCGGTCGCGTACGAGAACCGGCATCTGCTCCGCACGGACCGGGCGGCCATGCGGTTCGCGGGCTGGTACTACGTCAAGGTCGGTCTCGACCCGGCCATGGCCCGGACGTTCGGGGACCGCGCGTACGACGTGACGCTGCGAGTGACCGTCCGCGGGAAGACGGGGCGGGCGCCCGACTACGTACGGGATCCGGGGCCGTTCCAGGTCACCGACGCCGACCGGCAGGCCGCGGCGCGCGGGGTGGGCGGGGCGGACTGGGGGGACCGGGGTGCCGATGACGGGTCCGGGCCCGGGTCCGGACCCGGGGGCAATGGTTCTGGTTCTGATTCTGGTTCCGCGGGGTCCATCGCCGGGCCCGGGGCCGGCCGTTCCGGGGGCGGCCGCACTTCCGCCACACCCGCCGCCACGTCGACGGGGAGCTCGGTGTCGGCCCGGATGCTGGTGGGCGTGGGCGGCATCGGGACCGGTACGGCGTTGGTGCTGTGGCTCGGAGTGTGGCGGATGGTGTCGGTGCGGCGGTTCAGGCGGCGGGTCGCGCGGCACGGGTGAGCGGGCGAGTCACGGGTGGGCCAGGGCCCAGATGCCCACGGCGAAGCAGAGCAGCGCGAGGAGGAGGACCGGGGCGGCCACCTTCGGGGGCGGCCCCGGACGGCGGGGCGCGCCCCGCTCGTCTTCCTGTTCCCCTTGTACCTCCTGGGCCCCCGATACACCTGATACACCTGGTACCCCCGATACCCCCGATACCTCCGATGCTCCCGATAAGCCCGGTGCTTCTGATATGCCCGATGCCCGTGGTACCCCCGATATGCCGGATGTCCCTGATACTCCTCGTACCGCCTGTTGCTCCTCTTCCGCCCGCTCCCCCGGCGGTGTCGGCCGTGTTGATACGAGGAGCGGCGTCGGGGCCGACGGAGTCGCTGAGGCTGTCGGGGCTGTCGGGGCTGTCGGGGCAACCGGGGGCGGCAGTGGCGCGGGAACCGGCGGCGGCGTGGTCGGTGCGGGCGGGAACGGCGGCGCCGACGGCGGGGGCGGCACCGGCGTGCCGGTGGGCGGCTCGGCGGGTATCGGCGGGTCGGCCGGGGCGGGCGGCTCCGAGGCCACCAGTGGATCGGCCGACGCAGGCGGTTCGGCGGGCGCAGGCGGTTCGGCGGGCGCAGGCGGTTCCGCGGGCGCGGGCGGATCGGCCGGCAGCGGCGGTGGACCCGGTGTCCTGGACGGCGTGGCCAAAGAAGCGGGTGGCGTGGCGTGCAGGGGACGGGCGCGGCGGCCGCGCACGGCCGGGCCGTGCGGCCCGAAGCCGGGCGGCAGCGACCCCAGGTGGTCGAAAACCTCGATCAGCTCGTCGTCCGGGCCCGGCTCGGGCAGCAGTTCGGCGGCGTCGAGCAGCGCTTTGCGCGCCCCGGTCGCCGTACGGAACCGCGCCTCCGGATCCGGCTGCAACAGCCCCGCGAGGACCGACCAGAGCGGGCCCGGGACCCCTTTCGGCGCGCCGGGCGTGCCGTGCTCGGCGAAGCGCTCGATCAGGGCGCGGTCGTCCGGCTTGGCCCCTTCGAGGAGATAGAGGGCGACGAGGCCCGCCGCGAACAGGTCGGCGGGAAAGTCGGGTTCGGCGCCGAGGGACTGCTCAGGGGCGATGTAACCGGGCGTGCCCACCACGTAGTCCGCCTCGGTCAGCCGCGGCTCGCCCTTGCGCATGGCGATGCCGAAGTCGGAGACGCGTAGATGAGGAAGGCCGGTGCCGGTCGCCTCCAGCAGCAGGTTCGCGGGTTTGATGTCGCGGTGTACGACGCCCTCGCCGTGCACGGCCGCGAGTCCGGACAGGAGCTGGTCGAGCAGAATGCTCACGAACTGCGGCGGCAACGGCCCGTAGTCGCCGACCAGATGGGCCAGCGAGCCGCCCGCGACGAGGTCCATGGTGAACAGGACCTTGTCGTCGTCGGCGGCCCAGCTCGTCGGGGCGAGGACGTGCGGGTGATCGATGCGCAGCGCCTGCTCGCGGACGAAGCGCAGCAGCGTGTGGGCGTCGCTCTGCTGCAGCACCTTGGCCGCGACGTAGCGTCTGCGGCGGTGGTCCCAGGCGCGCCAGACCGCGCCGACTCCTCCACGGCCGATCGGGTCGGCCAACTCGTACCGGCCGGCGAAGACCTCACCCATGGTCGTGCGTCGCTCCCCTCCCTGGCCCGGGACGCACCGGGCCCCTGGGCTGCTGCGCGGGGGCCCGGTGCCCGGTCAGCTCTGGTGCGCCTGGTAGTGGGCCACGGCGTCGGAGGTGCGCCCCGCGCCGTACACCCGAAGGAACTCTGCCAGCTCCGGGTGGGTGGCGGCGAGGGCGTCGGAGGCCTCGATGATCTCACCGGCCGCCGACACCGACCGCAGCAGCGACTGGATCTCCCGGACGACGCGCTTGACCGTCGGAGCACCGGAACCGGTCGATGTCTGACCGGTGTTGGTGAGCACCGAGCCACCCTGCGACTTCTTGATCTCGTCCATTCGCTCGGTGGCCTCCGCGGCGCTCACGCTCCCGTCGGCAACCTGCCCCGACAGTTCCTGCAACTGCTGCACGCGCTGCACCACAGCCGGGTTGCCGATCTTGGCGCGCTGCCCGCTCATGAGCTGTGACAGCATGGGAGCGGACAGGCCGAGCACCCCCGCGAGGCGGGCCTGGTTGAGGCCGAGATCCTCGATCAGCCGACGGAAGAGCGCCCCCAGAGGCTCCCCGTACCAGTTCCGCTGGAGCTCCCTGGCTCTGGCGGTGGCTTCCTGCTGTGCGGCGTCCATTGCGTCTCCCCATCGCTTCCCCAAGTACGGCGCTTCGCTGCCGCGAAGCACGTGGGGCATCTTACGGAGAGTGGTCGCTCACCGGGACCCCCAATCCTTTTGCGAGATCAGGGGGAG
This sequence comes from Streptomyces beihaiensis, assembly GCF_026274175.1. GTDB lineage: Bacteria > Actinomycetota > Actinomycetes > Streptomycetales > Streptomycetaceae > Streptomyces > Streptomyces beihaiensis. Next base: position 45,525 of record NZ_JAPHNL010000321.1, read on the forward strand.
GAACCGGTACTCTGGTCTGCGGTGCTCACCCAGGAGGGGGTCCTTCTGTGGGGTGCACTGTCTTCGGGGCCTTAGCTCAGTTGGTAGAGCGCTGTCTTTGCATGGCAGATGTCAGGGGTTCGACTCCCCTAGGCTCCACCTTGAAATGCCCTCTGACCTGCGGAAACGCGGTTTCGGAGGGCATTTTTCGTGCCCACCGGTGGGCGCATCGGTGCCCACCGGAGGTGGGGGAGCCCTTGAACCCCGAGGGGTTTGCTGGATCTTGGCTCCCCCGTGGATCCCCTGGGACCTGCGAGGTGGAGGGGTGTCGGATAGGGCTTCGGCGAAGAGTCCTGCCTGTGTGTAGACGTGGACGTATACTCGCTTCATGTCCGATGCCATGATCCGAGTGCCCTCTGAGGTGCGGGACCGTCTCGCGGTCATCGCGGAGTCCCGGGGTACGTCGATCCGCTCCTTGGTGCAGGAGTTCGCGGAGACGACGCTCACGGATGAGGAACGGCGTGAGCGTGCGGAGCGGGCACGCGCCTACCTGGCGGAGCATTTCGGTGTCGAGGTGAGTGACGAGGAGAGCGCAGCGATGGGCCGCAGGTTGCGCGATGTCTTCGGGGGACAGCAGGGCCCGGCCGCGTGATCCAGCACCATCTGGTCCTGGATGCACCCACGTTGCTCGCCTTGTCGGGGAACCGGCAGGTGTCCGCGCTGGTTCACCGGGCCCACTTCGAGGCGGAGACGCGGTTGTGGGCTCCGGTGCTGTCGATTCTCGAAGCGGACGCGGAGCATCTGGGGATCGCGGAGCACGTCGGCCAGCTCGATGTCATCCACACGGTCGACCTCGACTATCCGGGCATGCTCACTGTCGCGCAGCTGCGCAGGGGCGGCGTCCCGTCCGGGATCGCGGCTGCCGTCCATGCCGTGCGTCATCTTCCCGAGTGGGGTGCGGACGCGTTGGTCGCCACAGTGGCGCCGAAGGCGTACTACGGGCGGGGTGTGCCCGTCCTCGACCTCAACCGCTGACACTTCGGCGGTTTGATCACAGCGGCCGGTCAGCGGGACTTCACGCATGCATGACGCTCCCTGCCATGGCGATCACTGTTGCTGTCCGGTGTGACGACGGGCATCGCCGTCGCACGGACAGGACGATCGGCCATGGCGGTGCTCACGGCCGGGCGCCCTGCCGACGGCGGCCTGCGCCCGCTGCGCGGCCCGGGCGCGGTCGGTCTCAACGGGGACGAAGGGGAATGAGGGCAACCAATGGGTTCAGCAGCCGGCCCGGTCAGCCGTACATCGCGACGCGGTAAAGAGCCGCAAGCGCGTTGTCGATGGGTGGGGCTGCGGCTTACCGGAGGGGTCGAGTCTGTTCCACCTCTGCAGGTTCACCGCGACCGCCATCTGCCGCTTGCCGTCGGCACGGGTCATGGCCAGTGCCCCACCACCCCAGACCGTGCCGCCATGGCCCCAGAAGGTGCCCTGACCGGGGCCCTCCATCGGGTGCAGGCCGAGTCCGTAGTCGATCGTCTTTCCCTCTTGGGAGATGACCGGGCCGGTGCGTTGCATCTGCGCCAGCGACGACGGGCTGACGATCGTTCCGGCCAGCAGCATGCCGTAGAAGCGGTTGAGGTCCGCGACGGTCGATATCAGTGAGGCCGCCGGCCGTACCCACGACATGTCGTAGACGCTGTAGTCGCGCGGCGGGTCGATCATGCCGAACCACGCCTCGTAGAGCTGCGAGTGCGGCCCGTCGACGTACGGTCCGGCGGGGAGTTCGGTGTCCCGGAGCCCGGCGCGCTCGATGATGTTCCGGGTGATGTACTGCTCGGCCGTGGTGCCGGTCACCTGTTCCAGGAGCTGGCCGAGGAGCAGGTAGTTGGTGTTGGAGTACACCCCCGGTGCACCGCCCGGGGTACCGACGGCAGGTGCGGTGACCCCCATCTCGATCAGTTCAGTGGGGTCGAACCGCGTGAGCCGGTGGTCGTCCAGGCTCTGGGGCCCGGTGCCGGCGAGGGCGGGGAACGCCTTGAGGGAGGGGTAGGCGTACGGGAGATACTCGGCGAGTCCGCTGGTGTGGTTGATCAGCATCCGGACCGTGATCGTGTCACCGCGTTCTCCGGGAACCAGGTTCGGAAGGTACCGGCCGATCGGTGCGTCGAGTCCGATCTGACCGCTCTCGACCTGCTGCAGAACCGCTGCGGCCGTGAAGGTCTTCGTGATGCTGCAGACCCGGTGCCTCATGTCGGCGGTGATGGGACGGCCGGTGGCGACATCGGCGACTCCGGCGGCGCCGCGCCAGACCCGGTCGCCGTCACGCACCTCGGCGAACAGGCCCGGCATCCCGGCGCGGTGGACGTTTTCCACGGCGGCATCCAGCGCCGCGGAATCCAGTGAGTTCCTCACGGCATGCGTCCTTTCGCATCGCTCGGGGTGGGCTCCACATCGGTCGCCCGAGCCGGGTGACAAGGCACGCGTGGCACGCCGACCCGCCTGCTGCCGGGTCGCTCGTCACGCTCATGTCCTCATTATGCACGCAGTGCGTGCAACACCAAGTGCATGAGTTAGGCTGAGTCCGACGAGAGGGGCGAAATGGCAGGTCGAAGGCGTTGGTCGTCCGAGGAGATCCTGGACGCGGCAGCAGAGTTGCTGCGCATGAGCGACACCGAGTCGTTCAGCGTGCGTCGGCTCGCCGCGACCCTTGGGACCGACTCCTCCAGCCTCTACCGGCACTTCCGCAGCAAGACCGAACTGCTGCGCGCGGTCGCCGACCGGATCCTCCTGGCTTCCATGGACGGCTACCGCGCCGAGGGCGACTGGAAGCAGCGCATCACCGCCCTGGCCCTGCGCGTGAGGGATGCGTTCGGTCAGCAGCCCGAGCTCGCCGCGGTCTGGGGACGGTACGCGTCAGGCGGCGCCGGTTCCCGGCGGGTCATGGAAGAGGTGCTGCAGGCCCTGCGCGCGTCGGGACTGCCTGATGAGGAGATCCCGGCGCGCTATCACCGGCTCGCGGTCCTCATCGCCGCGCTGATCGCCTCCGAGGCCGGAGTCAGCACCATCACCCCGGAAGAGTACGAACAGGGTATGGAGCTGTTCCGCGTCGCGGTACTCGGCGCCGACCCGGAACGCTTTCCCGCCCTCGCCCACTTCGCCCGCGACGTCCGCCCCCTCGGGGCGGATCGCCGCGCCGCGTTCGAAGAGATCCTCGCCGCCCACCTCGCTCACATCGAGGCCGCGATCTGCCCGAACTAGTCGACCGGCTCGTGGGTGTACCGCAAGAATGTGGCTCGCACCCGACCAGTTCGCTCGGCGGTACCACTACGTGATCGCGAGCAATGGCGCCGACCTGGCGTGCCCCCTGACCGGCGGTTGGAGGTCAGCGCACCCAGTCCTTGAGAGGTGCGGTGTCCAGGGCGAAGCCGACGGGGGCGGGGACTTCGATGGTCTTGCCGAACGGACGGCGCAGGATCTTGGTGTACGAACCGGCGTCGGGCTCGCTGTAGACGAGGGTCTCGCACGTGTCGCGGTCGACGAGCAGGTACACCGGGATGCCGGTCTCGGCGTAGGCGGCGGGCTTTTCCTCCCGGTCACGCTTGTCGGTGTCGGTGTCGTAGGAGGTGACCTCGACGATCATCTGGACCTGGTCGGGGTGGGCCCATTCGCCCTGGCCGGCGAAGGCGCCTTCGGGGGCCAGGGCGCCGTCGGGCTTGGCGTTGCCGTTGCGGTAGGTCTGGATCTTCAGGCCGCGTTCGGGGTAGAGCCACAGGTCGGGGCGGTGCTGCATGCAGCGCTGCATGAGCCAGCGGATGATCTCGTCGTGGTCGCCGTCGGGCACAGCCTTGACCCCCAGCCTGCCGTGGATGAACTCCATACGGACGCCCTCGCGCTCGGCGGCTGCGGCGATGCGCTCGAACTCCTCGGCCTGCATCTGCGGCCGGTGTTCCATAACCGTCACCAAGCACCTCCTGGCCTCCAGCTTAGGCGGGGAACGAGAGGTGTGGTGGACTACCGTGATTCGGTTCCGATCCGTGCGAGAACGGGTTGAGTGTGAGTTTGCGCGAATCGCGCACGATAGGTGCCGGAGTGCAGTGCTGAGGCGTCCCGTAAGGAGCTTGGGGTTGCTTATGCAATCGGTTCTTAGGGTGTGCCCACCAGGGGGCACATCGCGTCGGGGTGGCGGGATCGAGCCGGATCGAGCGGGATGGAAACGGGTGGGGAAGTCCGATCCTCGCGCAAAGACTGGGTAAAGACGCAGGTCGGGGCGGTGCTCGTTTCGGGTTCAACTCCCCTGCGCTCCACCTTGAAATGCCCTCTGACCTGCGGAAACGCGCTTTCGGAGGGCATTTCTCGTGCCCACTGGTGGGTGCATCGGTGCCCACTGGGAGTAGTAGAGGCCCATGATTCCGGGGGTCTGCTCGGCTGTCTTCTCCCGCGGCGATCCCTGGGTCCTGCCGCTGCGGTAGTCATGATGAATCCCAGTGATCCGAAATCTGTCGAAGTAGGCTTAGACGAAATCTGTCACAGTCGATATGTGGGAGGTCCAGTGGAGACGGGACTGCTGGCCAAGCCGGCCGACGTGGTGGACCGGGACCGCGAGTGGGGGCTGCTCGCGGAATTTCTTGCTGATCCTGATCCGGCGATGCGGCTGGGCATCGTGTCGGGGCGGCGCCGACATGGGAAGTCGTATCTTCTGCAGGCGCTGTCCGAGCAGGTCGGCGGTCTGTATGTCACGGCGGTCCGGGAGGAGGGGAGGCTGCCTGCGATCCAGCGGTTCAGTGACGCGGTCGCGGCCCACGCAGGTCTACGGTCAGGGAGTCTGCGGCTGACTGACTGGCGGGATGTGCTGTCCAACGCTCTTGATGTGACGGCTCGTTCACGACATCCGCTGCTGGTGATCGACGAGCTGCCGTATCTCCTTCAGCACTCGCCCGAGATCCCGGGACTGCTTCAGCAGCTCTACGACGAGCGTCAGCGCGGTGTCCGCCCGGGTGCTGGGCCGGGCCCGCGGCTCATCCTGTGCGGCTCCGCGATGAGTGTCATGCACGAACTGCTCTCCGGGACGAAGCCGCTGCGGGGGAGGGCCGTGGTCGATCTGCGGCTGGGGGCTTTCGGCTATCGGGACAGCCGGGCCTTCTGGCAGATCGCCGACCCGTTGACCGCGCTGAAGGTGCACGCGGTACTGGGAGGGGCCCCCGGCTATCGGCCGGTGGCCGCCCGCCCGCATCCGGACGACGGGTTCGACGCCTGGCTCGCCCGCACCCTGCTCGACCCGGGGCGGGCGGTGTACTCGCGTACCGAGACCGAGTACCTGCTGCGCGAGGACCCGCGGATCACGCAGCACACGCTGTACTACGACATCCTCACCGCCATCGCCCGAGGCGCCACGACGCCCAGCAAGATCGGTGCGGCCCTTGAGCGTCCGCGCAACGCCGTCGCCCACCCGCTCGGCGTGCTGGAGTCCACCGGCTACATCCGGCGCGAGCAGGACATCCTGCGTACCCGGCATCCGGTCATCACGCTCGCCGACCCGGTCATCCGCTTCAACCAGCTGATCACCCTCCCGCAGGCCGCCGCCGTGGAGCAGGGCTTTGCCGAGCAGGTGTGGCAGCAGGCCGCCCCGACCTTCAACTCCAAGATCCTCGGCCCGCACTTCGAGGACCTGGCCCGCGACTTCACCCGCCGCTACGCGCACGCCTTCCTGCCCGGCGGACTGCCCGGTCCCGTCGGCACCACCGAGGTCGCCGACCCGCAGGCCCGGACGAAACACGAGGTCGACGTCATCGCCCTGGCCGCCGGCGAACGCCCGCAGGCCCCGCGCGGGAGCATCGCGCTCCTGGGAGAGGCCAAGGCGACCGCCGCCCGCCGGGGAACCGGCGACCTGCAACGCCTGGAACGCATCCGGGCCTTGCTCACCGACCAGGGGTACGACACCACCGGCACCACGCTGGCCCTGTACTCCCTGCACGGCTTCCACCCCGACCTGATCGAACTGGCCGATCGCCGTGACGACCTTCTCCTGGTCGACCTGCCCACCCTCTACGGGGTGTGAATCCACAGCTCTGACAGTCCGCCGCCGCCGGCGCCTGCGCCCCTGCCCAGAGCAGGCGCGAGCAATTGTCAATTCCTGTGGATCACCGTGGGGAGCCTCAAGTGGCCCGCAGCCGTTGATCGAGGACTGCGAAGTCTTCGTTGGTGAGGCCGCGGGACGACGCGATGCGGTGGAGGAAGGCCGGGGCGGGGTGGTGGGTAGACACTCAGTCAGTCCCGATCGGCGTCGGTGATCTCGTCGTCGACCCAGATGAACGGGCGTCCGTCCGCCATGCCGCCAGGGTTCGGGTCATCCAGTGGAGCCCGAACCTCTGGTCCTCGCGTTCATGCGCGTCGGAGGGTTCCGGCCAGTGCACGACCGGCAGGGGGGTGCCTCTCTGTCTTTCGTCAAGGCGTCCCTGTCGGGTTTGGTGTGGTTCGGGGGTGCTGGGGTTATGCGGCGAGCTCGACGTTCTTCGGCGTTCGGGATTCGTAGAAGGTGCCGTCGCGGAGCATGGCGAACAGGACGAAGGTCCCGCCCGCCCCCTCGAGTCGGGCGGAGCCCCACACGGCGACGAGGCCCTTCCCGCGGACAGCGAGACCTCTCCCCTCATACGTGCGCCCGCATCAAGTCGTGCGGTTGCGGCACCGAGGGCCGGATGGACGACGGTCAGGGCCGGGCGACCAGGCTGATGTCGTCGCACCAGCCGGAGCCCGCGCCGGTGCGGACGTGGCAGCGCACCGGCGCCGTCGTGTTGGTCGGACCGGTCGTCGAGAACTCCGCGGGCCGCCCGGCCGGGCGGTCGTCCTGCCCAACGGACGCCGAGTGCAACCGGGTGCGGGGGCCAACGCACTGATACGGGTGAGACCGCCTGTACCGACGGGCGGGGAGAGGGGCGGGGATGGCGCGGGACGAAGCGGCACTGCACGCCTTCGTCGAGGCCAGACGGGGGGTGTTGTTCCGGAGCGCCTATCTGCTGTGCGGCGATCGGGACGAGGCCGACGACCTCGTCCAGACGACGCTGGTGAAGGTGGTGCTCGGCTGGCGGCGGTTGCAGCGGCTGGACAACGTCGAGGCATATGCGAAGAAGACTCTCGTCAACACCTTCATCGCCTCCCGGCGGCGCTTTTGGCGGCGCGAGCAGGCGTGCGGCGAGTTGCCCGACCGCCCGGCTCCGGACGCGGAGTTCGAGCTCGCTCTGGTCGTGCGGCAGGTGCTGGCGGATCTCACCCCCAAGCAGCGCGCGGTGCTGGTGCTGCGGTTCTGGGAGGACATGAGCGTAGAGGAAACAGCCCGGATCTTGGGACTGCGGCAGAACACGGTCAAGAGCCACACGGCTCGGGGACTGGCGGCGCTGCGCGCCGTGGTGCAGGAGGAGCTCGTATGAGCGCGTACGACGAGGAGAACTCGGCGGTCAAAGGACTGCTTGAGCGGGCCGTGGCGGACGTCGCCCGGCCCTACCGGAACAGTGAGGAGATCTTTATGCAGGCCAGGCGCAGGAGTTGGCGTAGACGTGCCGCCATGACCGGGGCGGCGGCCGCCGCGGTCGCGGCCGTCTCGGCGATGGTCCCGGCGCTCGCCTCCGGCCGGAGCGAGGAGCCGGCCGCGGCTCCCACGGCGTCCGTGCAGGCGTCGACGGGCCTCGTGGGCCTGCTTCCCACCGGTATCGGCGAGGTGAAGCAGGTGCCGTTGATCCAACTGGTCAAGGGGGTGTCGGGCCAGGAGCCCAAGCCGCACGGCCCGTACGACGGAGCCTATGCGGTGCGCAAGGACGGCGGCGTGGGGCTGCTGGAGAGCCGCACGGCCTCCAGCAAGCAGACGGCGACGAAGGGTAGCGCCCACAACGCCAAGGAGGTGTGCGCGAGCCTGGAGAGTACGCCGGGCCTGGCCAAGGGATGCACGGCGGAGGCCGTGACCGGTGGAGGGTCACTCGCCGTGTGGTACCAGCCGAACGCGGAAGCGGGTGGCTCCATCGACTGGAGCGGCGAGTACGACGCGAGACTGTTCCTGCCCGACGGACGGTCGGTCCACGTACGAAATGTCGCCGGGTGGACCGGGACTGGTTCGCTGGGTGCACCGCTTGCCGCTCCACCGCTGACGAGGAATCAGTTGCACGAAGTGATGCTGCGGATGACCCGCTAGCTGTACAACATGCCAGAGCCCCGGTCAGTGATCAGGCGAATTCGAGGGGTCGTTGCAACACCGTGGTCGGTTGATCAGGCCGCGAGTAGCTTAGCGAGACGCTCGGCTGGGGTTTCCCAGCCGAGCGTTTTGCGTGGGCGGCTGTTCAGCTCAGCGGCGACGGCGTCGAGGTGCTCGCGGGTGTGGACGGACAGGTCGGTGCCTTTGGGGAAGTACTGCCGCAGCAGGCCGTTGGTGTTTTCGTTCGAGCCGCGCTGCCAGGGGCTGGCCGGGTCGCAGAAGTAGACCGGGATGTCGGTGGCCAGGGTGAACGCCTTGTGGGCGGCCATCTCACTGCCTTGGTCCCAGGTCAGGGAGCGCCGCAGATGGGCGGGAAGCGTCTTCACCGTCTCGACCAGGGCGTCCCGGGTGCGTGGTGCGGTGTGGTCGAGGGGGAGGTGGACCAGCATCACGTAGCGGGTCGAGCGTTCGACGAGGGTGCCGATCGCCGAGCGGTTGTCCTTGCCGGTGATCAGGTCGCCCTCCCAGTGGCCCGGGACGGCCCGGTCGGCGGCCTCGGCGGGACGGTCGCTGATCATCACCATGTCCTTAACCGCGCGAGGCTGCCGCTTGTTGGACTGGCGGTGAGGACGACGGCGGGCGCGTCCGGTCCGCAGGGCCCGGGCCAGTTCGCGCCGGAGTTGGCCCCGGCCCTGGACGTAGAGGGCCTGGTAGACCGTCTCATGCGTCACGTGCATCTCCGGCCGGTCGGGGAACTGTCTACGCAGAGCGTGACAGATCTGCTCGGGGCTCCACTTCTGGGGCAGCTGGTCCTGGATGAAGTCCCGCAGCTGGGGGTTCTGGCCGATCTTCCCGGGCTTGGGGCGAGGCCGGCGGGCATCGGCGCGGGCCTGGGCGGCGTGCGGCCGGTAGTGCCACTGGCCACGAGGGCCGACGGTGCGGTTGCGGCAGATCTCCCGGCTGATGGTCGACGGGCTGCGGTCCAGCTCGGCCGCGATGGCCCGGATGGTGGCCTTCTCCCGCAGCCGGTCAGCTATGTGTATGCGCTCGTCCTCGCGCAGGTACCGCGACGAGGTAGACCGTGGCGTCCGCGCGGCTAGCGCGGGCGCCACGGTCCGGTTGGGACTCGTCCTGCCATTCCGCCATTCACGGCCAGTCCTCAGGTTGATCCCGACGACTTGGCAGGCTTCCTTGTTCGAGTACCCCAGCTGCATGAGGCGGAAGTATTCCTCCCGCTCACGCCGCAGCTTCTTGGGCCCCTGAGCCTTGCGGACCTTGCGGACCTCGAAGTCCATCGCACCCCTTGAGCTGGGGTGTTGCGACGACCACTAGAACTCAAGATCACCGACCGGGGCTCTGAGCTGCGTGGGGCGTTCACGAGTGCGTCGGGTCAGGCACGCCTCGGCGGTTTGACCGTCTCTTCCCGCGGGGCGAGTGATCGTTCCCTGACAGTGGTGGTCAACAGCCTTGGAAATCTTCAGTCGTCGAGGCCCTGCTGGGCGGGCGGCGGCCTCCGGCCGGGCGGTTCGGGTTCGACCAGGTCGAGTTCCTCGTCGAGGTACATCTCGCCGCCGGCCAGCGGGAAATCGACGAGGAGCTCCCCCGTGGAGATCCTCACCATCACGGTGCCGACCGGGTCCTCGGGATGGTCTGTCGCCTCCTTCGGCCGCACCCGGTCGCCTGGCACATAGCGACGGGCATCCGGTGATCCGGTCAGTCGTCCTTCTTCGCCAGGCACGTGTCACGTCCCTTCGGACCGCTCTGCCCCTTCTTCTTGGCCCCAGCGTCATAGGAGTGGCTGGCGGTGTCCCGGTGCCGACCACCCTGCTTGATGTGAGCCGGCCGGAACTTCGAGTTACCCTGCCGCAGGATCGGGTCCTCACCTCCAGGCGCGGCCAGGGTGGTGAAACTTCTGTCCACGATCTTCGCCGCGCCGTCACCCTCTCTGATAGGCCCCGGCGCCATGGCCGTGGTGGCAGCGATCACGCACGCTGCTGCGGCAGCGACTGCATACGGTACGACACGAATGACTCCTCAGGCTCGCGCTTGTCTTCGCTCCCACCTGCCCACGACGACAGGAAGCTGTAGTTGATGGACGACGTGAGAGTTGCACCACTCGCTGGACACACCCCGCCGGGGGGAACCTCACGCGCAAGGGTTCCCGCGGTCAGGCTGCGCGCCTGGTGATGATGCTGTACACGGACGCCTTGTCCCGGGCCAGGGAGTCCGAGAAGCTCACCGCCATCTCGCGCAGCTCGTCGATGGGGCCGCTCACGCCACCGGGGAAGTGCTCCTCGATGTTGAGCCGGACCTTCCCGAACCAGTGGACGACCTCCGCGTTGGACGGCATGATCCGCATGTCCTCGAGGATCAGGCCGTGTTCCTCCAGAACGCGGGCGAAGTAGGCGGGGCTCTTGCGGTTGGCGCAGGCGAGGCGGTCGACGGTGTCGGGGATGGCTGAGGAGTACGCGGTGAGGCTGCCCTTGTAGAGGGTGTCGGAGACGACGAGGAGCCCGCCGGCCCGCAGGCGCTTGGACACCGCCTTGACGGAAGCCTCGAAGACGTCGTTGAGGAAGTGCGTGTAGACGCCGCGTACGACGACCAGGTCGTAGGGGATGTCCGGCTCCGGCAGCAGGTCGACGTCCTGGCCGTTGCACAGGAAAAGTCGGATGCGGTCCGCGAGTTCATGACCGGCGAGTCGCTCGGCGCAGTACTCCAGCTGGCGTTCGCTGATGTTGACCGCGTCCACGGTGCGCGCCTCGGGAAAGTGCTCGGCGAGGTGACGGGAGAGATAGCCCCACCCGCAGCCCAGGTCCAGAATCCGGTGAATTCGTGGTCGGTCCGCGCCAGTCAGTCCGGCGATCTCCAGCTGGCGGTCGAAATGACGTACTTCGGAGGGGCCCACCGTGCCGGGTGTGGGGCCGGCAGCCAGTTCCTCCTCGTCGAACAGGCCGAACTGGAACAGCAGGTTGTCGGGGCCCAGCGCCTTGTGCCACATCCGGGGAGGACCGTCGTAGGTGTAGACGACCTTGGGCCGGTAGGCGTCCACACGGGGGCTGTCGATCACGTGGATGACAGGCGGGGAGGCCGGTGTGGGGGGCATGTGTGTTCCTCCAGCAACCCCCCGGTGAGGGGAGGCAGTCGCCGTGGACATGGTGTGAGGCGTTCCTCCATGGAGCCGTCCGTTCTGGGGACCGCACCAGAGCGTGCCGGGTGCACACGGAGCAGTACGGACCCGTGTGCGACGCACGTCCGGACACGTGCACCACCCGAGCGCGGCCGTGCTTCGCCGGGATGTGCGGAGCCGGTGTCGCAAAGGAACCTGCGGGAAAGGACTGCGGTTGTCTGTGGCGCCGACGCGCCCGGGGAGCAGTCGACCGGCCCGGGACCAGGCACTGGATTCGGATTCCTGCGGCGCGCCGCACTGTTGAGGAGGGCCGGTGGAGCCGGTATTCGTCGTCACGGGGCTCGTGGGATTCGTCTTCGGACTCCTGTGGATCGCCTTCGCGGTGGTGCAGGGGCGCCGGGACCGGTGGGCCCCACTGCCACCTCTGGTCCTGTGCGGGATCCTTGCCTGGGACGGCCTCATGCTCTCCGGTGTCACCTCGGCCTGGAGTTCGACCTACGCCTTCGAACCGTTCCTGGTGGCCTTCGAGCTGTATCTGTTCCGGCAGTTCTACCGCTACGGAACCAAGGACTATCCGTGCCTCCCGCGACCTTTGCTGATGGTGTTCGTGCTGGTCACCGCCGTGCTGACGGTGGCGATGTTCCAGTTCGTGGGGCGCGCTCTCGACGACGAGTACGGCGTGACGACCGGTATGTTCCTTCAGACCGCGACACCGGCCCTGTGCTTGTCGATGCTCTACCGCAGGGGTTCGGCGGCCGGCCAGTCCGTGCCGGGAGCGGTGTGTCTGCTGATCGCCCTGGCATCGCTGAGCGTCGGCGCCGCGATCGCACCACCCGGTGGCCGCTATCGGGCCCTGCACGCCTTTCTCGCCGTCACGCAGGTGCTGCTGCAGGTCTGCTACGTGTGGGCCTTGATCACCTACAGGCGAGCGGCGAACAAGGGGCAGCCGCCCGGCGTCTCCACGGTTCCGTCGCCCGGGCTGCCTGCCGAGGCACACAAGAGGAGTCGTTCATGACCAGCAGCGCACTCGGTCTGTTCCCTTCCGAGATCCGGCTCAACTCCGCTGCCGATGAGGCCGAGCGGGACATGTGGCGGTGGCTCGACGGGTTCGGCCTGTGCCGTTCCGAACACGCCCGCGCCAACGTCCGTGCCGCGCGGGTCGCCTACTGCGTCGGCCTGTACTACCCGTCGGCGTCCCTTGACCGCCTCGTTCTCATCAGCCGGTTCACGGGCTGGTCCCTGCTCATCGACGAGGAGTTCGACGCCGGACCCGCCGGCCGCGATCCGGCGTCCTGCCTGGCGGCTGTCACGGAGCTCACCGAGGTCTTCGACGCTTCGGCCGGACGGGCCTTGGGGGGCGCGATGGCTATGGCGGCCGCCGAGCTCTGGGGGCAGCTGGCGCCGGTACGTTCTGCCGCCTGGCGGATGCGTTTCCGCAGCCACATGGCCAACTGGCTGTGGGGCTTCTACGGCGAGACCGTGGACCGTGCTGTCGGGCGTCTGCCGGGCCTGGAGGAGTTTCACGAACGCAGACGCGAGATGTTCGGCGTCCCCTGGTATCTGGACCTGTGTGAGCACGCGGCCGGTGTGGATCTGCCGGATGCCGTGCATCGTCTGCCGGCCTTCCGGGCGCTGGCTGCCGCGGTGTCCGACACCACCGCCCTGTGCAACGACCTCGTTTCCGCCGATCGCGAGCGGGCTGTCGGCTACTTCCACAATGCCGTCTGCCTCTTGGAGCACCACCACGGCTGGTCACCGCAGAAGGCCGCTGCCCGGGTCGGCCGGATGATTGCCGAAGGCGCCGACCGGATCACGGCGGCCTACCACGACCTGCCTCGGCAACTCGACCGTTCAGGACTGCCCGCGCGGGCCGCCACGGAAGCCCTGCGGTGTGCCGACGCCTACCTGGACGTGGTGCGCGGCAACCACAGCTACCACCACACCAGCGGCCGGTACACCCACACCGAACTGCTGCCCCCCGGCGGCGACCTGGTCGAGGGCTTCGCCCGCCCCGTCCCACGGGACCTGCCATGACCACGCCCTCCTGCCCGGAACCCGCCTCGCGGTGTCCCCGCCCGCGCGGTGCGACCCTGCCCGACGGCCCTCGTCTCACCGCCGCCGAGCTGCACAGAATGGAGAACGAGCGGCAGCTCGCCGCGTGGGAGGCGTACGCCCGCGCATACGGGTCGATCTTCACGCTGTACGGCGGGGACGCCCCACCCCGGGTCTACGTCAGCGACCCCGCGGCGATCCGGCGGCTCTTCATCAGCGACCGGACGGCCTGGGGAGCCCGGGGCACCCGGTACTTCCGCCCCGTCATCGGCGCCCAGGCTCTGCCGTACCTCACCGGGGACGCCCACCGTGCCATCCGGCTGCTGCTGGCCCCGCCGTTGCACGGGGACCGGGTCCGCGCGCTCGGACCCGCCGTCGACGAGATCATCACCACCGAGCTGGACGAGCTGCGGGGACACCGACGTCCCCTGATCAAACTCGCCCACGACATCACGCTGAGGCTGATCGTCAGGGTCGCCTTCGGCGCACTGCCACACCAGCGCGAGCAGCACTGCGTTCGCCTGCTCATCGACATCATGGACCTGATGTACGAGCCGGCCGCCGCCTCTGGTGGCGGTCCCGACGGGCTTCTGCGGCAGATCGACGGCCTGGTCCAGCAGGTCCAGGCGTTCGTCGGCCAGGAAGTGACCGCGGCGCGCGGCAGTCCGGACCAGCACCGGAGAGACCTGATCCACCACCTGGCCACCGGCGAGCCCGCCCCTACGGACGAGCAGATCCGCGGCCACCTCATGACCTTGCTGATCGCCGGCCACGACACCACCGCCAGTGCCCTGGCCTGGGCGCTGTACCAGCTCGAACTCCACCCCGGCATCCGTCGGCGGGTACACACCGAACTCGACGGCCTCGGGGCTGATGCCGCACCGGCCGCCATCGTCAAGCTGCCCTATCTCAAGGCGGTCTGTGCCGAGGCCCTGCGGCACGGCTCGGTCGTGCCGGCCGGCCTGGCTCGCGTCGTGCCCGGCGCGTTCGAGTGGAACGGGCACTTCTTCCCGGCCGGCACCGAACTCGTCCCCGCCATCCACCTCGTACACCGCCGTCCCGACCTCTACCCCGACCCCGAGCGTTTCGACCCCGAACGATTCCTCCGCCGCAAAGTCTCCGGCAGCCACTACCTCCCCTTCGGCACCGGTACCCGCCGCTGTCCCGGCGCCGAACTCGCCGAGTTCGAGCTCCCGCTGGCCCTGGCCCGGCTGACCCGCACCCCGGGCCTGCTGCTGACCGGAGCCGCCCCCGGGCTGCGCACGGTGAAGAACGGGCCCACCATGACCATCCCGCACAGCCTGCTCGTCAGCCTCGCCCCACAGGACGGCCGCCCATGAACGGGACCGGAGACGTCGGCGCGTACTACGACGCGCTCACACCCCTCCTGCAACAGCTGTGGGGCGGCAACTTCCACATCGGCCTGTGGCCAGAAGACCACACGGGCACGGACACCGGCACCGCCGACGGAACCACCAAGGAGACAGCCGGCGAGGTGACCGCGGCCGGCGACCGGCTCACCGACCTGCTCATCGGAGAGCTGTCCCCGCGCCCCGACGACCGGGTCCTGGACGTTGGCTGCGGCATCGGCCACCCCGCCCTGCGACTCGCCCGCGCCACGGGAGCCCGTGTCACGGGCGTCACCATCAGCACCACCCAGGTCGACCTCGCCCGGTCCGCGGCCGAAGGGACTGACATCGGCCACCTCACCCGATTCCAGTACGCCGACGCCACCGCCCTGCCCTATCCGGACCGGTCCTTCGAGGCGGCCTGGGCCATCGAAACCCTCCTGCACATAGGCGAGGTCCGCCGCGCGCTCGCCGAGATCAGACGGGTGCTCCTGCCGGGAAGCGCCTTCGTCATCAGCGACATGATCCTCAGAGCCCCCGAGCCGGGCCACCACGAACACTCCGTCCCCCGGCTCCTGACTCAGCTGCTCGCCCTGCTCTCCGACACAGGCTTCCACGTCGAAACCGTCACGGATCTCGATGCGCATCTGCGCCACTCTCTGCATCGGCTCGACGCAGACCTCGACCGTGAACGGCACCGGCTCCACAGTCTCCACGGACCTCAGGGGGTGGATGCCCTCACCCGGATCCTTCGCAAGACCATCCCGGGAATCGGTCAGGTCTTCGGCTACACCGTCATCACCACACGCACGGCTTCGTGAGGAGGCGACTGCCCGGTAGGCCGCGTCGCCCGCGTGGATGTGCTGACCGGCCAGTGGGTGTTGTACCGGGAGCCGAAGGGGGACGAGTGCGCCTCGGCGGTTCGGTGGCGGTTCTGTGGCGGTTCGGCGAGGAGATTGCCTTCTCGACGCCAGGGGGCGCGGTGACGGTATGGGCGGAGTTCGAGAAGATCCGCTGAGCGCAGGGGCGGGAAGCCGTCCGTCTCCTCTCAGCCGTGTGGCCGGGGCGCCTGCGTCCGGAGCCATGCCAGGTCGCTCTCGGCGCGGGAGCGGGCCGTCCGCTCGCGCGTGAACACCGCGTTCGTCTTGGTCAGGACCAGGGTGAAGGGGCGCCCCTGACGCCGGGTCGTGTGGGACACGGGCAGGCCGGCCGTGTCGATCCGGTTGTGGACATGCTGGCGTTTGGCCTGGGCGAGTGGCCAGTCCATGGTCCGGCGGGTGCGGGAGGTGAGGAAGGCGGCGAGGTCGGGGCAGAGGTCGCAGCCGGATCGGCAGGTGCCGGCCGGGGTGAGTGACCAGTCGTCCGCCGCCCGGACGGGGCGGGCGAGGAACGCGGTCAGCCGGGCCTCACAGTGGCCGGCGAGCGTCCGGAAGACGGGCGCCCGGGACATGCCGTTGTCCGCGGCCATGGCACGCAGCGCCGGGATCAGGCATTCCAGGACGGCGTCCGGAAGCCCGCACAGGACGGTGGTGATGGCGTCGGTGGTCTCGGTGTCGGCTGCCTGGAGAATGTGGGCCAGCGGGGTGCCGAGCCGCTCCAGGGCGGTGCGACGTTCGGACTCGCGGCCGATGCCCAGCCAGCCGGCGAGCTGCTGCTCGGTCGTCCGCCAGGCTCCCCCGACCAGCGGCGCGGCCACCGCGTCGCCGTCGCCGTCGGCCGTCCGCAGAGCGGTGCAGAGGCCGGGCAGGGAGGTCAGCCATGTTGTGCGGTCGGCCCCGGTCCAGGCGCCGGTCGGTCCGAACCAGCTGCCGACGGCCTCGCGCGCCCACGCCCGTCCGTACCGTGCCGCGGCCTTCGCGAGGCCGGGGGCATGGTGCTCGCTCAGGGTTTCCACCCCGAAAGGGGCGAGGAGCATCGCGGCGGTGTCCGCTTCGGCCAGTCCCACCGCGACGGGCAGGGCGGCGGTGAAGAGCGGTGCGGCGTCCGGGCCCGAGCCGTGGTGCTTCCAGAAGGGGGCGAGCGACCGGGCGAGCGTACGTGCCAGTTCCGGCTTCCCGTCGTCCAGGTGGCCCTGGAGTTCCTTCAGGGCGCCCTCGGAGCCGGCCTCGGCGCGTGCCGCGAACGCGCGCTGCCGGGGCCAGACCACCACCGCGGCCCGCCGGTACCAGCGGTCCAGGGTGTTGCCGTAGTTGCCCATGTAGCCCTCGTACTCGGACTGGTAGGGCGTGAGCTCCTTGTTCTCGGTGGTGGCGCACACCTCGGCGTACGGGACGGGCAGGGAGATCCGCTCGCCGTCGGGGCTGCCGGGGCGGGTCCACCAGCCGAGGGTGATCTCGTCGTCGATCAGGTCGTTCAGTTCGTAGTCGGAGAAGTCGCCGGTGCGGCGGCGCTCGGCGCCGGGTTCGCCGTCGGGGTCGAGGAGGCATTCGCCCTCGCACTCGTCGTCCTCGCAGTCGTCGAAGTGCTCGGTCTCGCCGTAGTGGTCGTAGCGGTCGTAGGGCGGTACGGCGTCCCAGGTCTCCCTCACCTCCGCCAGGGCGAGGACCGCTTCGCAGTCGGCCTGCCCGGCGGCCTGGCGGAGCAGGGCGGCGCGGGTGGCGTCGGCACCTTTGAGGCGGTCCCAGCCCAGGCCGCGCTGGGTGTACTCGTGGTCGAGGAGGTAGACGAGCCGGTTGGGCGGGGGCGCGGGCCGGGAGCGGCCGTAGCCGTAGCGTTCCTCGGCCGGCTGGGCGAAGTGCTCGGTCAGGCAGTGGGCCAGGTCGGCCACCGGTGTGCCGTCGCCGCCGTCGGCCGGTCGGGCACGTTCGGCGAGCAGGTTCATGGTGAGGGTGACGCGGTATCCGGACTTCACCGGCTTGACCTCGTGGCGGCAGTCCGCGTAGAAGGCGGTGAAGGTCAGCCGCTCCCGGGACGCCTGGTGGATGATGCTGCGGCCGCCGTGTGCGACGACGAGTTCGCCGCCGGTGTGGTGCGAGGGCAGTGAGACCACCAGGGAGCCCACCATGGCGTCGTTCTTCTCGGAGTCCTGGTGCGGCAGGAAGAACTGGCCCTTGCCGTAGACGAGCAGGGCGTGCGGCTCGGCGCGCAGGACGGTGGTGGGCGGCAGGCCGAGCGCGGCACGGACACCGTCGAGAACGCCCTCCAGGGTGAGGTCCCAGTCGGGGCCGCCCAGAGTGAGCCGGTCCGGGGTGATCTCCCAGGTGTCGCGTACGCCGGTGTCGGTCAGGGTCTGCTCGCCGCGGCCGAAGCGGGCCTGCCGGGCCTGGGCGATCAGCTTCTTGGTGACTGGGGCACGGAGCGGCAGGGGCAGCTCGCCGACGCCGTCGACCTCGATGCGCAGGGCACGGGCGGGCATCTCGATACGGGTGCTGAAATCGCCGCGCTGCTCCGCGCCGCCGAGCAGTTCCGCCAGGTGTTTGCGTGCCCCTCGCCCCATGGCTGTTCCGTTCCTCCGTGCACCGGCGTGCTCTTGCGACCGTCCTGAAAATCCTAGTGCCGCGGCGGAACCCGTACCCGGATGCCAGAGAGGTCCAGCAGGATTCCCGGAGGGGACGGACCGGGTGCCCCCGCGCTCACGACCGCCTCCGACGTGTACCTCGACTTCCCGTCAGACGAGAACTCCGCCCCGGGCTTCGCGATCCTGCGGGAGGACGCGCAGAAGCAGGGCAAGCGCTACAGCTTCGAGGACGTCCTGCTGATCGCCGAGGTGGTGTCCGTCTCCTCGGCGCGCAAGGACTACAAGGACTACGACGACTGCACCGCCAAGTACGGCCGTTGCATCACCGCTCGTACCCACACGTACGGCACGGGCGAACTCCCCATCGAGCTGGCCGACGGGCGAACCTTCACCCTGGATCTGGACGAGCTGTCCCGGCCCGAGCCGGAGAGCCGCTGGCGGCTGCAAATCGCTGCCTGTACCGATCCGGCCAGGGGACTCAACGGTTTCGCTTCACTGATTGCACACGCTCTGAGGCGTGTGCGCACGTCTGCGAGGTGATCACGCCGGGTTCTGCGGCCACGGACCGGGCATGGCTTTCCCACTGGCGGATCGGGCAGGCGGCCGCGAGGGTTCCGTCGGTGTGCGCGTACGTTCTCGATCCGGCGGTCGATAGCCGCCCCCCGACGCCTCGCAGTCGCACGTCGGCTGCGAGGCGCTCTCGCCGGGGGGGGGTAGGCGCCGGGGCGCGGCGCCGGCCGGCGCCGGGGGTTCACCTGCTGTGCGAGCCTCTGCTGCCGCGGCGTCGGCGAAGCATCAGCGCCCAGCCGGCGGCGACGGCCAGCAGGCCGCCGAGGGTGCCGTAGGTGACAGTGCTGCTCAGCCCGGTGGTGGCCAGGCCGCCGGCCGTGTGGCTGCGGTCCGGTCCGGCGGGGGGTGCGCCGACTGCCGTGGCCTGCGCGCGGGTGCCGATCGTGCCCGGGGCGGAGGCCACCGGCGCCGCGGCGGTGGTGGTCGGGGTGGGGGCGGGGGACGGGGAGCCGGTGCGGGCCGCCGCGGACGACGGTTTCAGCTGGAGCGTCGTGATGGAGTACGGCGGCAGCGTCTGCGCGGCCGCTGTTCCCCGCGTCGCCTTGGCCAGGGCGGTGCCGCCCTTGGTGTACGAGACGGTTCTGACCGCTCCTGCGGCCGGGGTGTATCCGGTGTAGGAGAGCGACAGGTGTGCCGCGTTCCGCGGGTTCTTGTTGATCAGCATGACGTTCAGGCCGCCGTCGCCGCTCCGCACCGCGTGCACGGCGATCGACGGGTCGCCCGAGGACGCCTTGACCATGGTGTCGCCTGGGTGCGCGAGTGCGGTCAGCGAGCGGATGCCCCAGTAGGTGGGGAAGGGTGTCTCGCGGGCCGGCTCGCACGTCCCGCCGGAGCAGCCTCCGACGGAGAGCACGCCCCCGTCCTGGTAGTCGGTCTGGCCTTGGACGGTGTCGGGCTTGCCCGGCCCGTTGTGCAGGTCCCACCAGTCGACGCCGACGGCCCCCTGTTCAAGCCAGTTCATGTACGTGTCCGGCGCGAACAGTGCCGCGGCCTGGCTGGTCTGGGCCACCGAATCGGCGCTGGAGGTCTCGGTGACGGCGATCTTCACCGAGGCGGCGTGCGAGCCCGCGTACTTGTTGATCAGCGAGCGCACCGCGGAGGTGACGCCGGCGATCCTGGCGGGGGAGTTCAGCAGGTCCGCCGTGCTGGAACCGCCCGGGTACCAGTGGATGATCGCGAAGTCGATCGACTTGCCGGCGATGGAGAGCACCGTGTTGTTCCAGTCGGCGTCGTCGCCGGAAGCCTTCACCCCGTCCGGCCAGGAGCCCGGGGTGTTGAGCACCGCCCCGATCCTCACCTTCGGGTCCACGGCCTTCATCGCCTTCGCGTAGGCGATCACGTTCTTCGCGTACTCCCTCGGGCTCCTGTCGGCGTGGGTGTCGACCTCCCATTTGCTGCCGTAGTGCCCGTTGCCGGAGACCTCGTTGCCGATCTCCCAGTACGTCACGCCGTAGTGCTTGTCGACGTTGGCGTACTTGACCCAGTCCGCGGCCTCCCGGGCCGTGCCGGAACCGTAGTTGGCGGTGATGATCGGCTGCGCTCCGACCTTCTTCGCGGTGGCCATGAAGTGGTCGAAGTCGGTACCGGGCGCCGCCCAGCTACCGCCGGTCACGGTGTGGGTCTTCCAGTGGTAGGCGTCCGGGACCGAGCCGCCGGGGAAGCGCAACTGCCGGACCCCGGCCGCCTTCATCAGCGACGCCGCCCTGGCGTCGTTCATGTAGGCGTCGTACACCGCCGTGTTGAGGCCGACAGCCGTGCTGGGCACCGTGCCCAGTGAGGTGCCCGCGTCGACGGTGACGGATACGGTCGGCGCGGCGTCCGCGCTGAGCGCCAGGGCGCCCGCGCCGGCCCCGGCCAGCAGGGTCGCCACCGCCCCCGCCACGATGCGGCGGCGTGTTCGGCCGCGGCGGTGCGTTCGGCCCCGAGGCGTCGGCTGCTCGGCGGATGTCGGGTCGTCGGATGACACGTGTGGCTCCCGGTCGGAGTGCGTGGATAGGGGCGCACCACCACGGCGCGCGTGGCTGACCGCGCACGCCGTGGTGGTGTGCCCCCAGGTGGCCGCTCGGGAGGAAAAGGTTGCCGCGGTGTCCGATGTTCTTCAGGGCCTTTCCGTTGTTCTTCAGGGCCTTTCCGTGCCGCCGGGAAATTCGGTGCCGGGCGGCAACCTTCTCGTCCCCTGCGGCAACTGGGGACCGTAGGAGACGAGTCGAACTACCGGATGGACGGGCATGAGGGCAACGAAGCACGCCGCGCCGCGACCGTGGCGCAGGCGCGGACTGGTCACGGGTTCTGCCTTGGGGCTGCTGGGCGTCGGAGTGACGGCATGCCTGGCCGTGACCGTCTTCACCGGGAGCGGGACCGGCGCGGTGCGGGCGGCCGACGCGTCCGCCGCGGGCGCGCGGGCCGCCGCCCCGTCCGACGCCGGGCCCGAGGCGGGCGGCGGCGCGGGTGCGACGGCGCGGCCGACGCCCTCGGGCACCGGCACCGGTACCGGCCCGACGCGTCCGGCCACGCCCACGCCCACGCCGTCGCCTTCAGTGCCGGTGCCGGCCGCTTCGACGGCCTCGGGCACCCCTGCCGGGTCCGCGAACTCCGGTACCGCGCGTGAGAGACCCCGTACGCCGTCCGCGAGCTCCGGGGCGGCCGCGTCGGCGGAACGGATCACACCGGCCGTCAGCCGCAGGGGAGTCGCCACCGCCTACGCGGCGGGCGACGGCAACGGCTCCTGCCTGTACGGGCCGACCGACGACATGATGATCGCCGCCATGAACGTGACCGACTACGAGTCGGCCAAGGCGTGCGGGGCCTACGTGCGGGTACGCGCGGCCGGTGGGGCCACCGTCACGGTACGGATCGTCAACGAATGCCCGGCGCCGTGCGCGCCCGGCCAACTCGACCTGAGCCGACAGGCGTTCGCCAAGCTCGCCGATCTGTCGGTGGGCCGGCTCCCCGTCACCTGGACGCTGCTGAGCCCGGACCTGCCGGGCGCGATCGCCATCCGCTACAAGACCGGCTCCACCAAGTGGTGGTGCGGGATCCAGGTGATCGGCCACCGGAACCCGGTGGCCGCCCTTGAGGTGCGCGGCGGCGGCCGCTGGCGGCGGCTGCCCCGCACCGCGTACAACTACTTCCTGTCCGCCGACGGCACCGGCTGCGGTGGCGCGCTCCGGATCACCGACATCTACGGGCAACGGCTGACCGTCGACGGCATCGCGGTGCGGCCCGGCGTCGCGCAGCGGACCGATGTCCAGTTCGCCCGGCATTGACCAGCCCGCCGGCCCGCCTTCACCGGCCCCCCGCCACCGAGCACGAGCGCCGCACGGACCGGGGCCGGGCACTGTTAGGCTGCGCCCCCATTGTTAAACATGAAACTAATGTGCCCGTCATGGTCAGGAGAGGCGACGGAGGGATGCTCCTCGACGACGCGTCCGCGGAGTTCCACGAGTTCTTCGAGCGTCACTATGCCGAACTCGCCCGTCTGGCACACCTGCTGACCGGTGAGACCGACGCGGCGGACGAACTCGCGGCGGATGCCCTGGTCGCCCTGTGGCAGCGCTGGGACCGGATGCGGCAGGTCGACCACCCGCTCGCCTATGCCCGCGGTGTGGTGGCCAACCTGGCGCGCGGACGGATCCGCAGCGCGGTGCGCGAGCGGCGCCGGATCGCCCTTTTCTGGTCCCGCGGTCCGCAGAAGGTGGAGGGGCCGGACACGGCGGCCGTGCTGGACGTCCGCGCGGCGCTCGCCCGGCTGCCGTTCCGCAAGCGCGCGTGTGTGGTGCTGCGGCACGCCTTCGACCTGTCGGAGAAGGACACGGCGGCGGCGCTGGGCATATCGGTCGGCACGGTGAAGAGCCAGACCTCGAAGGCAATGGCCGAGCTGGAAAGGATTCTTGGCACGGAAACGGTCGGGGACCTGGTGGCAAGGAGGACGAACCGGTGAACGAGGACGAACCGGTTAACGAGGGCGAACCGGTGAACGAGGAAATCGCCCGGCGGCTGCGCGAGGCCGCCGAGGCACACCGGCCCGACCGCGCGAGGATGCTGGCCCGGGTGCAGCGCGGCGCGGCCGGATTCGGGGTCCGCCATCGCGCGCGGCCGTTCGCGAGGTCCGGCACGAGGGTCGCGCTCGCCGGGGTCGTCGCCACCGGCATCCTGGCGACCGGTGGCCTCGCCGTGGCGGCCATCGTCGTGTCCTCGTCGCCGTCGGCCACCGTGAGCGAGCCTCCTGCCACCCCGTCCCCCACCGCCGGTTCCTCGCCCCCGGCATCGGCCCGCCCCACCCCCGCCGCCCCGGCCCCGGCCACCACCCCGGGCGGCGCGCGCCCGACTCCGCCGAGCGCCGGGCCGTCGGCCTCGCCGACCGTCGACGAGAGCCGGGACGGGGCGCTGTCGTCGGCCGGCTCGGTGGACCCGCACAGCACCGTCTACTGGACGCAGACCGACCTCACGCTCAGGACGACCCGGCCTCTCACCTCGCTCACGGTCGAGATGCGGATCGCGCAGACCGGCGGGGTGAGGAGCACCGGCACCTGGCAGACACTGCCGGGCGACCACTTCACCGTCACCGTCCGGGAGGCGGGCGGCGCGCTGGTCTACCGCTGGGTGCTCAAGCCGGGCACGACCGTGCCCGCCGGGCGCCATGAGTTCGCCGCCCAGTTCAACAACGGCACCGGCGGGCACAGCGCCGCGGGCGACGGCTACCGCGTCGACGCACAGGGGTCGGGCGGCTCCGCGTCGGTCCGGGGAGGGTTCGTCCCGGCCCGGTGAACGCAGGCGTGCGCCGAGAATGCAGGCGTGCACCGAGAACGCAGGAGTGCGCCGACTCGACGCGTCGCCCTGCTTCGCTCCGGCCTGCTTCGCTCCGGCCTGCCTCGGCTCCGGCCTGCCCCGGCTCCGGTCTGCTTCGCTGCGGCCCGCCTCGCCCCGGCGCGCAGGGCGCCAATGAGGCTACGCTCGACCCGTGGCCGACACCGCGCACCCAGAGAAGCCGGAGACCGAGACCGCCGGCAAGCTCGTCCTCACCCGGGCGACCCCGCAGCAGTGGTCCGCCGTGACCGAGTGGGCCGCGGACGAGGGGTGGAACCCGGGGCTCCGGGACGTGGCCGCCTTCTTCGAGCAGGACCCGGGGGGTTTCTTCCTCGGCCATGTCGACGGGGAGCCCGCCACCGCCGTGTCCGTGGTCAACTACTCGGACTCCTACGCCTTCCTCGGCTGCTACCTGGTCCGCCCCGACCTGCGCGGCCGCGGCTGGGGCATGGCCACCTGGAACCACGGTCTGGCCCACGCGGGCGGGCGCGTCGTGGGGCTCGACGGCGTACCGGCACAGCAGGACAACTACCGCCGCAGTGGCTTCGAACTCGCCCACCACACCGCCAGGTTCACCGGCACGGTCGGGCCGTGGCAGGCGCCCGACGGCACCGTGCGGTCCATGCGGCCCGGCGACATCGCCCGGCTGCACGCGTACGACGCGGCCTGTCTCCCGGCCGACCGGCCCGCCTTCCTCACCACCTGGCTGTCCACCCCCGGCCACCGCACGTTCGTCCGGATCGTCGACGGGCGGCTCACCGGGTACGGCACGGTCCGCCCCGCCCGCGACTCGTTCCGGGGCGGCCCCCTGTTCGCCGACGGCGCCGCCGACGCCCGGCGGCTGCTCAGCGCGCTCGCGGACGCCGTCGGGGGTGCCGAACTGGCGGTCGACGTGCCGCTGAGCAACGAACCCGCTGTGCGACTGGCCGAGTCCGTCGGTCTCGCCCCGAGTTTCGAGACGGCGCGGATGTACACGGGGACGGTCCGTCCGCACCGTGTGAGCCGCGTGTTCGGCGTGACGACCCTGGAACTCGGCTGAGGGCCGAGGAGGCGTCGCCCCCTTCCCTTCGCGCGCGGTCTCGCGGTCTCCCGGCCTCGTGGTCTCGTGGTCTCCCGGCGACCGGCCGACCCGGTGATCCGGCCTCCTGGCGACCCGGCCGCCCTGGCCACCGCCCGCCCCGGCCGCCCTGGCGACCGGCCGCCCCCGCTGCCCCGGCCGCCGCGCGTCCGACTCGCGCGTCGCCCCCCGCACGGGCTTCTCCCGTCCGGGGGGCGACGTCACGCAGGGGCTGCTCGGTTCTCAGGGGCTCGGGGCCCTCCGTACGCCTCGGCGCCGCGCGTCAGCGCTCGCTCCCGCCCTCGCCCTCCGAGCCGCCTTCGGACTCCCACTTGGCCTCCGCCTCGGCCTCGGCCTGTTTGGCCCGGACCTCCGGGGTGAGGGAGCCACGCGGACTGCCGTCCACCGAGGACAACGGCTCCGAGTCAGGCACCTCCGTGGCGGCGGGCGGCTCCACGAGCCAGTCCGGATTGGCCTGCTTGTCCCACCACTTCCACGCGGCGAACGCGCCACACGTCAGCACGCCGAGCACCGCCAGCGTCTTGGCGCGCCGTCCGGCACGGGCCCGGCGGGCGTGCTTGCGGGCCAGCTTCTCGATCTCCTTCGGCGTCACCTGCCCGCGCAGCGCGGCCAGCGCCGCGGCGCCACGCTGCACCGCCTCCTCGCGGGCGGGCTGGGCCGCCGCCACCGCCTGTTCGATACGCGGCTTCGAGTACTGCGCGGCCTGCCGGGCCGCCTCACGGGTGCGCAGCGCCGCCTCCTGCGCGGCATGGTCGACCTTCGGCGGCACGTGGCAACGGGCCTGCTCGATGCGTGGCGCGACGTGGGCGACGTATTGGACGCGAGCCTGGTCGGCGGCCTGATGGACCTTCGGGGCGAGTACGACGCGTGCCTCGCGCGCGTACTGCGTCGCCATGTCCCTGGCCGTTCCGGCGTAGGGCGCCACCACGTCTGCGGCGTGCTGCACGCTGTCCTTCGCCGAGCCGGTCGCGGCGCGCACCCTGTCGATGCGGGTCACGGGATCCTCCTCCTCGGTGGCGTACGGGTATTTCACCTTTCCACCCTTTCGCCGATCATGCGCGCCAGACGTGTCAATGCGGTGGAAATGCGGTGATACGGAGTGGTTCGCTGGTGGTTCGGGAGTGGTTCGGGGGCGGCTCGGGGGCCTTGACGGTCTTGACAGCGACGGTGTCACGGGTCACGCCGCACGGGCACGGTCGTGCGAGGATCGGACGGCACAGAAACCGACGGAAGGCAGGATCGTGGCCGAGCAGCTCTACGCCACCCTGAAGACCACCATGGGCGACATCGGAATCCGGCTGCTGCCGAACCACGCTCCCAAGACGGTCAAGAACTTCGTGGAGCTCGCCAAGGGCGAGCGCGAGTGGACGAATCCGGAGACCGGCGAGAAGTCCACCACCCCTCTCTATGACGGCACGGTCTTCCACCGCGTCATCAGCGGCTTCATGATCCAGGGCGGCGACCCGCTGGGCAACGGCACGGGCGGCCCCGGCTACCAGTTCGAGGACGAGTTCCACCCGGACCTGGCTTTCACACAGCCCTATCTGCTCGCCATGGCCAACGCGGGTCCGGCCACCAACGGCTCGCAGTTCTTCATCACCGTCGAGCCGACCGCCTGGCTCACCCGCAAGCACACGATCTTCGGCGAGGTCGCCGACGAGGCCGGCAAGAAGGTCGTCGACGCCATCGCGGCGACGCCGACCAACCCGCGCACCGACCGCCCCGTCACCGACGTGGTCGTCGAGTCGGTCGTCGTGGAGACCCGCTAGCGGGAACCAATGAGCCCCGTCCGTCCGTAAGGATGGACGGGGCGAGGCTTTGCCGCGCCGGCGCACCGGCGGCCCACCGCACCAGCGGGGCACCGCGCCACCGCACCAGCGGGGCACCGCGCCACCGCACCAGCGGGGCACCGCGCCACCGCCCACGCTCTACCGCTTCACCGGAGGGGACGACCGCCATGGAACAGGCTCCCGGGGGCCCGGCCCCACGCGATCCACAGGGCCCGCACGATCCGCACGATCCGCGGGACGGCCGGCGCGCGACGCCCGTCTGCTACCGGCACCCCGGTCGCCAGACGGGCATCCGATGCACCCGCTGCGAGCGGCCCATCTGCCCCGAGTGCATGGTCAGCGCGTCCGTCGGTTTCCAGTGCCCGGACTGTGTGCGCAGCGGCTCGGGCACCGGGCACGCCCCCGGCGCCAACCGGCCGCGGACCGTCGCGGGCGGCACCGTCACCGCGGACCCGCGGCTCGTCACGAAGGTCATCGTCGGGCTCTGCGTGGCCGCGTACGTGGTGCAGAAGGTCGTGGGTGACCAGTTCACCGAGCGGTTCGAGATGCTGGGCCTCGCCTGGGTGCCGGACCTCGGCTCCCTCCAGGGCGTCGCCGAGGGCCAGTGGTACCGCCTGCTGACCGCGATGTTCCTGCACGCCAGCGTCATGCACATCGGCTTCAACATGCTCAGCCTGTGGTGGATCGGCGGCCCGCTGGAGGCGGCCCTGGGCCGCGCCCGCTACATCGCGCTCTACTTCGTCTCGGGACTCGCGGGCAGCGCCCTGAGCTATCTGCTCGCCGCGCAGAACCAGCCCTCGCTCGGCGCGTCCGGCGCCATCTTCGGCCTCTTCGGCGCGACGGCCATACTGATGCGGCGGCTCAACTACGACATGCGCCCGGTCATCGCGCTGCTGGTGATCAACCTGATCTTCACGTTCACCTGGGCCGGTATCGCCTGGCAGGCCCACGTCGGCGGCCTGGCGGGGGGCCTCGTCGTCGGGTACGCGATGGTGCACGCGCCGCGGGAGCGCCGGGCGCTCGTCCAGTACGGGGCGTGCGCGGTGGTCCTTGCCGCGGTCCTGGTCATCGTCCTCGTACGCACCGCACAGCTCACATGAGATCAGTTATCCACCGATGATGACCGAAGTTGTCCACAGTGCGTGCCGGATCTTGTGCGCCGGGTGGGAAACGACCGCGCCCCTCGCCCTGACCTGGTGTTTTCCGGGTCGGAGTGAGGGGCGAACGGGTGATCGAAGGCGACTGGGATAGTCGTACCGGCGTCAACGTCATGAGAGTTATCCACAGATCGTCGGATTGACTTTCAACACCTGTGGACGAGCCTGTGGATAACTCGGTCGAGCGCGGGCGGGCCCTGGTCGGCGACCGGGGCTACTTCCACTGCGTGGAGACGCCGAAGCCGGCCGCGATGAAGCCGAAGCCCACGACGATGTTCCAGTTGCCGAGCGCGTCGACCGGCAGCGAGCCGTTGGAGACGTAGAAGACGACGATCCAGGCGAGCCCGATGAGGAACAGGGCGAGCATCACCGGGGCCACCCAGCCGCGGCTGCCCAGCTTGACGCTGGTCGCCTGCTTCGAGGCGGGCGGCGGCGTGTAGTCGGCCTTCTTGCGGATACGTGACTTCGGCACGAGGGGCTCTCCTGTCGATGCGCTGCGTGACCGCGCAGGGGACGGCAGCTGGCTGTGGCTGGCTCCGGAGCAGCGTACAAGGGGATACCAGGGGAACTGCCAAGGCCTCCGGGCGCTCCCCCGGGCGTCCGTTAGCGTAGTGCTTCCGCGGCTCCGAAGGAGATAAGGGTACGTTGAGCAATTCTGCCTTCCCCCAGGATCCCTCGGGTTCCGAGGATCTCTCGGGTTTTCGGGACGCCTCGGGGCGCCGGGACGCCCCGGGGGCACGAGACGACCGGGGGCCCCGGGACGACCCCGGGGCCCGGGACGTCCCCGGCTCGCAGAGCGCGGCGCCTGGCCCGCAGACCGCGGCGCCCGGCCCGCCGCGGCGGCCCGCGCGGCGCTTGCGGCCCGCGCGAGTGCTCACCCTGGGCGTCTTCGCGCTCGCCGGGCTGATCTTCTTCACCAGCTTCGACACGGCCAAGGGCACCAATATCCGCACCGACGCGTCGCTGCTCAAGCTCTCCGACCTCATCCAGGAACGCAGCCACAAGAACCAGGAGCTGGACGCCTCCAACGGCGCCGTCCGCGACGACGTCGACCGGCTCGCCGAGCGCGACAACGGCTCGACCAAGGCCCAGGACGAGAAGCTCAAGCGCCTGGAGGCGGAGAGCGGCACGGAGAAGCTCAGGGGCAAGGCCATCTCGGTCACCCTCGACGACGCCCCGCCCAACGCCACCGCCAAGCTTCCCGGCTACCCGCAGCCCCAGCCCAACGACCTGGTCATCCACCAGCAGGACCTCCAGGCCGTGGTCAACGCCCTGTGGAGCGGCGGCGCCAAGGGCATCAAGGTCATGGACCAGCGCCTGGTCTCCACGTCGGCCGTGCGCTGCGTCGGCAACACGCTGCTCCTCCAGGGCCGCGTCTACTCGCCCCCGTACAAGATCACCGCGGTCGGTGACCCCGGGAAGCTGAAGAAGGCCGTCGCCGCCTCGCACGCGATCCAGAACCTGATGCTGTACGTGAACGCCTACGGGCTCGGCTGGAAAGTCGAGGACGACGGGACGGTGACTCTTCCCGGTTACTCGGGCACAGTGGATCTCCACTACGCGAAGCCCGTGAAGTAGACCGGAGTGCCGGAGTCATGACACCGGGGGGTGTCGGGTGCGAGTCGTCGCCAGGACGCTGAGCGAGCTGTGTATCACCGTCGGCGCCCTGATCGTGCTGTTCGTCGTGTACGTGCTGTTCTGGACCGGGGTGAAGGCCGACAGCGCGATGCACCACCAGATCGACGACCTGCGCGACCAGTGGGCGAAGAGCCCGGTGGCCTCACGGGTGGCACGGCCGTCGCCGCACCGGCCCGCCCCGTACAAGGACGGCAAGCCGTTCGCCGTGATGTACATCCCGCGGCTCGGTTTCACGTGGAACAAGCCCGTGCTCCAGAACACGAAGGTCCCCACCTTGCAGAAGGGCCTCGGCCACTACGCGGGCACGGCCCGGCTCGGCCAGGTGGGGAACTTCGCGGTGGCCGGGCACCGGCGCACGTACGGCGACCCGTTCAAGGACTTCCCGAAGCTGCGGCCCGGCGACGCCGTGGTACTCACCGACGGGACGACCTGGTTCACCTACCTGATAGACACGAAGCCGTACAAGACGGTCCCCACGGACATCGGGGTCATCGACCCGGTCCCGCGCGAGTCCGGGTTCACCGAGCCGGGCCGCTATCTGACGCTGACCACGTGCTCGCCGGAGTGGGGCCACAGCCACCGCCTCGTCGTCTGGGGACACCTGGACGCCACTCAGCCTGTGGACGCCGGGAAACCCAAGGCGTTGCGCCGTTAGTCTGTTTCCGTACGGCGACGGAACGAGGGAGAGGGAACCGGCATGTACGGCTGGATCTGGCGGCATCTGCCGGGGAACGCGTGGATCAAGGCACTGACCTCGGTCGTGCTGGTCCTGGCTGTCGTCTACGTCCTGTTCCAGTACGTCTTCCCGTGGGCCGAACCGCTTCTGCCCTTCAACGATGTGACGGTGAACGGCCAGTGAGCGCGCGAAAGACCCGCATTCTCGTCGTCGACAACTACGACAGCTTCGTCTTCAACCTCGTCCAGTACCTGTACCAGTTGGGCGCCGAGTGCGAGGTCGTGCGCAACGACGAGGTGAGCACCGCCCACGCCCAGGACGGCTTCGACGGCGTGCTGCTCTCGCCCGGACCCGGCGCCCCCGAGCAGGCGGGCGTCTGCATCGAGATGGTGCGGCACTGCGCCGCAACCGGGGTACCGGTCTTCGGCGTCTGCCTGGGCATGCAGTCGATGCAGGTGGCGTACGGGGGCGTGGTGGGCCGCGCGCCCGAGCTGCTGCACGGCAAGACCTCGCTGGTGCGGCACGGCGGCAAGGGCGTCTTCGCGGGCCTGCCCGACCCGTTCACGGCGACGCGCTACCACTCGCTGGCCGCCGAGCCCGGCACCGTGCCGGACGTCCTGGAGGTGACCGCGCGCACGGAGGACGGCATCGTGATGGGGCTGCGCCACCGTGAACTGCCGGTCGAGGGCGTGCAGTTCCACCCCGAGTCGGTGCTCACGGAACACGGTCACCTGATGCTCGCGAACTGGCTCGCCGCATGCGGTGACCCGGGAGCGGTGGCCAGATCGGCGGGGCTCGCGCCGGTCGTGGGCAGGGCCTCGGCGTGACCGCGCTGCGCCCCGAGCGGGACGGTGAGGCCGGCGGCTTCGAGGATGCCGTGCGGCGCCTCGACGACCCCCTCAACGACCCGCTGCCGGGGCAGCAGCACCCGTCGCCGTGGTTCCGGACGGCTGAAGGCCCGGAAACGGCGCAGCGGCCGTCACAGCACCAGCCACAGCAGCCACAGCAGCCGCTTCAGTCGCAGCAGCCGCTCCAGTCGCAGCAGTCGCAGCAGTCGCAGCAGTCGCAGCAGCCGCAGGCGGCCGAGCCTGAGCCGGAGTGGTACGACCCCGACGGGTACGCGCAGGACTGGTACGGCGGGCACGAGGGAGCGGCCGGGGCGGACACCGCCGCCGTCGGGGCCATGCCGGTGGACGACGAGACGGTCGCCCTGCGCACGGCCGACACACGGCGAATAGCCGCCCGGGAACCAGCGCCGGAACGCGAGCCGGAGCCCTCGGCGTCGCCCGTGGCGCCCGCCGCCACCGGTGGCCGGGCCGCGCGCAGGAAGGCCGCCAAGCGGGGCGGGGGCGGCCACCGCCGGGCGGGAGCGGCCGCGGCCGAAGCGCCGGAGGAACCGGAGGGGAACGGTCGCCCGCTGACCCGTGTGGAGGCGCGCGCCGCCGCGCGGGCGCGCAAGCCGAGCGCGTCGGTCGTGGCGAGCCGGGTGATCGGCGAGGCCTTCATCACCTTCGGTGTGGTGATGCTGCTGTTCGTCACGTACCAGCTGTGGTGGTCGAACATCCGGGCCGACAACATCGCGGGCAACGCGCGCCGGCACCTTGAGGACGACTGGGCGAAGGGCAAGGGCAAGCCGGCGGCGTTCGAACCCGGCCAGGGCTTCGCGATCCTGCACATCCCCAAGCTGGACGTCGTCGCGCCGATCGCCGAGGGCATCAGCAAGACGAAGATCCTCGACAAGGGCATGGTCGGCCACTACGGCAAGGACAGCGTCCCGACGGCGATGCCGGACGCGAAGACCGGTAACTTCGGGCTCGCGGCCCACCGCAACACCCACGGCGAGCCGTTCCGCTACATCAACCGCCTCAAGCCGGGCGACCCGGTCGTGGTCGAGACACGGGACAAGTACTACGTCTACAAGGTGACGAGCATGCTGCCGCAGACCTCGCCGTCGAACACGTCGGTACTCGCCCCGATCCCGGTCGGCTCGGGGTTCACCAAGCCGGGCCGGTACATCACGCTGACGACGTGCACGCCGGAATTCACCAGCAAGTACCGGCTGATCGTCTGGGGCAAGATGGTCGAGGAGCGGCCGCGAAGCGAGGGCATGCCGAAGGCGCTCGTCGAGTAGCACAGCACAGCACGACCCGCACAGCACGAGACAGCACGGCACGGCACCGCACGGCACGACACAGCACGACACGGACGGGGCGAGGACGAGAAGTGGCAGCGACGACCGACCACGAGGACGAGACCGAACGGTCGTCGTCCGTGCCCGCGTCCCCCCGGGGCCGCCGTCGCCCCCCGCGGCACCGGGGCCGTATCGCGGCGACGGTCAGCGTCTTCGGTGAGCTGCTCATCACCGCGGGCCTGGTCCTCGGCCTCTTCGTGGCCTACTCGCTGTGGTGGACGAACGTGATCGCCGACCGCGAGGCGCACAAGCAGGCCGACAAGGTGCGTGACCACTGGGCGCAGTCCAAGGGCACCGGCACCGGCAAGGACAAGGACACCGGTCCGGGCGCGCTCGACACGAAGGACGGCATCGGCTTCCTGCACGTGCCGTCGATGAAGAACGGCGAGGTCCTGGTCCAGAAGGGCACCGCGAGAAGCATCCTCAACGAGGGTGTGGCGGGCTACTACACGAAGCCGTCGAAGGCGACGCTGCCGATGTCGGGCAAGGACGGCAACTTCACGCTGGCCGCGCACCGGGACGGGCACGGCGCCAAGTTCCACAACATCGACAAGATCAAGGTGGGCGACCCGATCGTCTTCGAGTCGAAGGACAACTGGTACATCTACAAGGTGTACGACATCCTGCCGCAGACGTCGAAGTACAACACGAAGGTCATCCTGCCGGTGCCGAAGGAGTCGGGTGTGAAGAAGCCCGGCCACTACATCACGCTGACGACGTGCACGCCGGTCTACACGTCCCGCTACCGCTACGTGGTCTGGGGCGAGCTGGAGCGCGTCCAGAAGGTCGACGCGGACCGGACTCCGCCGAAGGAACTGCGGTGACCTGAGCGGGCCGCGGTCGCGGTGGGTCCACCGGGTCGGGAACCGGTTCCGGAACCCGGGCCGGAACCCGGGCCGGGGCCGGGACCGGGACAAGGACCCCGGTTCTTCCTCCGCCGCCGAAACGGGTGTGGGGCGCAGTGACGTCGAGTCGCTGCGCCCCACACGGCTGCTGTGCGGTTGCGCGGGTGTCAGCCCATGCCGCCGAAGAAGCCGCCGTTGCCGTTGCCGTTGCCGTTGCCGCCGTTCTGGCTGCCCAGCGTGGTCAGGGTGACCGGCTGGGACGGGTCGGCCGGGGTGCCCGGCGCCGGGTCCGTGTTGGTGACCACGGCGTTGTCGCCGCCGTCGCTGCCGTTGGCGATCTGGATGTTGTTGAAGCCGCTTTGCTGGAGGATCTTCTTCGCGTCCTTGACCGTGCGGCCCCGGACCTCGGGCACCGCGGTCTGCGCGGGCGCCTTGGCGACCTGCAGGGTGACCGTGGAGCCGGGCTTGGCCTGGCTGCTGGGCTGGAGGGACTGCTGGAAGACCTTGCCCGCCTGGACCGAGGCGTTCTCCACCTCGCGGCAGTTGGCCTTGAGGTTGCTGGCCTCCAGCTGTGAGGTGGCCTGCTCGCAGGTGAGGTTGCTGCCGGAGGAGACGTCGGGGACGGTGACCAACTGCTCCTTCTTGGCGACCGTCAGCGTGATGGTCGAGCCCTTCTCGACCTCCTTGCCGAGCTTCGGGTCCTGGGCGAGCACCGTGCCCGGGTCCTCGGTCGAGGACTCCTGCTGCTTCGTCTTCACGACGAACTGGTAGTCGGAGCCTTCGAGCGTCGCGCGGGCGTCGTCGATGTTCTGGCCGGTCACGTTCGGGACGGCGACCTTCGGCGCGCCCGTCGACATCCGGACCGTGATCGTTTCGTTCTTCGCGATCTGGCCGGACGACGGGTCCTGCTTGCAGACCGTGCCCTTGGGCTGGTCCGCGCAGGCCATGGGGGTGCCCTTCTCGACCTTCAGGTCGACGTTGGCCGCCTTCTGCTTGGCCGAGGCGAACGTCTCGCCGACCAGGCTGGGCACGTCGACCTTGTTGTTGCCGACACCGTTCGGGGAGGTGATCCACTTCCCGATCAGGACCGCCCCGATGAGCACCAGGACCCCGGCGACGACCAGCAGGACCGTCGACGTGTGGTTCTTGCCGCTCTTGCCGCCCCTGCGGCGGTCGGGCCGCTCGTCGTAGCCGTAGCCGCCGTCGTCGGGGTTGACGGGCGGCAGCATGGACGTGGGGGCGCCGCCGCCGTTCTGCTGGTGCAGCATCGCCGTCTGCTGGTCGCCGTAGTCGCCGGGCTGGCCCGCGCCGTAACCGACCGCGCCCATCGCGCCCATCGCGGCCGTCGCGGCGACCGGCTGGCCGTCGAGGCATGCCTCGATGTCGGCGCGCATCTCGTCGGCCGACTGGTAGCGGTAGTCCGGGTCCTTGGTGAGGGCCTTGAGGACGATCGCGTCCATCTCGGGCGTGATCTCGGGGTCGAAGACCGACGGGGGCTGGGCCTCTTCCCGTACGTGCTGGTAGGCGACCGCGACCGGAGAGTCACCGACGAACGGCGGCCGCACGGTCAGCAGCTCGTAGAGGAGGCAGCCCGTGGAGTAGAGGTCGGAGCGCGCGTCGACCGTCTCGCCCTTGGCCTGCTCCGGGGAGAGGTACTGCGCGGTGCCGATGACGGCCGCCGTCTGCGTCATGGTCATGCCGGAGTCGCCCATGGCGCGGGCGATGCCGAAGTCCATGACCTTGACCTGGCCTGTACGGGTCAGCATCACGTTGGCGGGCTTGATGTCGCGGTGGACGATGCCCGCCCGGTGCGAGTACTCAAGGGCCTGGAGGATGCCGATGGTCATCTCCATCGCCCGCTCCGGCAGCAGCTTGCGGCCGCTGTGCAGCAGCTCACGGAGCGTGGAGCCGTCGACGTACTCCATCACGATGTACGGGATGGAGACCTGGTCGACGTAGTCCTCGCCCGTGTCGTACACCGCCACGATCGCGGGATGGTTGAGCGAGGCGGCCGACTGGGCCTCCCGGCGGAACCGGGCCTGGAAGGACGGGTCGCGCGCCAGATCGGCTCGCAGCGTCTTCACCGCCACGGTGCGGCCGAGCCGGGTGTCGTGGGCGAGGTAGACCTCGGCCATGCCACCACGGCCGAGCACCTGGCCCAGCTCGTACCGGCCGCCGAGGCGACGCGGCTCTTCCATGGTTACCTACCAGCCCTCTCCGTCGGTCCCGACCGTCCCGTTCGGGGTCGGGCGGTGTGCTGTCCGGGCATACCGTACCCGGATTGCCCACCGTGACCTGCCCGAGACCGCGACCCGTGACAGGACCGGTATCCAGGCACGTGCCCCGATGCTTACGGGCGGGTGACCGGCCTCACACAGTGTGGTGAACCGCCGGTCTCTGCTGTGTCCGTGCTGTCGTCACTTGCTGTTCAGCACCGCCTGCATCACGTTCTTGGCGATCGGGGCGGCCAGGCCGCCACCGGAGATGTCGCCGCGGTTGGCGTCGCTGTCCTCGACGACGACGGCCACGGCGACCGGCGAGCCCGAGCTCGTCTTGGCGTACGAGACGAACCACGCGTACGGCTTGCCGCTGTTGTCGACGCCGTGCTGGGCGGTACCCGTCTTGCCGCCCACTGTGACGCCCGGGATCTTCGCGTTGGTTCCGGTGCCCTTCTCGACGACCGTCTCCATCATCGACTGGAGCTTCTGCGCGTTCTCCTTCGACAGCGGCCGGCTCAGCTCCTTCGGCTCGGTCTTCTGAACCGTGTCGAGGGTGGAGGACTGCAACTCGTCGACCATGTACGGCTGCATGAGTGTGCCGTCGTTGGCGATGGCCGAGGCGACCATGGCCATCTGGAGGGGGGTGGCGGCGGTGTCGTACTGGCCGATGGAGGACATGGCCGTCTGCGAGGCGTTCATGTCGGTGTCGAAGCGGGAGGCGCTCGACCGGACGGGGACGAACTGCTCCTTGTTGAAGCCGAACTTCTCCGCTTCCTTCAGCATGGCGTCCTTGCCGAGGTCGGCGCCGATCTTGCCGTACACGGTGTTGCAGGACCATTGCAGCGCCACGCGCAGGGTGGCGTTCTCGCAGGGGATGTTGCCCTCGTTGTTCAGCGGCCGGGAGGTGCCCGGCATGATCCACCGCTTCGGGGTTTCGGTGTGCTGGTCCGGCTCGTACTTGCCGCTCTCCAGGGCCGCCGAGGCGGTGACCAGCTTGAACGTGGAGCCCGGCGGGTAGGTCTGGCGCAGCGCGCGGTTGAGCAGCGGCTGGTCCTTGTCCTTGTCGAGCTTCACGAAGGTGTTGCTGTCGGTGGTGGAGTTCCCGGCGAAGACCGACGGGTCGTAGGACGGGGTCGAGGCCAAGGCGAGGATCTTGCCGGTGGACGGTTCGATGGCGACGACCGCGCCCTTGCCGCGGTTCTTCAGACCGTCGTAGGCGGCTTTCTGCGCCGCGGCGTTGAGAGTGGTGACGACGTTTCCGCCCTGCTTCTTCTTGCCGGTGATCATGTCGATGGTGCGGCGGAAGAAGAGGCGGTCGTCGTTGCCGGTGAGGATGCCGTCGTCGATGGACTCGAGCTGGGTGGCGCCGACGACCTGGGAGGAGTACCCGGTGACGGGCGCCCACATGGGTCCGTCCTTCCAGGTCCGCTTGTACTTCAGGTCGGTGCCGGTGGTCTTCTTCGACCCGGTGATGGCCTTGCCGTCGACGATGATGTTGCCGCGCGGCTGGGAGTAGCGCTCGATGATGACGCGGCGGTTGTTCTTGTCGGACTGCAGCGAGTCGGCCTTGACGTACTGGATCCAGTTGTCGCGCAGCAGCAGGGCGAGGACGAGCAGACCACAGAAGATCGCGATGCGGCGCAGGGGCTTGTTCACGGTCGGACCACCTGGGTCATCTCGGCGTCAGGGGTGGGTGCGGGCGCGGGGGCGGGCCTGCGGGCCGTGTCGCTGATGCGGATCAGGATGGCGAGCAGCGCCCAGTTGGCGATGACCGAGGAGCCGCCGTAGGCGAGGAACGGCATGGTCATACCGGTGAGCGGGATGAGGCCCATGACGCCGCCCGCGACGACGAACACCTGGATGGCGAAGGCGCCGGACAGGCCGCCCGCGAGGAGCTTGCCGAACGGGTCGCGGGTGGCGAGCGCGGTGCGCAGACCGCGCTGGACGATGAGCCCGTAGATCACCAGGATCGCCATGAGTCCGGCGAGCCCGAGTTCCTCGCCGTAGGTGGCGAGGATGAAGTCGGAGTTGGCGGCGAAGCCGATCAGGTCGGAGTGGCCCTGGCCGAGGCCGGTGCCGAGGGTGCCGCCGGAGCCGAACGCCCACAGGGCTTGCATGGCCTGCTCGGAGTGGCCGCCGATGCCTTTGCGGCTGAGCAGGTACTCGTGCATGGGGTTGAGCCACGCCTGGACGCGGCTCTGTACGTGGGTCTCGAAGCTGGCGACGCCGACCGCGCCGACGGCGGACATGAGCAGGCCGAAGACGATCCAGCTGGTGCGTTCGGTGGCGACGTACAGCATGACGACGAACATGCCGAAGAACAGCAGCGAGGTGCCGAGGTCGGTCTCGAAGACCAGGATGAGGATGGAGATGGCCCAGACGACGATGATCGGTCCGAGGTCGCGTCCGCGGGGCAGGTACAGGCCCATGAAACGGCGCGAGGCGAGTGCGAGGGCGTCGCGTTTGACCATCAGATACCCCGCGAAGAAGATCGCGAGGACGATCTTCGCGAACTCGCCGGGCTGGATGGAGAAGCCGCCGACGTGGATCCAGATCCTCGCGCCGAACACGTTCATGCCCAGGCCCGGCACGAGCGGGAGCAGCAGCAGGACGAGCGCGCCCATCATGGAGATGTACGTGTAGCGCTGCAGGATGCGGTGGTCCTTGAGCAGCATCAGTACGCCGACGAAGAGCGCGATGCCGATCGCCGAGTACAGCAGCTGCTTGGGGGCGTCGGGGTGGAACGCCCCGTACTGCAGCTTCGCCAGGCGCTGCAGGTGGTCGGACTGGTCGAGGCGCCAGATGACGACGAGGCCCAGGCCGTTGAGGAGCGTGGCGAGGGGCAGCAGCAGCGGGTCGGCGTAGGCGGCGAACCTGCGGACGACGACGTGGGCGACGCCGGCGAGCAGGCCGAGGCCGAGCCCGTAGCCGAGCAGCCCGGCGGGCAGCTTGCCGTCGATGGCCAGGCCCACGTTGGCGTACGCGAAGACGGGGATGACCACGGCGAACACGAGCAGCGCCAGCTCGGTGTTGCGCCTGCTGGGCGCGCCGATGGCGCCGATGGTCGACGTGTGGGTCGCGGAACTGGAACTACTGCTCATACTGCTCATGGCGTGCAAAGGCCCCCAACGGCTCTTACTACTGCGCGCACGCCTTGGCCAGCTGCTTCTCTTCCTCGGAGAGAGTGGGGCCAGGGGTGGGCGTGGGAGAGGTCTTGGACGTGGACTTCGCGGACGACTTCGGGTCGGGCGCGGCGGTGGACTCGGCCTTCTTCTGCGCGGCCTGCTTCTTGCACGCGTTCGCCTGCGCCGACAGTTCGCCGATCTTGTCCCGAGCGGTGGCCAGGTCGCCTTCGGCGATGGATGCCTCGACCTGCTTGCGCTGGTAGGGGGGCAGGTACTTGAGCTCGATCTCGGGGTGGTCCTTCTCCAGTTTGGAAAGGCTCACCCAGGCGAGGTCCTGGTCGATGCCGCGGTAGAGCGCCACGTGGTCGCTGTTGGCGCCCACGTAGTACTGGGTCTGCGTCCACCGGTAGCCGCCGTAGAGGCCGCCGCCGACGACGGCGAGGGCGAGGGCGGTGTACAGCGACCGCTTGAGCCACTTGCCGCGGCGGCGGCGGCCGCGCGGCCGGGCGAAGTCGTCGGTGTCGTCGCCGTGGTAGCCGTCGTAACCGTCGTCCGGCGCGTATCCGGTGGCGGGGCCGCTGCCGGGCGGGCCGAACTCGCCGCCGGCGCCGCCCTGCCCCGGCGCGGGCCTGCCGAGTCCCGACGCGCGGCCCGCGGGGGTCTGCATGGCGCCGTTGTCGTGGAGCTGGTGCTGGTTCTCGGCGACCGCGCCGACGACGACCGGGACGTCGGAGACCTGGTTGGCGAGGCCGTCCGCGCCGTCGATGTCGAGGACGTCGGCGACGATCACGGTGATGTTGTCGGGGCCGCCGCCGCGCAGGGCCAGCTGGATGAGGTCCTGGACGGTCTCGTGGGGGCCCTGGTAGCTGGCGAGGGTCTCCTCCATCGTCTGGTGGGAGACGACGCCGGAGAGGCCGTCGGAGCAGATCAGGTACCGGTCACCGGCGCGGACCTCGCGGATCGACAGGTCGGGTTCGACGTGTTCGCCGCTGCCGAGCGCCCGCATGAGCAGGGAGCGCTGCGGGTGGGTGGTGGCCTCTTCCTCGGTGATGCGGCCCTCGTCGACGAGGCGCTGCACCCAGGTGTGGTCCTGCGTGATCTGGGTGAGCACGCCGTCGCGCAGCAGGTAGGCGCGCGAGTCGCCGACGTGGACGAGCCCGAGCCGCTGGCCGGTCCACAGCAGCGCGGTGAGCGTGGTGCCCATGCCTTCCAGCTGCGGGTCCTCCTCGACCATGAGGCGCAGCTGGTCGTTGGCGCGCTGCACGGCGGCGCCGAGGGAGGTGAGGATGTCGGAGCCCGGCACGTCGTCGTCGAGCGCGACGATGGTGGAGATCACCTCGGAGGAGGCGACCTCGCCGGCGGCCTGGCCGCCCATGCCGTCGGCGATGGCGAGCAGCCGGGGGCCGGCGTAGCCGGAGTCCTCGTTGCCCTCGCGGATCATGCCTTTGTGTGATCCGGCGGCGAAGCGCAGTGTCAGACTCATGCCCACCTGCCCCGTCGGCTCTGGCCCCGAATGCAGCCGGTCTCGTGGAGCCACACTGCCCACCCTCCGGTCGGGAGCGCGCCGGCGTCGCCCGCGGTGTTCCGGCCGGTGTCCCGGTCGTCAACGGCCGCGTGGGCCCGCTCGCTCCGCTCGCGCTCATTCATGATGCAGCACTACTTCCGCAGCTCGATGACGGTCTTGCCGATGCGGATCGGTGCGCCCAGGGGGACCGGGGTGGGCGTCGTGAGCCGGGTCCGGTCCAGGTACGTGCCGTTGGTCGACCCGAGGTCCTCGACGATCCACTGGCCGTCGCGGTCCGGGTAGATCCTGGCGTGCCTGCTGGAGGCGTAGTCGTCGTCGAGGACGATCGTGCTGTCGTGCGCCCGGCCGAGCGTGATCGTCTGCCCCTGCAGGGCGACCGTGGTGCCCGTCAGGGTGCCTTCGGAGACGACCAGCTTGGTGGGGGCGCCGCGGCGCTGGCGGCCGCCGCCGCCCTGCTGCTGGCGCTGCTGCGG
>NZ_JAPHNL010000322.1 GCF_026274175.1 Streptomyces beihaiensis
TAATCGATGTACAGGTCACCGACCTGGACCGTGTAGCGCCCGGCACGCCCGGGGTCGCCGGCGAACAGCTCGCGCAGGTGGGTGCCGTTGAACGTGGCGCGGTGGTCCTCCAGGGCGGTCCACTGGGGGCGGCGCGTCAACAGGGGTGTGGTGTCAGGCATGTTGAACAGACTCCTTGGTGGCCTGGGTCCTGGCCTGGGCCTGAGCCCGAGCGCCGGAGGCGTCCCCGTGCAGCGCGACGGCGTACATCTCGTCGGCGTCGAGGCGGCGGAGCTCTTCGGCGATCAGCTCGGCGGTGGAGCGGACCTTCAGGGCGAGGGTGCGCTCGGGCTGGCCGGGCAGGGTGAGGGTGGCGAGGGGGCCGTCGGGGCGGTCGATGCGGATCTCGCCGTTCGGTGTGCCGAGGCGGACCGCGGTGACGACCGGGCCGTCGGTGGTGACCCGTTCGACCGCGACTCCGAGCCGGGCGCCGAGCCAGCGTGCGAGCAGCTCGGCGCTGGGGTTCTCGGCCTCGGACTCCACGGCGGCGGAGACGATCCGGGCGCGGGCCTGGTCGAGCGCGGCGGCCAGCATGGAGCGCCAGGGGGTCAGGCGGGTCCAGGCGAGGTCGGTGTCGCCGGGCGCGTAGGACGCGGCGCGCAGCGCGAGCGCGGCGAGCGGGTCCTCGACGGCGTAGGCGTCGGTGATGCGGCGGGCGGCGAGGGCGCCGAGCGGGTCCTTGGCGGGTTCGTCGGGGGCGTCGACGGGCCACCACACGACGACCGGGGCGTCGGGCAGCAGCAGCGGGAGGACGACGGAGTCGGCGTGCCGGCTCACGTCGCCGTACAGGCGCAGCACCACGGTCTCGCCGGTGCCGGCCTCGGAGCCGAGGCGGACGTCGGCGTCGAGGCGGTTGCCCTGGCGGTCGCGCGGGGAGCGCGCGGTGCGCTTGATGACGACGAGGGTGCGCGAGGGGTGCTCGCGGGAGGCTTCCTGGGCGGCCTTGGTCGCGTCGTAGGCGTTCTCCTCGTCGGTGACGATGACCATCGTCAGGACCATGCCCACGGCGGGCGTCCCGATGGCCCGGCGCCCTTGCACGAGCGCCTTGTTGATCTTGCTTGCCGTGGTGTCGGTCAGGTCGATCCTCATGGCCTGC
Source organism: Streptomyces beihaiensis (assembly GCF_026274175.1). Taxonomy (GTDB): domain Bacteria; phylum Actinomycetota; class Actinomycetes; order Streptomycetales; family Streptomycetaceae; genus Streptomyces; species Streptomyces beihaiensis. The sequence continues at coordinate 1,136 of NZ_JAPHNL010000322.1, forward strand.
GCCAGCTCCGTCCGTCTCGTGCGAGCATCTCGTCCGCTTCCTTCGGGCCCCAGCTGCCGGACGCGTACCGGGCGGGCCTTCCGGAAGCGTCCCAGTGCTCCTCGATCGGGTCGAGGATGCGCCAGGACTCCTCCACCTCCTCCGTGCGCGGGAAGAGGTTGGCGTCGCCCAGGAGCACGTCCAGGATGAGCCGCTCGTACGCCTCGGGGCTGGACTCCGTGAACGACTCGCCGTACGCGAAGTCCATGGTGACGTCGCGGATCTCCATCGACGTACCCGGGACCTTCGATCCGAAGCGTACGGTCATGCCCTCGTCGGGCTGGACACGGATGACGACGGCGTTCTGGCCGAGTTCCTCGGTCGCGGTGGAGTCGAACGGGGAGTGCGGGGCGCGCTGGAAGACGACCGCGATCTCGGTGACGCGTCGGCCGAGCCGCTTGCCGGTGCGCAGGTAGAAGGGGACTCCGGCCCAGCGTCGGTTGTCGATCTCCAGCTTCACGGCCGCGTAGGTGTCGGTCTTCGACTGGGGGTCGATGCCGTCTTCCTGGAGGTAGCCCTTGACCTGTTCGCCGCCCTGCCAGCCCTCGGCGTACTGCGCACGCACGGTGGACTTCGCCAAGTCCGCGGGAAGTTGTACGGACTTCAGGACCTTGAGCTTCTCGGTGACGAGCGAGTCGGCGTCGAAGGACGCGGGCTCCTCCATGGCCGTCAGGGCCATCAGCTGGAGCAGGTGGTTCTGGATGACGTCGCGGGCGGCGCCGATCCCGTCGTAGTAGCCGGCGCGGCCGCCGATGCCGATGTCCTCGGCCATGGTGATCTGCACGTGGTCGACGTAACTGCGGTTCCAGATGGGCTCGTACATCTGGTTGGCGAAGCGGAGCGCCAGGATGTTCTGGACGGTCTCCTTGCCGAGGTAGTGGTCGATGCGGAAGACCTGCTCGGGCGCGAACACGTCGTGCACGATCGCGTTGAGGCGGCGCGCGGAGGCGGTGTCGTGGCCGAACGGCTTCTCGATGACGGCGCGCCGCCACGATCCCGCCCGTCTCCCGCCACCACCCTGACCGAAGCCCTCCGGGCTACCCCCCTTGCTCGGAGGGGCGTCGGCGAGGCCGTGCTTCTTGAGCTGCTGGACGACCTTGGGGAAGAACTTCGGCGGTACGGACAGGTAGAAGGCGTAGTTGCCGCTGGTGCCGCGCTTCTCGTCCAGCTCGTCGACGGCGCTGCGCAGTTGTTCGAACGCCGTGTCGTCGTCGAAGTCGCCGGGGATGAACCGCATGCCCTCGGCGAGCTGCTGCCAGACCTCCTCTCGGAAGGGGGTGCGGGCGTGTTCGCGGACCGAGTCGTGGACGACCTGGGCGAAGTCCTGGTCCTCCCATTCGCGTCGGGCGAAGCCGAGCAGTGAGAAGCCCGGCGGGAGCAGGCCGCGGTTGGCGAGGTCGTAGACGGCCGGCATGAGCTTCTTGCGGGACAGGTCGCCGGTGACGCCGAAGATGACGAGTCCGGAGGGGCCCGCGACGCGCGGCAGGCGGCGGTCGCGGGTGTCCCTGAGCGGGTTGTGCCAGTCGGGTGACGCGAGGGGGCTCACTTGGCTTCAGCTCCCTGGAGGCGGGCCGTGACGGTGGCGAGCAGGTCGTTCCAGGCGATCTCGAACTTGGCGACGCCCTCGTCCTCAAGCTGCTGGACGACCTCGTCGTAGGAGATGCCGAGCGCGTCGACGGCCTTGAGGTCCGCGCGGGCCTGCTCGTAGCCGCCGGTGACGGTGTCGCCGGTGATCTCGCCGTGGTCGGCGGTGGCGTCGAGGGTCGCCTGCGGCATGGTGTTGACGGTGCCGGGGGCGACGAGCTCGTCGACGTACAGGGTGTCCTTGTACGCGGGGTCCTTGACGCCGGTCGAGGCCCACAGCGGGCGCTGCTTGTTGGCTCCGGCGGCCTCCAGGCGGGTGGCCCGCTCGGTGGCGAAGGTCCGCTCGTACGCCTCGTAGGCGAGGCGGGCGTTGGCGAGGGCCGCCTTGCCCTTGAGGGCGAGGGCCGCGTCGGTGCCGACGGCGGTGAGGCGCTTGTCGATCTCGGAGTCGACGCGGGAGACGAAGAACGAGGCGACGGAGTGGATGGTGGCCAGGTCGATGCCGCGCTCGTGGGCCTTCTCCAGACCGGCCAGGTAGGCGTCCATGACGGCCTTGTAGCGGTCGAGGGAGAAGATGAGCGTGACGTTGACCGAGATGCCCAGGCCGATGACCTCGGTGATGGCGGGAAGGCCCGCGAGCGTCGCCGGAATCTTGATCATCACGTTGGGCCGGTCGACGAGCCAGGCGAGCTGCTTGGCCTCGGCGACGGTGGCCTCGGTGTGGTGGGCCAGGCGCGGGTCGACCTCGATGGAGACGCGTCCGTCGCGGCCGCCGGTGGTGTCGTACACGGGGCGCAGGATGTCGGCGGCGGCGCGGACGTCGGCCGTGGTCATCATGCGGACGGCCTCGTCGACGGTGACGCCGCGCACGGCCAGGTCGGCGAGCTGGTCCTCGTAACCCTCGCCCGTGCCGATGGCGGCCTGGAAGATCGACGGGTTGGTGGTGACGCCCACGACGTGCGAGGTCTCGATCAGTTCGGCGAGGTTGCCGGACTCGATGCGGGTGCGGGACAGGTCGTCCAGCCAGATGGAGACGCCTTCGCCGGAGAGGGAGGTGAGGGGTTCGACGGCGTTGCTCATGTGGTTGTTCATCTTCTTTCGCGTACGAATGCGTGGTGAGTGCGTACTGAGTGCGGTGTACGCACCGAGTGCTGGGCGCGCAGTGGTCAGGCGCGGGTGGCGGCCAGCGACTGCCTGGCCTGCGCGGCGACGTTCTCGGCGGTGAAGCCGTACTCGGCGAAGAGCGTGGCGGCGTCGGCGGAGGCGCCGAAGTGCTCCAGGGAGACGATGCGCCCCGCGTCGCCGACGTAGCGGTACCAGGTCAGGGCGATCCCGGCCTCGACGGCGACGCGCGCCTTGACCGACGGCGGCAGGACCGAGTCGCGGTACTCCTCGGTCTGCTCCTCGAACCACTCGACCGACGGCATGGACACCACGCGGGTGCCGATTCCCTCGGCCTCCAGCTGCTCGCGCGCGGCGACGGCGAGCTGCACCTCGGAGCCGGTGGCGATGAGGACCACGTCGGGGGTCGCCTTCGACGCCTCGGCGAGGACGTATCCGCCCTTGGCGGCGTCGGGGTCGGCCTCGAACACCGGCAGGCCCTGCCGGGACAGCGCCAGGCCGTGCGGGGCGGGCTTGTCGGAGCCGCGGCGCAGGATCTCGCGCCAGGCGGCGGCGGTCTCGTTGGCGTCGGCGGGGCGGACGATGTTGAGGCCGGGGATGGCGCGCAGCGAGGCGAGGTGTTCGACGGGCTGGTGGGTGGGGCCGTCCTCGCCCAGGCCGATCGAGTCGTGCGTCCACACGTAGGTGACGGGGAGCTGCATCAGGGCGGACATGCGGACGGCGTTGCGCATGTAGTCGGAGAAGACGAGGAACGTGCCGCCGTAGACACGGGTGTTGCCGTGCAGGGCGATGCCGTTCATCTCGGCGGCCATCGAGAACTCGCGGATGCCGAAGTGGATGGTGCGGCCGTACGGGTCGGCCTCCGGAAGCGGGTTGCCGGCCGGCAGGAACGACGACGTCTTGTCGATGGTGGTGTTGTTCGAGCCCGCCAGGTCGGCGGAGCCGCCCCACAGTTCGGGCAGGACCGGGCCGAGCGCCTGGAGGACCTTGCCGGACGCGGCACGCGTGGCGATCTTGGTGCCGGTCTCGAAGGCGGGCAGCGCCTGCTCCCAGCCCTCGGGCAGGCGGCCCGCGACGACGCGGTCGAGGAGGGCGGAGCGCTCCGGGTTGGCGGTGCGCCAGGCGGCGAGTTCCTTGTCCCAGGCGGCGTGTGCCTCGGCGCCGCGGTCGAGGGCCGCGCGGGTGTGGGCGATGACCTCGTCCTCGACGACGAAGCTCTGCTCCGGGTCGAAGCCGAGGAGCCGCTTGGTGGCGGCGATCTCGTCGGCGCCGAGCGCGGAACCGTGGGACGCCTCGGTGTCGCGGGCGTTGGGGGCGGGCCAGGCGATGATGGTGCGCATGGCGATGATGGAGGGGCGTTCGGTCTCGGTCTTGGCGGCGACGAGCGCCTCGTACAGGGCCTTGACGTCGATGTCGCCGTCGGCGAGGGGCGTGATGCGCTGCACGTGCCAGCCGTAGCCCTCGTAGCGCGCGAGGACGTCCTCGGAGAAGGCGGTCTCGGTGTCGCCCTCGATGGAGATGTGGTTGTCGTCGTAGACGAAGACGAGGTTGCCGAGCTTCTGGTGTCCGGCGAGCGAGGACGCCTCGGCGCAGACGCCCTCCTCCAGGTCGCCGTCGGAGACGATCGCCCAGACGGTGTGGTCGAAGGGGCTCTCGCCCGCGGCGGCCTCCGGGTCGAACAGGCCGCGCTCGTAGCGGGCTGCCATGGCCATGCCGACGGCGTTGGCGGCGCCCTGGCCGAGCGGTCCGGTGGTGGTCTCCACTCCGGCCGTGTGGCCGTACTCGGGGTGGCCCGGGGTCTTGGAGCCCTGGGTGCGGAACGCCTTCAGGTCGTCGAGCTCCAGCTCGTAACCGGCGAGGAAGAGCTGGGTGTAGAGGGTGAGGCTGGTGTGTCCCGGGGAGAGGACGAAGCGGTCACGGCCGGTCCACTCCGGGTCGGCCGGGTCGTGCCGCATGACCTTCTGGAACAGGGTGTACGCGGCCGGGGCGAGGCTCATCGCGGTGCCGGGGTGGCCGTTGCCGACCTTCTGCACGGCGTCGGCGGCCAGCAGGCGCGCGGTGTCGACGGCGCGCTGGTCGCGTTCGGTCCACTGGAACGGTGTCTCCGTGCTCATGTGTACAGCTTCCTTCGCAAACGTTGTGCATCTACCGTGCCGAAAGGCACCCGGCCCCTGGACCGAAAGACCAGGTCGAACTACCTACGAACTTAAAGGTCATACTTTTTTGCGGGTAGGTGCCTCCGTGCCAGCGTGTGGTGAAAATGAGACACGGAACGCAGTCGACACCGAGGACATCGCATGACGGAGCAGCGCCCCGCGCAGACGAGCGCACATCTGGGAACCGCCCCGCCCAGGGGAGCCGCGGCCGGGGCCGCCGCGGAGGTCACCACGGGACCCGGTGAGCACATCCGCACCTACCCCTTCGACCCGAGCGCCAGCGTCTTCGGCGTCGGCATGCAGATCGGGCCGATGGGGACCGAGGGGCCCTGGGCCGGGGGCGTGGGACTGTCGCGGCGCGTGCACCGGATCGACTTCCACGTTCTGCTCTTCTTCCGCGAGGGCCCGGTCCACCACATGATCGACTTCACCGAGTACGAGGCCCGGCCCGGCGACATCCTGTGGATCCGGCCGGGGCAGGTGCACGGCTTCTCGCCGCACGACGCGTACGTGGGCACGGCGCTGACCATGCAACCGGGCTTCCTGCCGCGCGCGATGGTCGAGGCGACCGGCATGTACCGCTACGACCGGCCGCCGCTGCTGCACCCGGGCCCGGACCAGCTCGCGGCGCTCGGCCCCGCGTTGGAGCAGCTGGGGCGCGAGTACCTGGACACGTCGACGCTGCCGCTGAGCCTGCACACGTCGGTGCTGCGGCACTCGCTGACCGCGCTGATGCTGCGGGTGGCGCACATCTCGGCGCAGGCCGCGGCCGACGCGTGCGCGCCGCAGCCGGACACGACGTTCAGCCGGTTCCGCACGGCGGTCGAGCAGGGGTTCACCGAGAACCACAGCGTGAGCGCGTACGCCGACGAGCTCGGCTACTCGCGCCGCACGCTGGTCCGTTCCGTGCGCGCCGCGACCGGCCTGACCCCGAAGGCGTTCATCGACCGGCGCGTGGTCCTGGAGGCCAAGCGGCTGCTCGCCCACACGGATCTGCCGGTCGGCCGGATCGGCGCGGCGGTCGGCTTCGCGGACTCGGCCAACTTCTCCAAGTACTTCCAGCAGCACGCGGGGGTGACGCCCGCCGGGTTCCGGGCGGAGCAGGTGTAGGCCCGGCTTGTAAGGTCGGGCCATGCCACGCACCGCCCCCGCCGCCGCCTCCACCTGTCCCTGCGGTCTGCCGAGCCCGTACGAGAAGTGCTGCGACCGCTACCACGCGGGGGCCGCCGCCCCGACGGCCGAGGCGCTCATGCGCTCGCGGTACACGGCGTTCGTCCGCCGGGACGCCGGATACCTGCTGCGCACCTGGCACCCGGACACCCGTCCGCCGGGCATCGACTTCGACGCGGCGCCGGCCTGGACCGGCCTGGAGGTCCTGGAGACGACCGAGGGCACCTCGTTCCACCAGCAGGGAACCGTGACGTTCCGCGCCTGCTACCGGGACGGCGGCCGGGCGGGCTCGCTGCACGAGCGCAGCCGGTTCGCGCGGGTCGGCGGGGCGTGGGTGTACGTGGACGGCGACTTCATCGAATGACCGCCCGCCGCCGTACAACCGTCCGTCGGCGTAAGGCTGTTCAAGGCGCGAGGATGTCCAGCTCCTGAAGCGCGCCGACCGCGATCTCGCGCGTGACCGCCTCCGCGCGCTCGGCGTCGCGCTCCCTGACCGCCTCGGCGACCTGGACGTGCAGCGAGACGGCAGCCGGGTCGGGGTCCTCGAACATCACCTGATGGTGGGTGCGGCCCGAGAGGACCTCGGCCACCAGGTCGCCGAGGTGGGCGAACATCTCGTTGCCCGAGGCGTTGAGGACGACCCGGTGGAACCGGATGTCGTGGACCAGGTACGCCTCCAACTGGTGGCCGCGCGAGGTGGCCACCATGCCGAGCGCGCACTCCGTCAGTTCGGCGCACTGCTCGGGCGTCGCGTGGCGCGCGGCCAGACCCGCCGCGACCGGCTCGACCGCCGACCGAAGCACCGTCAGGGAGCGCAGCTGGCGCGGCCGGTCGGCGCCAGCGAGGCGCCAGCGGATGACCTGCGGGTCGTAGACGTTCCACTCGGCGGCAGGACGCACCGTCACGCCGACGCGGCGCCGGGACTCCACCAGACGCATGGACTCCAGGACCCGGACCGCCTCGCGCATCACCGACCGTGACACCTCGAACCGCTGGGCCAGCTCGTCGGTGCGCAGGACACTGCCCGCGGTGTACTCCCCCGCGGTGATCGCGGGACCGAGGCTGTCGAGTACACGGGCGTGCAGCCCCCGGTCCTGTGTGGTCATGACGTACAGCGTACGCGGCGCCACTCGCCGCCAATAAGTATGACTTTTACGTCACAGGGTCTTGAAATCGTCTGACGTATTGAGCTTCAGTGTCGTCGCACAGCGATGTCGACGAAGACAAGACAGCGAGGCAGCACAACGATGAGCACCACCCACGTCGTCGTGGTGATGGGCGTGGCAGGGACCGGCAAGACCACGATCGGTCCCCTGCTCGCCGACCGGCTCGGCGTTCCGTACGCCGAGGGCGACGACTTCCACCCCGAGGCCAACATCGCCAAGATGACGGCCGGTACGGCCCTCACCGACGACGACCGGTGGCCCTGGCTCGACGCCATCGGCCGCTGGGCGCACGGCCGGGCCGGGCTCGGCGGGGTGGTCTCGTGCTCGGCCCTCAAGCGCAGCTACCGCGACCGCCTGAGGGCCGAGGCCCCCGGAGTCGTCTTCGTCCACCTCACCGGCGACCGCGCGCTCATCGAGGAGCGGATGTCCCGGCGGCAGGGCCACTTCATGCCGACCGCACTCCTCGACTCGCAGTTCGCCACGCTTCAGCCGCTCACCGCGGACGAGGCCGGTGTCGACGTCGATGTGGCGGGTTCCCCGGAGGAGATCGCGGAGCGGGCCGTGGCGGCCCTGTCCGCGCTCGACGCCAAGGGCGCACCCGCGTAACGCGTCACCGCACCCCCCGCACCCGTCACCGCAGTCCCCGTACCTCGTACCCCGTCCCCCGTCCCTCCTCGTACAAGGGAAACCACCGTGACCAGACTCAGCGTCGAGATACTGGCAGCGGACGCCACCGAGCCGATCACGTCCGCGGGCCACGCCCAGCTCGGGATCGCCGTGCTCGCCGGCATCGCCGTCATCGTCCTGCTCATCACGAAGTTCAAGGTCCACGCGTTCCTGTCGCTGACCATCGGCTCACTCGCGCTCGGCGCCATCGCCGCGGCACCGCTCGACAAGGTGATCACCAGCTTCACCAGCGGGCTCGGCGCCACCGTCGGCGGCGTGGGCGTGCTCATCGCGCTCGGCGCCATCCTCGGCAAGCTGCTCGCCGACTCCGGCGGCGCGGACGAGATCGTCGACACGATCCTCGCCAAGGCCGGGAGGTCCGGCGGCAGGGCGATGCCGTGGGCGATGGTCCTGATCGCGTCCGTGATCGGCCTGCCGCTCTTCTTCGAGGTCGGCATCGTGCTGCTGATCCCGGTCGTCCTCATGGTCGCCAAGCGCGGCAACTACTCCCTGATGCGGATCGGCATCCCGGCTCTCGCGGGCCTGTCGGTCATGCACGGCCTGATCCCGCCGCACCCCGGCCCGCTCATCGCGATCGACGCGGTCCACGCCAACCTCGGCATCACGCTGGCGCTCGGCATCGTCATCGCCGTCCCCACCGTGATCATCGCGGGTCCGGTCTTCTCGAAGTACGCCGCCAAGTGGGTCGACGTCCCCGCGCCCGACGGGATGCTCCCGGTGCGCGCCTCCGAGGAGCTCGAGAAGCGGCCCAGCTTCGGCGCCTCCCTCGCCACGATCCTGCTGCCGGTCGTGATGATGCTGTCCAAGGCGCTGGTCGACATCGTCGTGGACAACCCGGACGACACGGTCCAGCGTGTCTTCGACGTCATCGGCGCACCGCTGATCGCGCTGCTGGCGGCCGTCGTCCTCGGGATGTTCACGCTCGGCCGGGCGGCCGGGTTCACCAAGGGGCGGCTGCAGTCCACCACGGAGAAGTCGCTCGCCCCGATCGCGGGCATCCTTCTGATCGTCGGCGCGGGCGGCGGTTTCAAGCAGACGCTCATCGACACCGGCGTCGGCCAGATGGTCATGGACATCTCGAAGGACTGGTCGATCCCGACGCTGCTGCTCGCCTGGCTGATCGCGGTGGTGCTGCGCCTGGCCACGGGTTCGGCGACGGTCGCGACCGTCTCGACGGCCGGTCTCGTGGCGCCGCTCGCGGCGAACATGAGCGACACGCACACGGCCCTGCTCGTCCTGGCCATCGGCGCGGGCTCGCTCTTCCTCAGCCATGTGAACGACGCCGGTTTCTGGCTGGTCAAGGAGTACTTCGGGCTCAGTGTCGGCCAGACCTTCAAGACCTGGTCGATCATGGAGACGATCGTCTCCGTGGTCGCGGGCGCACTGGTGCTGCTGCTGTCCCTGGTGATCTAGGGGCTGTCACCGGTGAGCTGAACCGGCGAACTGAACCGGCGCACGCACAGAGGACCACACCGCACAGAGGACGAAGTCCGGGGCACACCGCCGCACGGTGTGCCCCGGCTTCCTCGTCTCACGGCGCGTCGAGCCACTCCCCGTGTTCACGCTCCGCCCAGTCACGGCGTACGAATCCGGTCCGCATGCCGCGTCGCGCCTCCGGGTCGCCGACCGCCATGCCGACGTGTCCGGCGATCACCACACCGAGCGCGAGCGCCAGCCAGTCGTGCACGAAGGTGGAGCCGGTGCGCCAGGCCACGGGCGCCAGGTGCGTGAACCACATGAGCAGCCCGGTGCCGAGCATCACCAGCACGGCGCCGGCCAGCCACGCCGCCCACAGTTTCTGCCCCGCGTTGAACTTGCCCGCGGGCCGCCCCGGCCGCCGCCGCACCACGGCCCGCAGCCACACCTTGTCGTAGGGCGCGAAGCGGTTGAGGCGGCGCAGGTCGCGGCGGAAGGCACGGGAGGCGAGACCGAGCAGGAAGGGCGCGGGCAGCAGGAGCCCCGCCCACTCGTGGACCGTGACGACGAGTTCGCGGCGCCCGACGAGCTCCGCGAGCCGCGGCAGGTACAGGCAGGCCGCCGTGACGACGCAGACGCCCATGAGGGTCGCGGTGGCACGGTGCACCCAGCGTTCGGAGCGGGTGAACCGCCGCACACGTGCGGGCAGTGGCGTGGCGGTGTCAGCTGGTGGGTGCATCGTCTCGCCCGTTGGAGCGGCCGACCCAGGCGTCGACGTCATAGCCGCGCTCCTCCCAGTAGCCGGGGCGCACGCGGTCGGTGACCGTGATGCCCGAGAGCCATTTGGCCGACTTGTAGAAGTACATGGGCGCCACGTAGAGGCGGACCGGGCCGCCGTGCGCGTGGCCGATGTCCTTGTCCCGCATCCGCAGCGCCACGAGGACGTCGGGGCGGCGCGCCTGGTCGAGCGTGAGGCTCTCCGTGTACGTGCCGTCGAAGCAGGTCAGGCGGACGGCCTTGGCGCCGGGGCGCACGCCCGCGGCGTCCAGGAGGTGGGAGAGCCGTACGCCTTCGAAGGGCGTGTCCGGCACCCGCCAGCCCGTGACGCACTGGACGTCGCGGACCACCCGGGTCCTGGGCAGCGCCCGCAGTCGCGCCAGCGTGTACGTGGCGGGGCGGTCGACCAGGCCGTCGACGCTGAGCCGGTAGTCGGCCGCCGAGCGGTGCGGCACGGACGCGGCGACGGAGTAGAACCGGAATCCGCCGCTGCCCGGAAGCAGTCCGGTCAGGCCGGTGGGGTCCTTGTCCGCGGCGCCGCCGACGACGGCGTCCACGACGCTCTGGAGGTGCGGGGCCGCGGCCACGGTGAGCGCTCCCGCGCCCAGCATGCCGAGGACGACGCGGCGCCCGACCGGGGCACCGGTTTCGCTGTCTGTCACGCCTCGATTCGAGCACGTGGGCGGGGCGGGGGCCAGGGCGGGCCGGGTTCCGTCAGCGTTTCGTCATCTTCGGCCGCGCCCCAGGCCCGCTGGCCGCACCCCGGGCCCGCTGTCAGCCCGCCCGCTTCTCCAGCTGGAACGCCTCGTTGCCGAGCCCGATCCGGGCGTGCGCCTCGGGGTCGCGGGAGCGCAGGACGAGGCTGTGGACCACTCCGGCGACCGCGGCGAGGGCGATGATGCCGGGCAGTATCCAGTTGAGCGCGGAGTCGGGGCCCGAGCCGACGAGTACGTCGACGTCCTTGACCGTGTACCCGGCGATGACGAGCAGCGCCAGGCCCGCGACGCCCGAGGCGACGAGCCGCCACGCCTGCGCGGCGGCGGCACCCCGCTTGACGAAGAAGACGATGACGGCCAGGCACGCGGTGGCCATCAGCAGGATGACGCCGAGCGCGCCGATGTTGCCGCCCCACGTGAACAGGTGCAGGACCGGGGCGGTCGGATCGCCGTGCGGGCCGTCGTCGGTGAACGCGAAGACGGCGACCACGGCGAGCGAGATCACCGACTGGAGGACCGAGCCGGTGCCGGGCGCGCCGCTGGACTCGCTGGTGCGGCCGAAGGCACGCGGCAGCAGCCCTTCGCGGCCCATCGCGAAGGCGTAGCGCGCCACCACGTTGTGGAAGCTGAGCAGCGCCGCGAACATGCCGGTGACGAACAGGACGTGGACGACGTCGGTGAAGGTCGAGCCGAGCCGGTCCTGGGTCAGTCCGAACAGCAGCCCCGCGGACTGCTTCCGCGCGGCGCCGACGACGTGGGACGGCCCGGCGGCGACGGTGATCGCCCACGAGCTGAGCGCGAAGAAGACGGCGACCCCACCGACCGCCAGGAACATGACACGCGGAACGAGGATGTGCGGCCTGCTGGTCTCCTCCGCGTACACCGGCGCCTGCTCGAACCCGATGAACCCGGCGACGCAGAAGCACAGCGCGGTGCCCAGGCCCACGCCGGAGAGCGTGCCGGGGTCGAAGGCGTGCGGGGACAGGCCCTGGGCGCCGGGGTCGGCGACGGCGGCGATGTCGAAGACGACCACGACGGCGACCTCGATGAGCAGCAGCACACCGAGCACCTTGGCGTTCACGTCGATCTTGAGCAGGCCGAGCACGGCGACGGCGACGAGCGCGAGCAGCGCGGGCACCCACCAGGCGATGTCGAGGGACAGGTACCGCTCGGCGAGCCCGGAGACCTCGAAGCCGAACAGACCGTAGATGCCGACCTGCATCAGGCTGTACGCGACGAGCGCGACCAGGGCCGCGGCGGCGCCGGCGGTCGGGCCGAGGCCGCGGGATATGTAGGCGTAGAAGGCACCGGCGTTGTGCACGTGCCGGCTCATCTCCGCGTAGCCGACGCTGAACAGGGCGAGCACGGCGCCCAGGATCAGGAAGAGCAGTGGCTGGCCGACGACGCCCATGACGGCGAACGTCGTCGGCATGACGCCCGCGACGACGAGCAGCGGCCCGGTCGCGGCGAGCACGGAGAGCAGCAGCCCCGCCGTGCCGAGGCGTCCGGCGCGCAGCGCGCCCTCCTCGCCCAGGTAGGTGTTGATACCCGGCTCCGCGCCGGGCTGCGAACTCTCCGTGGTCTGCGAACTGCCCGTGGTCATGGGGGGGCGTCCCTTTCGCTGGTGTCCGGTCGGTGGCTGAGTGGTCGGGGCGGGGCGTGCTAGGCCGAGCCGAGCGCGGCGCCGCGTGCGGCGCTGAACGCTTCGTACGGGTCCCGGTCCGGGTACGACCAGGGGTCGGGGGTGCGGTGCGGACCGATGCGGTGGAAGAGGGCGGCGGCCTCGGCGGGGCGGCCCTCGCAGTACTTGGCGTGGGCGAGGTAGTTCAGGTCGATGCGGGCGCGCGGGTGCGCCTGCGCGGACCCGGCGCGGCTGTGCGTCTCGCCCCACTCCAGCCACCAGTCGAAGGCGGCCTTCAGCGCCACGCGGGCGCGCCGCCCCGTCCAGTGGCCGGATGCCTTCGCGTCGGGCGGCAGGAATCCGGCGCGGGCGAGCACGCGGTAGCGCTCGGCGTGCGCGACGACGGGCAGGGCGGCGAGCGGCGAGCCGGCCGGGGCCTGCTCGGCGGCCCAGGCGCCGAAGTCGTACACCTCGTGCAGCGGGTCCTGTCCGGCGTCCGCGCGGCGCTCGGCGAGCCGGGCGACCATCAGGTGGTGGGCGTGGTGGTGCGTCGGATGCCGGACGCGAACCTCGTCGAAGAGCCGTACGACGTCTTCCTCGCGGCCCACGGTCCGCTCCAGGCGGAGCAGTGCGAGCCAGGGCGTGGGGTCCTGCGGCACGAGGGACGCGGCGTCCAGACAGGCGTCCCTGGCCCGGTCGGGGCGGGCGCGCCCGGCGACGGCGCGCTGCACGGCGGCGCAGGCGACGAGCACGGCCGCGTCCGCCGACTCGGGTTCGACGAGCCGCCAGTCATCGGCCCAGGCCCCCGCGGTCGGCTCGTGCGCGAGGCCCATGAGGCGGTGGCCGCGCCGGTCCCAGTCGTCGCCGGTGGCGGCGAGGAGTTCGCGTGCCTCGCTCCAGCGGCCCTGGGCGAGGGCGGAGCGGGCGGCCACCAGGTCGGTGTCGTCGAGTGCGGGGTCGAAGGTGTACGCGGGCTTCCTGCGGGGACGCCCGAAGGGGGGCGGAGGTGGGGGCACCGCAACTGTTCCTCTTCGACTTTTCAACTTGAGACGCGAGCGGACGATCACGCACAGCAAACCGGTACCGGCCGCTCCGCGTCAAGACCACGCGGACGCCAACCTGACCCAACTCAACCCCCAACCCGTCTAGTTGTGACCATGAACCAGTCAATTTCCGCCACTCGGTGACGAGTTGTGATGCTGACACGCGTGGGCGAGTTCCCGGTCCGACGGGGCGTGGGGACGGCGGCGCGAGGGGCGGGGACGGGACCCGCGGGAGTCGCGGGCGGCCGGCGCACTCATGGGGCGGCCGGGGCCGCGGAGCGCTACCCTCAGCGGTACCGGTCCCTGCCCGTCCCGCAGCAGTCCGAGGTGCACAGCGTGTCGGTCCTCGTCCTCTGTCTCGCCGTGAGCGCGGCGCTCTGCCTGGGTGTCGGCTTCGTCCTCCAGCAGAACGCGGCACGTCATGCGCCGCTGGGCGACTTCCTCTCCCTCAGGCTGCTGCTCGACCTGATGCGGGTGCCGCGCTGGCTGGCGGGGACAGGTTTCATGGTCTGCGGCATGGCGCTCGGCGCGCTCGCCCTCGGCCAGGGCGAGCTCTCCCAGGTGGAGCCGCTCCTCGCCACGAACCTTCTGTTCGCCCTGGCGCTGTCCCGGCGACAGACCCGGCAGCCGCTCGGCCGGCAGGGCTGGGCCGGGCTCGCGCTGCTCGCGGGCGGTGTGAGCGCGTTCATCGTCGCCGGTCAGCCGCGTGGCGGCAGCGCGGTGACCGATCCGCTGCGGCACTGGCTGATCATCGGGGCGATGATCAGCGGGGCGCTCGTTCTCACCGCGTTCGCCAAACGCTCACGGCTGAGCGCGGGCCCGGCGCTGCTGGCCCTCGCCGCCGGGATGCTGTACGGAGTGCAGGACGCGCTGACCCGGGTGAGCGGGCAGCGGCTCTCCTCCGGCGGCTGGGCGGCCCTGTTCACGGGGTGGCAGCCTTACACGGTGTTCGCGCTGGGAGTGACGGGACTCGTCCTGGTGCAGAGCGCCTTCGAGACGGCGCCGCTGCGGATGTCGTTGCCGGCGCTGACCGCCGCGCAGCCGCTCGCCGGGATCGCGTGCGGCGTCGGGTTCCTCGGCGACCAGCTGCGTACCGATGCGGGTGCCTTGGCCTGGGAGGCGGCCGGGCTCGCCGGGATCGTGGTGGGCATCGTACTGCTCGGCCTGCACCCGGCCATGCCGCCGGGCACGGCCGCGCGGGGGCCGGATCGGGTCGGGGTGGGCGTCTAGGGTTCGGAGCGTCCGTCGGGGCGGGTGCGTCCTGTCGTGCGGCGGCCGCGGGGCGCGACCGGCCACGACGCGACCCGCACCCGACGGGAACCCGCCCGCCATGACGCGTAGCCTCCCCGCATGACTTCACCCGCTGACGAGATCCTCGACATCGTCGACGAGCACGACCACGTCGTGGCCCAGGCCCCACGCGGCCGCGCCTACGCGGAGGGCCTGCGGCATCGTTGCGCGTTCATCCTGGCCCGCGACCCGCTCGGCCGCGTCTTCGTGCACCGCAGGACCCCCACGAAGCTCGTCTATCCGGGCCGGTACGACATGTTCGTCGGCGGAGTGGTGGGCGCCGGGGAGACGTACGACCAGGCCGCGCTCCGGGAGGCGGAGGAGGAGCTCGGGGTCAGCGGGCTCCCGCAGCCCGTGCCGCTGTTCAGGTTCCTGTACGACGACGGCGCGGGCCACTCCTGGTGGTCGGCCGTCTACGAGGTCACCTGCGCCCTCCCGGTCCGCCCGCAGGCCGAGGAGATCGACTGGTACGGGTTCCTGGGCCCCGACGAGCTGGAGCGGCGCCTGACCGAGTGGGAGTGGACGCCGGACGGGCTCGCGGCGTACGAGCGGTGGAAGGCGCGTCACCTTCAAGGCGGGCGGCTCGCACATCAGGATGAACCACGCATGACGGACTAGCCTGGCAGGGGCAGCTACGGACGTCACCGAAGGTGAGCCACATGACCACCCTCCATCACGAGCACCCCACCCACGAGCACGCGCACGGCCCGGCCTGCGGGCACCAGGAGGTGCCGCACGGCGACCACGTCGACTACGCGCACGACGGGCATCTGCACCGTCGCCACGGCGACCACTGGGACGAGTGCGAACCGAGCGGCCATGCCGCGCACGAGCGCCACGAGCACCAGCACGGCGAGGGCTGCGGGCACACGGGCGTGCCGCACGGCGACCATGTCGACTACCTCCACGACGGACATCGGCACGCGGCCCACGACGGGCACTGGGACGACCACTGACACCTCCCTCCGGCCCTGCGCCCCGACCGCAGGCCCGGCATCCCGCGAGGGTGCCGGGCCTTCCGTTTGCCGCCCCGGCAGGGCAGCGTGGGAACGATCACGTTTCCGCGAAGCACTGGACGACATACCGACCAGTCGGCATGATGAGCTGGCAGCAGCCCACCCCGGAAGGACCCGCGATGAGTCACCCCCCAGGTCTCGACCTCGACGCGTTCCGCGCCCACCTCGACCACGTGCGGCCGGGCCTGCTGAGCGGACCGCTGACCGGGCGCCTCATCGAGGGCGGGCGCTCCAACCTCACGTACGAGGTGGGCGACGGGACCTCGCGGTGGGTGGTGCGGCGGCCGCCGCTCGGCCACGTACTGGCCACCGCGCACGACATGAGGCGCGAGCACCGGGTGATCGCGGCGCTGCACCCGACGGACGTGCCGGTGCCCGAGCCGGTCCTGCTGTGCGAGGACGAGAGCGTGCTCGGCGCCCCGTTCTACGTCATGGAGTTCGTGGACGGCACGCCGTACCGGACCGCCGAGCAGCTCGCCTCGATCGGCCCCGAACGCACCCGCGCGGCCGTGCTCGCGCTGGTGGACACGCTCGTCGACCTGCACGCCGTGGACCCGGCCGCGGTGGGGCTCGGCGACTTCGGACGCCCCGAGGGCTTCCTGGACCGGCAGCTGCGCCGCTGGGGCAAGCAGCTCGACGCCTCGCGCGGGCGTGAGCTCGCCGGTGTCGACGAGCTGCACGCCGCGCTCGGCCGTGCGCTGCCCGCCTCCCCCGCGCCGACGATCGTGCACGGCGACTACCGGCTCGACAACGTGCTGGTGGGCCATGACGTCGTGGACGGGGTCGCCGGCGACCGCATCAAGGCGGTGCTCGACTGGGAGATGTCCACGCTCGGCGACCCGCTCACCGATGTCGGCCTGCTGGTGATGTACAGCGCGAGGCTGGAGCTGCCGGGCTCCCCCATCTCCACGACGGCCGGGGCGCCCGGCCATCCGGACGCCACCGAGCTCGTCGAGCGGTACGCGGCACGCTCGGGACGGGACGTCTCCGCCATCGCCTGGTACACGGCGTTCGCCTGGTTCAAGCTCGCCGTGATCCTCGAGGGCATCCACTACCGCTACACGCTCGGCCAGACCGTCGGCGCCGGCTTCGACCGGATCGGAGAGCTGGTGCCGGTCTTCATCGAACGCGGCCTCACCACCCTCCAGGACCTCAAGGAAGGCTGATCCCCTCATGGACTTCGCATTCGACGCCCGCACCGAGGAACTGCGCGGGCGGCTGCTCACCTTCATGGACGAGCACGTGTACCCGGCCGAGGCCGTCGCCGCCGAGCAGCGCGCCGGGCTCGACTCGCCGTGGCAGACCCCGGCCGTGATCGAGGAACTCAAGGCCGAGGCCCGCAGGCAGGGCCTGTGGAACCTGTTCCTGCCGGACGACGAGCACGGTGCGGGCCTGACCAACCTCCAGTACGCCCCGCTCGCGGAGATCACCGGCCGCTCCCCGCAGCTGGCACCCACCGCGCTGAACTGCGCGGCGCCGGACACCGGGAACATGGAGGTGCTCGCCCAGTTCGGCTCGGACGAGCAGAAGAAGCAGTGGCTCGACCCCCTGCTCGCCGGGGAGATCCGCTCGGCGTTCGCGATGACCGAGCCGGAGGTGGCCTCGTCGGACGCCACCAACATCACGACGCACATCGAGCGCGACGGCGACGACTACGTCGTCACCGGCCGCAAGTTCTACATCTCGGGCGCCATGAACCCGAACTGCAAGATCTTCATCGTGATGGGCAAGACCGACCCGGACGGGCCCGACATCCGCCGCCAGCAGTCGATGGTGCTCGTCCCGCGCGACACCCCGGGTGTCGAGGTCCGGCGGGCCATGCGGGTGTACGGGTTCGAGGACCACTGGCACGGCGGGCACGCGGAGGTCGTCTTCGACCACGCGCGCGTGCCGGCGAGCAACCTCATCGGCGAGGAGGGCGGCGGCTTCGGCATCGCGCAGGCCCGGCTCGGCCCCGGCCGGATCCACCACTGCATGCGGCTGATCGGCATGGCCGAAAGGGCCGTCGAGCTGATGTGCCGCCGGGCCGTGGGCCGCACGGCCTTCGGCAAGCCGCTCGCCCAGCAGGGCGTGGTGCAGGAGTGGATCGCGGACGCGCGGGTCGCGGTCGAGCAGCTGCGTCTGCTCGTCCTGAAGACGGCGTGGCTGATGGACACGGTCGGCAACCGGGGCGCCCACACGGAGATCCAGGCGATCAAGATCGCCACGCCGCGGACCGTCGTCGACATCATCGACAAGGCGGTGCAGCTGTACGGCGCGGGCGGGGTCTCCCAGGACTACCCGCTGGCGGAGCTGTGGGCCGGGGCGAGGACGCTGCGCCTGGCCGACGGACCGGACGAGGTGCACCAGCGGTCGCTCGCGCGACGGGAGCTCAAGCGCTTCCTCTGAGGCGTTGCCGGGTGCGGGTTCGTCGTGGCCGGTCGCGCGGTTCCCCGCGCGTCAGGGCCGCAGCGCCCGCAGCAGCAGGTCCGCCAGCTGGTCGGCCAGCTGCTGCGGCGTGAGCGGGCCGTCCGGCCGGTACCAGGTCGACAGGTGGTGGACCGAGCCGAAGTGGTAGTCGACGACCAGGTCGGCGGGGGTGTCGGTGGTGAAGACGCCCTTCTTCTGGCCCTCTTCGATCAGCGCCCTGAACCGCTCGTGGTAGCGGCGCCGCTCGGCCCGTACCTGCTTGTTCTTCTCGGGGCTGAGGTGGTGCATGGAGCGGAAGAAGATCGCCGCGTCGTCGAGGTTCTCGATCGTGGTGACGACGACGTCGGCGGCGGCGTCGCGCAGTCGCCGCTCGACCGGGGCGTCCTGCTCCGCGAACATGTCGAGCCGCTCCTGCTGGAGGCGGAGCACGCGCGCGTACACCTCCTGAAGCAGGTCCTCCTTGGACCCGAAGTAGTGGTAGAGCGCGCCCTTCGTGACGCCCGCCGCCTCCACGATCTCCTGCACCGACGTGCGGTCGTAGCCTCGGTCGGCGAACAGCCGGGTGGCGGCCGCGAGGAGTCGCTGCGGAACGGGGGTCTCGCTGCCGTCCGTCGTCGTCCTGGCCACTGCCGCCACCTGCCTGTCCGTGTCGCTGATGCGATGTCTGTGATGCGATGTGCGTGGTGCGCCGCTTCCCGGCGCTACGCCTTCGGGGAACGCAGTTCCCGTCGGAGGATCTTCCCACTCGCCGTCTTGGGCAGCTCGCCCAGGACCTCCACCTCGCGCGGGTACTTGTACGCGGCGAGCCGTTCCTTGCAGTAGGCGGCCAGGTCGGCGGGGGCGGCCTCGGCCCCCGGGCGCAGGCTGACGTACGCCTTCACGGTCTCGCCGCGGTAGGCGTCCGGCACGCCCACGACGGCCGCCTCGCGCACGGCGGGGTGGGTGTAGAGGACGTCCTCCACCTCACGGGGCCAGACCTTGAACCCGGAGGCGTTGATCATGTCCTTCTTGCGGTCGACGACGTAGAGCCAGCCGTGGGAATCCATGAAGCCGATGTCGCCGGTGCGCAGCTCGCCGTCGGGGAACGTCTCGGCGGTGGCCTCGGGGCGGCGCCAGTAGCCGGGCACGACCTGGGGGCCGCGCACCACGATCTCGCCGTGCTCGCCGAAGGGCACCTCCCGGCCGAGGTCGTCGACGATCCGGACGACCGCGTCGGGTCCGGGGACGCCGACGGCGAGGGTGCCGGAGACCGGGTCGACGGGCGCCTCGACGCCGGTCGGCACGGCGGCGCACGGGGCGGTGCACTCGGTCAGGCCGTAGCCGTTGTGGATGTACGGGCCGAAGGCCGCGCGGAACCTCTCCACCAGGGCGGGCGGCACCGGGGCGCCGCCCGACCCTATGGCGTGGAAGGAGGCGAAGTGGTCAGGGGTGGCCTGCGGCTGGGCGGCGAGGGCCATGAAGGCGGTGGACGGGCCGACCGTGTAGGCGGGCCGGTGCTCGGCGAACGCGTCGAGGACGACGCCCGGTTCGAAGCGGTAGGCCAGGGCGAGGGTGCCGGCGTTGGCGAAGGAGGCGACGAGTTCGCAGACCATCCCGGTGATGTGGAAGAGCGGGGCGAGCGCGAAGTACGTGCCGCCTTCGGGCACGCCGAGGCCGGTGCGCTGGCGTTCGGCGTTGTAGGTGATGTTGCGGTGCAGGTTGGTGGCGCCCTTCGGGGTGCCGCTGGTGCCGGAGGTGTAGCTGATCAGGGCGATGTCGTCGCCGGTGAGGTCGCGTCCGGCGGGCGCGCGGTGGCCCTGGCGGGCGATGGTCACGAGGTCGTCGGCGTCCCTCGCGGGCGGCGTGACCCGCTCGAAGGCCAGCACGCGGGCGTCGGTGCGGGTCTGGAGGTCGAGCTCGCAGGCGGTCAGGGCGATCCGCACGGGCGAGTCGGCGGCGCACTCGCGCAGATACGACTCCCAGGCCCGGTCCGAGCAGACGAGCGCGCTCACCTCGGCGTCGTGCAGCACGTGCCGCACCTCGCCCGCCTTGTACATCGGATTGACGGGGACGACGACCGCACCGGCCTTGAACGCGCCGAGCAGCGCGAGCACGAAGTGCGGCGAGTTCTGCAGCAGGATCGCGACGCGCTCGCCGCGGGCAAGCCCCCGCGCGGCGAGGTGACCGGCGACGGAGTCGGACAGGGCGTCCACCTCCGCGTAGGTCAGGCGGCCGTCGAAGTAGGCGAGGGCGGGGTGACCGGGGGCGCGGCGGACCGCGTCGGCGAATGTGTGCACAACGGTGGCGGGAGGGGTGACGGGGGCCTTCTGCGCGTCGTCGAGGACGGCGAGCCAGGGCCGGGCGGCATAGATCGACTCGGTCACTGTGCGGCCTCCCACTTCTGCTGGAGGTGGTTCATGCCGGTCAGCCAGCCCTCGGGGTCGGCCGCGCGGGCCGCGTAGTAGGTGGCCACCTCCGGGTGCGGCAGGATCAGGAACCGGTCGTCGGCGATCCCGGCGAACAGCGCGTCGGCGACGTCCTCGGGGTCGACGGCGGTCGGCGCGAGGATCAGCTCCCCGGCGGTTCCGGCGGCGGTGAGCATGTCGGTGCGTACGCCCTGCGGGCAGATCGCGTGGACCTTGAGGCCGCGGTGGCGGTAGGTGAGCGAGAGCCATTCGGCGAACGCGTACGCGCCGTGCTTGGACACGCTGTAGGGCGCGGCGCCGACCATGGTGAGCAGTCCGGCGGCGGAGACGGTGGAGACGAAGCGGCCGCCGCCGCGCTCCAGCCAGTCGGGCAGCAGGGCGTGCGCGGCGCGCACATGGGCCATCACGTTGACGTCCCAGGCGGCGGCCCACACCTGCTCGTCGGCGGCCTCGGTGCCGCCGGAGGCGAGGCCCGCGTTGGCGCAGTAGACGTCGACGGTGCCGCCGAGGGCGTCGCGGGCGTCGGAGACGATCGCGGAGGCGTCTCCGGGCAGGGCCGTCGCGCCGATCTCGGCGGCGACCGCCTCGGCCTTCTTCGCGTCCAGGTCGTTGACGACGATACGGGCGCCTTCGGCGGCGAACCGGCGCGCGAGCGCGGCCCCGATGCCGCCGCCCGCGCCCGTGACGACGACGCACTGGCCCCGCAGTCCGTCGGCCGGTGCCTTGGGCAGTCCGTTCGGCAGTCCCTGTGGGTTCTCCACCATCGGTCTCCTTCGACGCGACGCGCTACACGGCTCGGTTTCCCTGGCAGACTAACCAGTCGGTATGTCGCGAGGGAAGGGCTGCACCGGACAAGATCGGCGCGCGACGCGTTCCCGGATTCGCTCCCGGTTCACCCCCCGGCGGTGATCACGGGACTACCGTGCGTGGCCGGGCCAGGGTCCGTCCGACGGCGATCACGGAGGTTCGCGCATGAACGTGTCCAGACGAGGGCTGCTCGCGGCGAGCGCGGGCGCGGCGGGCGGCGTGCTGGCCGCGGGCGGCACCGGCGCGCAGGCCGCCCCCGAGCCCCGCGGCAGGCGGGTGCGGACCGGCTTCGAGCGGCTCGCGGCCGACGGATACGCGCTGCTCGACGGCGACAAGGTAGGCGTCGTCACCAACCCGACGGGCGTCACGCACGACGTCCGCCACATCGTCGACGTGATGCACGCGGACGAACGCGTACGCCTGACCGCGGTGTTCGGCCCCGAGCACGGTTTCCGCGGGACCGCGCGGGCGGGCGGCTCGCAGGGCCGCTACACCGATCCCGCGACCGGCCTGCCGGTCTACGACACGTACGGGAGGAGCGGCCGGAAGCTGGCCGACGTCTTCACGGAGTCGGGCGTCGACACGGTCGTCTTCGACATCCAGGACGTCGGCGCCCGCTTCTACACGTACATCTGGACGCTGTACGACTGCATGGGCGCGGCGCGGCGGGCGGGTAAACGGTTCGTCGTCCTTGACCGCCCCAACCCGGTGACCGGCCGCGACGCGTACGGGCCGGTGCTGCGCAAGGAGTTCGCGTCGTTCGTGGGCCGCCGCGAGATCGCGCAGGCGCACGGTATGACGGTGGCCGAGCTGGCCCGCCTGTTCAACGGCGAATATCTGGAGCGTCCGGTGAGACTGGACACCGTCGGGATGTCGGGGTGGCGGCGCCGCGACTTCTACGACGCGTCAGGGCTGCCGTGGGTGCCGCCGAGCCCGAACATGCCGACCGCGGACACGGCTCTGGTGTACTCCGGCACCTGCCTGTTCGAGGGCACCAACCTGTCGGAGGGGCGGGGCACGACGCGCCCGTTCGAGCTGCTCGGCGCGGAGGGGGTCGACGCGCGGTGGGCCGCCGCGGCGAACGGTCTCGGCCTGCCCGGTGTGTACTTCCGGGAGGCGTACTTCACCCCGACGTTCTCCAAGTTCACGGGCAAGACGGTCGGCGGGGTGCAGATCCACGTCCACGACCGGGACGCGTACCAGCCGGTGCGCACGGGCATCGCGCTCCTGGTGACCGCCCGGTCCGTGTGGAGCGGCTTCGCCTGGCGCGCGGACCACTGGATCGACAAGCTCACGGGTTCCGCACGGGTGCGCACCATGATCGACGCGGGCGCCTCGCCGGACGAGGTGGTGGCCGCCTGGCACGAGGAGCTGGCCGCGTTCCGGGCGGTGCGGCGGCGGTACCTGACGTACCCGTAGCCCGGTGCGTGCCGGAGTGCTGGTCAAGCCCGGTGAGCGGCAGGACGATGCGGGACACCGCACTACGACCTTCACGGGAGTGGGCCATGGCCGCTGCACCGCACGTCCACGTACGTCCGTATTGGGAGCTGGAGTTCGACACCGACGGGGACCCGGACCCCGCGCGCCGCGACCGGCTGCTGCGCGAGGTGCGCGAGCAGGACGTACACGACCTGGTCGTCTTCGCGCACGGCTGGAACAACGAACCGTCCACCGCGACCCGCCTGTACGACCGGTTCTACGCGCCGTTCCCCTCGCTGGCCCCCGATGCCCGGATCGGGTACGTGGGCGTGCTGTGGCCGTCCATGATGTTCGCGGACGAGCCGATCCCCGACTTCCATCCGTCGGCGGTCGCGCCGTCGGCCGTCGCGCCGCCGATCGCGCTCGATCCCGGCACGCTGCGCGCGCTGCACGCCGCGTTCCCCGACCGGGGCGACGTCGTCGACCGGCTTGCCGCACTCCTCGACGAACAGCCGGACGACGACGAGGCGTTCGCCGCGTTCGGGGCTCTGCTGCGGCGCCTGACCGGTGCCGGGACCGACACCGAGTACGCCTGGGACACCGAGGACGAGGCACGCGACGGGGCGCGGCCCGCGATGTTCGGGCAGGACACGCGCGCGGTGTGCCTGGAGTTCGCCGACACGCTGGAGCGGACGCTGACGGCGGCAGCCCAGGGCCCCGCGGCCGAGTCGTTCCGGTTGCCCGGCGGCCTGGTCAAGGCGTGGCACGGCGCCCGTGAACTGATGCGGCAGGCCACGTACTACACGATGAAGCGGCGCGCGGGGAAGGTCGGTCGGGCCGGGCTCGGTGCCACGCTGGGACGCCTGGCGCGGGAGGCGCCCGGCGTCCGGGTGCACCTGGTGGGGCACAGCTTCGGGGCGCGCCTGGTGTCGTTCGCGCTCGCCGGACTCCCCGACGACGCGGCCGACGTGCGGTCGGTGACGCTCCTCGAAGGCGCCTTCTCGCACTACGCGTTCGCGCCGCGCGGGGTGCTGCACGGCCGCCAGCACCGGATCGAGGGGCCCTTGGTGGCGTGCTACTCGCACTACGACACGGCGCTGGCCGTCTGGTACCCGCTGGCCTCCCGCCTCGCCGGTGAGGACCGCGGTCTCCTGGACCAGGGCCTCCTGGACCTGGGGGCACGCTGGGGCGCCATCGGCCACGACGGGGTGCGCGGGGTGCCCGACACGCCGCGCGTGGACCTGGCCGGGGCGCTGCGCCACGGGCTCCCGGCGACGGGGTGCGTGAGCGTGGACGCCGCGCAGGTGGTCCGGCGCGGCGGCCCCCCGTCGGGCGCCCACAGCGACATCTGCCATCCGGAACTGGCGCGGGTGGTGCTGCGGGCGGGCCGGATCACCGACTGAGCGGCGGCGCCGGGCGCGGGGCCGTCCGGCACGTGCCGGACGATCCCGCACCCCTGAGGGGTCACCGGTGGCGCGGGAACTCGACCACCTGCTGGTAGGTGGGACGGTTCTGCCACTGGATCGCGCGGTGGGTGATCCCGCCGAGCGGGCGCTGGTCGATGCTGTCCGCGCACCACTGGTCACCGGCGGCGCAGGAGCTGTCCCCCGGGTAGACGGTGGTCGCGGGCTCGGCCGCCGCCTCGGCGAGCGTGCTCAGGAGCACGTCCCGGCAGGCGGGCAGGTCACCGGAGCCGCAGTACGCCTCGCCCAGCTTGCCCTTCACGGGTTCGCCGAGCACCGTCCGCAGGTCCTTGTCGACATACCCCCACCAGCCGTACTGGAACGACGACCCGGCATGCGCGCCGGTCGGCCCGTGCCCCGCCGACGGCGACTCGTCGACCGTCAGCTCCCCGGTCAGTGCCTGGTAGAGGGCACTGCCGAGCCCCGGTTGGAACTCGGCGCGGACGAGCTTCGGCCACCACGCGTCCATGATGCGGACGGCGTCCGGGTGCGCGTACGTCTTCGACCCGGCCGACGTCTGGTTGCGCTGTGCGCCGTCCTTGGCCCATGCCTCCAGCTGCTCGACGGCCTTCTCCCGGGCGGGGTCGGTGACCGGCGCGCTGCGGATGACCTTGAGGATCGTCGGCAGCACCCGCTCGCCGCGCAGGTCGGTGACCGCGGCCTCCTCCATCGCACGGGTGAGCGAGGCGCGGGTGACGCCGCCCCGCTCGGTCAGCTTCTTCACCCGCTCGTCGAGGAGATTCGCGCGGTGCACGGCGCCGAGGCTGAAGTTGGCCGAGGAGAAGCCGGGGGCCTGCTTGTTGTTCCAGGAGATGTAGTAGTCCTGGTCGACCGAGTTGGGGTGCTGGGACGGCGGGGTGTAGGCCGCCGTGTTGTTCGTCGGGTCGAAGTCCTTCCACTCGTACGCCTTCTCCGCCATCACGGGCAGCGACATGTCGACGCCGTCGGCGCGCACCGGGTCGGCGCCGCTGTTGTAGTACGCGATGTCGTGCGCGTCGGCGTAGAACCAGTTGAACGTGTAACTGATGTGCTGGGCCGCCTGCTGGAACGTCTTGGCGTCCTTGACGAACGTCGGGTCGTTCAGCATCTGGAAGCCGATGATCGAGTCGACCTCGTGGCGGTAGGTGGAGCGCAGCGAGGTGTAGGCGACGGGCTTGCCGCCGACGGTCGCGCGGTGGGTGACGATGCCGTAGTTCGTGCGGAAGACCTGCATCCGGTAGGAGCCGGCCGCGGTGGAGTCGGCGACCGTCGGCTTCCAGGAGTTGGTGCGCTCCAGTTTCTCCATCGGGGTGCAGGTGCCGTGGTACATGTAGTGGTCCGAGTGCTTGGTCGGGGTGGAGCCGTCCGGCTCGCACAGTCTCACCGCGTACGTGTCGGTGATGTCCTGCCCCGCCGACGTGGCCGACCAGGCGTAGTCCTGTCCGCGGCCGAGCTGTACGTACATGCCGACGCCCGCGAAGGAGACGCCGCGCGCGCTGATGCCGGGGCCCTGCAGTTCCTCCTGCATCAGCAGTTGTGGCGCGAAGTAGCCGGTCTGCGGGCCGAAGACGGCGACCGGGTGGCCGGACGCGGTGTGCGCGCCGGAGACCAGCAGGGCGTTGGACATGCCCTTGCGGGTCATCGGGGTGCGGAACAGGTCGGCGGGCAGCACTCCGCCGTCGTTCATGCCCTGGAGCGGTTTCAGCCTCTGAGGGGCCTTCACCGGCGCCTTGGGCACCGTCGCGGCCGTGGTCTGCGGCGCGGCCGTGGTCCGCGCCGCGGCGGAACCGGTCCGGTCGTAGACCAGCTGTTCCTTCTCGACCGATCCCTTGTCGGGCATGGCGAGCCCGCGCGCGTGGGCCGGTTTTCCGCCGTAGGGGAAGCGGGTGCCGTCGTGGACGGTGGTGACCGCCTCGGGGTCGTTGCGCGCGCGGAAGGACTCCCAGACGGCGGTGCCCTTCTCGACGCCGTACCTCTCCTGTGCCTTGAGCAGGGAGAGCGCCTGGCCGACCTCGCCCCCGCCGCCGTTGCCGAACAGCCCTCCGACCACCGAGGCGAGCGCGATCATGTCGGTGACCTTGAACGGCTGGATCTCCCCGGCGTTCGTGATGGCGTCGATCTTTCCGGTGAGGACGTACTCGCCGGGGAAGTAGCGCCCGTTCTTGGCCTGTTCGCGGTAGGCGTTGAGGCCGTCGATGTATGCCTGGGCGTCCGCCATGGCCTGCTTGCCGCGGGCGCCGCCGTGCTCCTTGATGAAGTCGACCTGCTTCTGGAGATCCTTCTCGGTGTACGGGGCCTGCGGCCAGAACTCCTGTTCCAGACCCTGGTTGGCGGGGGCGCCGCCCGCGAAGGAGGTCAGCTCGCCGCGGCCGATGTGGCGGAACAGGTCGATCAGCCAGAGCCGGTCCTGACCTGCGGCGTAGCCGGCGCCGAACTCGGTTCCGTAGCGCGTGGAACCTTTGATGTGGGGTATTCCGTTCTTCTTGTCACGGGTGATGGTCACGTCGTCGCGAGGGTGGATGACCGAGGCGACCTGACCGTCCGGGACACCGAAGGAGGAATCCGTGAAGAAGTCCGAGAGTGTGTCGTCCGTCAGACCGTGGTACCCGGACGAGAGCGCGTCGTAGGGGCCGAGCTGGTCGTCGGCGTGCGGGGGCTGGATGCCGAACGCCTTGTCGGCGAGGATCTGGGCCAGCGTCGCGCTGCCGTTCGCACCGGGCGGCAGGATGTCCGAGCACTGGCCTCCGCAGTAGTCGTCCGCGGCGGCGGTGGCGGTGGGCGCGGTGCGGGCACCGGAGCCGATGCCGGTGGCCGCGGCCGTCGGCAGCGGAGCAAGCAGCCCCGCGGTGAGCACGAGCGCCGCGGTGGCCGTACGTCTTCTCGTGAACCTTGTGTGCAGGGTGGTGCGTGGGATGCGTCGTCGCATGCCTGGTCCTCCCGACGATGGTTGGCCGGAGGTTACCGGCGGTTAGCCACCCACAGAAGATGAACATGCGTCACGTTTTCGGAATCATCACAGAGGTCGGGAACCACGTGACCAACCGGGCACGGTTCCGAGGGATCCGAATCGCGTGTCGATACGTCTATTCGACGACGTCGCCTCCTCGACCACGGCGACGCCGGCGTACGTGTGACGGAGGTGCAGGGCGATGGCCGGATTCCGGAGTCTGGCGAGACAGGTGCGCGACCCGTTGAGCGACCTGGCGCTGCGGCGGTACTCGCTGCGCAAGTGCCTGGAGAGATTCGCTCCTTACGGACACCGGGCGACCTGGGACCACCTCTGCTCGCGGGCGGGGTTCGGTCCCGAGGACCGCTCCCCCGACCCGGCGCGCCTGGTCGCGGCCCTGGAGGAGCTGGAGGAGGCGCGGGCGGTGTGGCTCGCGTACGAGGACGCCTTCGCGCGGCGGCGCCGCAAGGAGAAGCACGACGGGCTGCGCCGTCCGGCCAGCTTCGACGACTGGCACCGGCTGACCTGGGGCGGCTGCGGGGTGGCGTGGTGCGACGACCCGGCGGTGCACCCGTCCGAGCCACTCGCGGAGGTGCTGCGCCGCATCATCAGGGCCCTGGAGCGCGAGCCGGGCGCATGCTGCCCCGTGTGCGCGGACACCCGTCTCGTATGGCAGCACGACCTGGCGCACGAGCCGCCCTCGGGCCCGGTCTGCACCGGCTGCGGCATCGTGGTGCCCCGGCCCGTGCTCACCCCGGCGGCGCTCGCGGCGGCGCGGCGCGCGCGGCTGCTCGTGTCGGCGTAGCGG